>PBVL01000107.1 GCA_002728675.1 Gammaproteobacteria bacterium
CGGGTCCGGTGATCCAGTGGAATGCCGTGGAAAAGGCGCGCCACTCGCCCCGAATCGCAACCCATGCGGCGCACGCGAGCCCGGGCATGATGAGCGCGATCGGCCCCTTGGTCATGAGTACGAGACCAAGCGCCACGCACATAACGTCGCCCCAGCGCCCCTGCCGGTGCTGCACGGCGAGCCAGAATCCGGTCATGACCGCGGTTGTACACAAAATGAGGATGGGGTCGGTGATCACGGCCCCGGCGGTGTGAATGACGAGAGCCAGGGTGAGGTAGAGGATCGTGCTGGTCCCGGCCTGCGATTCGCTCGATTGCCGTTTGACCAGCATGTAGAGCAACAGAGCCGTTCCAAGGGTCGCGACGATGGAGGGGAGCCGCGCGCTGAGTTCGCCAACGCCGAACAGTTCGAAGCTCCACGCCGTCGCCCAGAACGCCAGCGGCGGCTTGCCCCAGAAGGGCATCAGCTCCGTGTACCAGAGCGTGATCCAGTTTGGCTCGAACAGCAGTTTGCGCGCGATCTCGGCGTAGCGCGCCTCGGAGAACTCCATGATGGGGATGTACGCTGCGATCCTGGCGCGCACAAGGCACCAGAAAGCAACGAACAGCATGAGGATGTGGAGTGCGCGGGTCGGCCGTTTCACGGCAGAACTGCAGAGTCTCCTGCTACTGCCAGGCGTCGGCTGCGCCAGGCAGTGCGCGATGCGCGAACAAGCCTAGCCATGCCCTGCGGCAATGTCGAGACGGTTCGCAAACGTGCTACGGTTGCGCCGCTTTGGTACTGAGGCGAACGGAGGAACGGTGGCCAGGTTTGATGGGAAGTCTGCGGTAGTCACGGGTGCTGGGTCGGTGTTCGGGCGCGCGATTGCCCTGCGGCTGGCTGAGGAAGGTGCGTGCGTGCTCTGTGCCGACATTGATGAAGCGAACGGCGGCGCCGTTGCCCGGGACATCGTTGATGCCGGTGGTGCGGCGGAGTCCATTCGAGTTGACGTCGCTCAGGCAGCGGACGTCGAAGCGATGGTCGAACGGTGTGTCGAACGCTTCGGCAGCATCGACATTCTGGTCAACAACGCCGGCTACTCCCATCGTTCCCGCCTCATGTGGAAGCTCAGCGAAGAGGACTTTGACGGGGTGTTTGCCGTCAACGTCAAAGGCGTGTTCCTGGGTTGCAAGTTTGCGGTACCGCACATGATCGAGGCGGGCGGCGGCGTCATCGTCAATACCGCGTCCATTGGCGCGGTCACGCCGCGGGCCGGCGTCACGCCCTACAACGCGTCCAAAGGGGCGGTGGTCACCATGACCCGCGGGCTCGCGGGCGAGGTGGCCCGCCACAACATCCGCGTCAATGCGGTGAATCCGGTCGCTGCCGAAACGGGTTTCATGAAGGGTGCCCTCGGGGTCGACAAGCTCGACAACGAAGCGAAGTCCAACATTGTCTCGGGGATTCCGCGCGGGCGCCTTGCGGAACCGGCGGACGTCGCGGCCGCCGTGTGTTTTCTCGCTTCCGGTGACGCCGACATGATCACCGGGACGGCACTCAACGTCGACGGCGGTCGCAGTATCTGACGCGGACGGGCTCCGTCATGGATCGCACTGCAACCGAGGGAATCCTCCGGCGGCTGTTGAAGGGAGGGCGGATGCGCAGGCTGCCCAGGAGCCGCAAGGACACGGAAGTGTTCCTGGCGATTGCGGCATTGTCGTTCCATCCGCGAGGTATCCTCGCAGAGGCGGACATCAACGAGCACCTGACCGAATGGCTCGAGCCGTTTGCCTCAATCGATCACGTGACGCTCCGGCGCTGTCTCGTCGATCACGGCATGCTGCTGCGCGACGCGGCAGGGAACAACTATCGGGCGAACCAGGCCGTCATCAGCAAGGCAATCGAACCGGACGTGCGTTCACTCCTGCCGGGTGACATTCTCGACGCGCTCGAGCGGGAGCGCGCTGAACGCAAGCGCGCGACCGGTCAGGCCGAACGCGACGTTTCCTGAGGGCAGGGTTCCGGCCTGCACGCGCGTCGGCTAGTCTCCGCATGCGTACAGCAGCAGTTCTTCGAATCCCTCCCGCTGGGCGTGGCTGCCGCCGATACGGTGCAATTCCGGCAGGGCCGGTTCGAGCAGTGCCCGCGTGCGCTCGAGGTCCTGCTCGCTGAGCGCCGCGATCGAATGTGCAACCGCGACGCCAACGTCCCGCGACACGGTCCCCTGGGTGTCCACCCGACGTGCCCAGCGTTCGATCGAGTCGATCCCGCGCCGCAGGGTGTCCTCGTCACCGGCCATCGCTGGCGGGATCAGATAGTGGAGCGTCGCAAACACGAGTTCGTCGTCTGTTGCCCGCTTCTCACAGATGGCGTCGAGGTGACGCCACCGGTCCCCAACGTCCACTCCGCGCATGTGCAGCCGCAGCAGCAGTGCGGACGCGTTGACCGCATTGAGATACAGGTCGTCCGGGATCGCACCCACCAGGGCGTTATCGAAGATGGCGAGCGCGCTGGGTGCGTCGCCTTGCAGCAGGTGCAGCAAGGCCTCGTGCCAGACCATGTGAAACCGGAAGTTCGTGTGGCCGGGCCAGTCGCCGAACCGCTCGATGATGGCAAGGCCTTCCTCCGCGCGTGCGGTCATGTACAGGGCGTGCACAACCGCGTGGGCAGCCCAGATGTCCTTGGGTTCGACCGCAAGGGCGGCCATTCCGTGCGCTTCGGCCCCGGCATAGTCGCCGGCTTCCTCGAGCCCGAAGGCGTACATGCCGTCCAGGTAGCCGTGCCAGGGGCTCTCCCTCGGCCATGCCGGATACACCCTCGCCACCGAGTCGCGGAGCGCCTTGGCGTCTCCGGCATAGAAATGCAGGTAATGGGCAAAGCGCAGCGCGAGCATGTCGAGCGGGTACTCGGAGAGGATCGCCTCGTACGCCTCGGTCGCCTCGTCGAGATGCTCGGCGGCCCAGAGTTCGAGCGCCCGCATGTGCGCAAGTTCGCGCGCGTTCATTTCCCGGTAGTGGCTCTGCAATGTGCCGAGGGCTTCGGTCAGCGCGGGCCTCACGCGCGGGTCGCCCGACATCTTGAGCAACGCCGCCTGCATCGCGAGCGCTATGGGCATCGGTGACGGGCCGGACGTTACGCGTGTCAGGATGTCCGGAGTGTCTGGCAGCGATGCAAGATAGCTCGTGACTGCGGACTCGAGCTGAGTCAGGTCGTTCCGCGCCGATACGGTCCACTCCAGTCCGTATGCGTCGCGCTGCTGTTCCATTGCGCCGGGGTCCTGCTGCTACTGCTGACTATGGACCGCCAGTTCCTCTTCCGTGAACTCGAGATATCGCGACAGGTAATGGGTTCCGAGATAGAAGAACGGGGTGTCGGCGAGCGCGACCATCATCTTGAACAGATAGTTGCTCCCCATCAGCACCAGCATGGCCTTCACGGTCATATTGCCGGCAAGGAACTGCGCGCCGAACGTCACTGTGATCACCATGAAGGAGTCCACACCCTGACTGACGAGCGTGCTGCCGTTGTTTCTGAGCCAGAGGTGTTTGCCGTTCGTGAGGCGCTTCCAGAAGTGAAACATGAATACGTCGCAATACTGCGCGGCGATGTACGCCATCATGCTCGCCACGACCGCGCCTGACGTGGTCGCATAGAGCAGCGAGAACAGCTCGACGGAACCGGTGACGACCGAGCCGTTCGGCAGCGCGACGTCTTCGGCAAGCGCAATGACCTGCCACGGGGGCTGGCTCCCGATGGGGACTCCCGGCATGGCCTGCCCCAGCCACATCACGAACAGGATGAATCCGTTCAGCCCGAGCCCCACCGTCACGAGGAAGTTTGCCCGGGCCCGGCCGTACAGCTCGCTGATCAGATCCGTGCACAGGAAGGTCAACGGATACGGCAGTACGCCGACGGCGAGGGCGAGTGGACCCAGCTCGACGAAACGTGTGATGCCGATGATGTTGAGCATTGTCATCGCGCACAGGAAGGTCCCGGCGAACACCAGGAAGACGCGTTCGCGCCGTTCGCGCAGCATGTCGCTGATCATCGTTCGACCTGCCCCAGATTTGCGTGAATGATGGCCCCGTTGACGACCGGGTTACCCGCGCAGAACGTGATGGTCGAGGCGATCTCATCAGGCGTGATCAGGCGACCGAATGCCGACATGCCGCTGACCGCTTCGAGGACCCCCGCGTCGTGGTCGACATGCTCGCGCAGCATCTCGGTGTCGGTGAACCCCGGGCAGATACACGCGGTGTGGATGCCGGTCCCGGCAAGGTCCTGGCAGGTGGCGCGCATCTGGCCGATCATCGCGTGCTTGGTCGTGACGTAACTGTACGAGTTGGGGACTGCCTTCTCGGACAGTGTCGAGCCGATGTAGAGGATCGATGAGCCTGGTCCCATCCGGGGGATGAGGGCCTGATTCAGGATGTGCGGGCCGAGGACATTGATGCGGAAGATGTTCTCGAAGCTTGCCGCGGAGAGGTTGTCGGCCGTGTCGTTCTGCAGTTTGGCCGCGTTGTGAACGAGAGTGATCGTCTCGCGGTCGCTGCCAGGCAGCAGTGCATCGACGAGTGCCGTGACAGCACTCTCAGCGTCGCTTTTTGAAAGATCGACGGCGTGGTTCTCGATCCCTCCCGCCGGACTCGGGGACCGGGAGAAGTTGATGACCCGGGATCCCGCTTCGAGCATCTGGCGGGCGGTTGCAAGCCCGATGCCTTTGCTGGCGCCGGTAATGAAGGCAATGGGCATTTACGCATTCTCCCCTTTTTGATTCGGGTGTCGATTTGGGTCTTTCCAACAACTGACCCCGCGCTGTCCGGGGCTTGATGAAACCTTTACGAGGACCTCGCGCACGCCCCGGCCTTCGAGCGCCGGATGGCTGACGATCTTGTCGAGGAAGTAGTTCGAGAATTCTTCGACGGTGGTGTTGGCGACGGGAAGCGTCATCACGTCCCGGGCGAGGAACAGCAGGGTTTCTCCGTCAAACTCCGCGCTGAGATACCCGTCCCGCGCGCCGAGGGTCAGATGAGGCGAACGTTCCGGCAGGATTGTCTTCTCGTCAATTGCGTCGCACAGTTCTTTTAAGGTGCGCTTGATGATCGCGTAGTCGAACATCAGACCGTCATCGCCCACCGGCGCTTCGAGCTCGCACTCCACCTGGAAGTTGTGGCCGTGCAGATCCTCGCGGCTGGTTGCTGAGAAGATGGTGAAGTGCGCAATCGAGAAGTTGTAGGCCTGCTTCGCGACCTCGATCCGGCAGTAGCGCATTGGTCCCGACCATGCAAAGCCCGGCACTATACCTTAGGCGTCATGGCGGGGCGCGTCGACGGGGAGGGTGACGGTGCTAGACTCCGCGCGCCATTCCCTCCAGGAGTTCTCGCCATGACGCTATCGACCCTTTCACGCTCGATCGAAGGCAGTGTTGCCATCGTGACCGGCGCCGCCAGCGGCATGGGGCGAGCCACAGCCCACCTGTTTGCGGACGAGAAAGCGCGCGTCGCCTGCGTCGACATCAACCCGGAGGCGCTTGGTGTGGTGGTGGACGAGATCACCGCCGACGGGGGCGAAGCCCGTGCGTATGCGGTCGATCTCTCCGACGGTGAGGCGATCAAGCAACTCATCGCAGACGTTGCGCGCGACTTCGGTGGCATCGACATTCTGGTGAACAACGCGGGTATCGGTGCGGGTTCGCCGATCGACGCGGACGACTACGAATCCATCTGGGACAAGGCATTGTCCGTGCTCCTGACCGCGCACGTGCGCATGGTGCGCGCCGCGTTGCCGCATCTGCGGGGGGCGGCAAACCCCCGCATCGTCAACATCGCGTCGACGGAAGGCTGGGGTGCTAGCCCCGGCGTGAGCCCGTACACGGCCGCGAAGACCGGCGTGATTGGCCTGACCCGATCGCTCGCCGTGGAACTCGGGCCGGAGGCGATCACCGTCAACTGCATCTGTCCCGGTCCCATTCGGACGGGGATGACGTCGAACATCGCCGAAGAGCACAAGACCATTTTCGCCAAGCGTCGCGTCGCGCTGCGACGATACGCTGAACCCGAGGAGGTCGCGCACGGTACGCTGTCGCTGGTGTTGCCGGCGGCGCAGTACATTACGGGCGTGGCTCTGCCCGTGGACGGCGGCCTGACGATCCGCAACGCCTGAGTGCGGGGAGCGCCCCAGGGGGCTCTCCCCGGAAAGCGCCGGTCAGTCGAACGCGGCGATGACCTCTTCTTCGAAGCGGACGAACTCGTCCGGCTGGTCGGACAGGATCCCGCCGAACATGATCTCGTCGACCCCCGCGTCGATGATCTCGCCAACCCGGTCGATGATGTAGTTCTTTGATCCCGCGGCGCTGCCCGCGCCGAGGCGCCGTCCCTGCATGAACGCATCCACGGCGGCCTTGTCGTCCGAGAGCAGCGCCGGTATCAGAATGGTCTTGCGGATTTCGGCCGGGTCGCGCCCCGTATTTTCACAATGACGCTCCACCACTGACCACTTGTAGTTCAGGTACTCGGCGGTCATCGGGCCCCCCGCCCAGCCGTCCAGGTTGAACACGTCGCCATAGCGCGCGAGCGTGCGCAGCGTGCGCTTCTCGCCCGTGCCGCCGACCATGATGGGAATCGGATCGCCGAAGCTCCCCGGCGCGAGGAGAGCGTTGTCGAGCTTGTAGTACTCGCCCTCGTGGGTGACGGGCCCGTCGGCGTGGATCAGCTCGCGAATCAGTTT
Organism: Gammaproteobacteria bacterium; assembly: GCA_002728675.1. GTDB lineage: Bacteria > Pseudomonadota > Gammaproteobacteria > Pseudomonadales > Azotimanducaceae. The sequence continues at coordinate 6,706 of PBVL01000107.1, forward strand.
GCACGCTTCTTCAAGTCGGTCCTGACGCTCCTTCATCGAAGGGAAGTCCCAGCCGTAGGCCTCGTGTTCGCGCTTGAACCACGCGGCGCCGATCGACAGGCAGAAGCGTCCGTGTGAGATCTGGTCGATCGTTCCCGCCATTTTCGCAACGAGCGCCGGGTTGCGGTACGTGTTGCCGAGCACGAGGTGACCGAGGCGCAGCTTCTCAGTGAAGCCCGCTACCGCCGCGATGAGGGCCATCCCTTCGAATGCGTTGAGGTGCTCTTCCTCGGGGCGTCCGGGGGGCGGGATGTAGTGATCGGCGAACCAGACGCTGCCCCAGCGTCCCGCCTCGAGCCGATCCACGATGGCCTTGATGTTGTCCCAACTCGTTCGGTAACAGCTGACCTGCGCCCCAAATTCCATAGTCGTGTCCTTGCCTGCGATGCGGTGAACGCCGAAGCATACAAGAGCGATTGGGCAATTGCGGTAGGTGCCATCAGGGAATTGCGGAAAGGCCGCCGGCCGGTTGCTGACAAGGACGCGCGGATGCGAATTGCGGACCCGACGGAGGCTCGCCTATGCTCGCGTCTCGTCAGGCGTGTCGTGAGGGAGTGCAGAGAATGGCCGAAGAGCCGGTAGACGTATTGATTGTCGGCGCGGGCGCGTCGGGTGGGGCGATCGCCTGGAGCCTTGCCGAGACGCGCATGCGGATCGTTTGCATGGAGCAGGGTGACTGGGTCAATCCGTCGGACTATCCGAGCAACTCCCGAGACTGGGAGTCGCGCGCGATGGGCGAGTTCAGCATCAGCCCCAATCGTCGCGCGAAGGTCACCGACTACCCGATCAACGAGAAGAACTCGCCGATTGCGGTTGCCAACTTCAACGGCGTCGGAGGTGGCACGATCCTCTATGCGGGGCACTTCCCCCGGTTTCATCCGTCGGACTTTGCCGTGAAGAGCCTCGACGGGGTCGCTGACGACTGGCCAATCGACTACGAGACGCTGTCGCCGTTCTATGACGAAAACGATCGCATGATGGGCGTGTCCGGTCTCGCGGGAGACCCCGCGTATCCCGACAAACCCCAGGTGATGCCGCCGCTGCCGCTCGGCAAGTCGGGAGCGAAGCTTGCTGAGGGCTTCAATGCGCAGGGCTGGCACTGGTGGCCGTCCGACAGCGCCATTGCGAGCGAGCCCTACGAGGGGCGGGACCAGTGCATCAATCTTGGCGCCTGCACGATGGGTTGTGCGCAGGGAGCCAAAGCGTCAACGGACGTCACATACTGGCCGGCCGCGATTCGCGCGGGTGTCGAACTGCGGACCCGTTGCCGGGTCGCGGAGATCACAACGGGCGACGACGGCATGGCAACGGGCGTGCGCTACTACGACGCGGACGGCACTGAACACTGGCAGGGCGCGCACATCGTCATCGTTGCGTGCAACGGCGTCGGAACGCCGCGACTGCTGCTCAATTCCGCGGGCGGAGCGCACCCGGATGGTCTGGCCAATTCCAGCGGTCTCGTCGGCAAAAATCTGATGTTCCATCCGTATGCGTCCATTCAGGGCATCTTCCCTGAGGCGCTCGACGGCTACCGCGGCCCGGGCAACTGTATCTGGAGCCAGGAATTCTATGAGACCGATCGCGATCGGGGCTATGTGAGAGGGTTCACGTACGAGTGCACCCGTGGTCGGGCGCCCGTGGCGACCGCGCTCACAGGGCTGTTCTCCGGCCGGATACCGTTTGGCGCGGGGCACCACGCCGCGTACCGGGAACTCGTGAATCGAATCAGCGGCATGGTTGCCATCTGTGAAGATCTGCCTGAAGAACACAACACCGTGACACTCGATCCGCAGTTGAAAGATCCGGACGGCATCCCCGCGCCGAAGATCGACTACACGCTGTCGGAGAACTCCCGGCGCATGCTCGACTTCGCGGTTGAACGCGGCACCGAGGTCCTGAAGGCGGCGGGCGCCACGGACGTCATGACGGAGTCTCCGATCGGCGTTGGCGGCTGGCACCTGATGGGCACCACACGCATGGGCACCGATCCATCGAGGTCGGTCGTCAACGAGTGGGGGCGGGCGCATGACGCGAGGAACCTCTTCATCGTCGACGGCTCGATCTTTGTGACGTCCGCCGGTGTGAATCCGACCCGGACCATTCAGGCGCTGGCGTTGTACGTCGCCGACCAGATGAAGTCCCGCCTTGCCAACCTGTTCGACTGAGGGGAATGCCGTGAGTGACCTGATCAAGAGCGACAACCCGTTCACCGAAGACGAACTTGCAGCGATGCGTCGCGTCGCGGGCCTGATGATTCCGGCGAGCGAGGAGTTCGGCGTGCCCGGCGCGGATGACGATGCGATCTTCGCTGCCGTGGCGCTGCGTTGTGCCGAAGCGTCCGATGTCCTGAAGGCTGGAATCGCCGCGATGGAGTCGATGGCGGGGGAGCGTCACGACGCCCGCTATGTCGAGCTGGCCGCGGACGATGCCGGGAAGCTTGCGGTGGATCTGCAGGGTGCGCGTGAGTCGTTCATGCGTTTGCTGATGAGCAACATCGCGCAGTGCTACTACCTGGACGACCGTGTGCTGGAAGCGCTCGATATCGAGCCGCGTCCCCCGTTTCCGGAAGGACACGAGGTCGAACAAGGCGATTGGTCGCTGCTCGATCCCGTGCGGTCCCGGGACAAATTCTATCGCCCGGTCTGAGGCTCGGGGGACGGGGCCCGGCCTCCGGACCCGTCAACCGTCCCGCGACTTTCTCGCGTAGTCCGAGCCTTCCGCGTAATAGCGCGTGTGCCAGATTCCGGTGACGTCCTCACCCTCGACCGGCATCCGCCACGTCGTGACCTTCGACTTGCCAAGCTCCACCCGCAGCAGGGCGCGGGGTTGATCGATCGTGTTGCGCACGTACGCGGCCGCGGCTTCCTCCGGCACGTAGCGCGATGCGATGCGCTGATACAGGTCCCGCCAGGCAGCGTCATTGCCGAGGTCGTGCTCAACCGTCACGCTGCCGTCAATGATGACCTTGCGGTACGGCAGCGGCTGCTCGTCGATGCATAGCGTGACACGCGGATCGCGTTGCATGCAGGCGTACCACGCTGACTTCTCCCGCGGAGTGAACAGGATCGAGGTCCCGTCGTAGATGAACCAGATCGGCGTGACCAGCGGGGTGCCGTCCTCGCGCACGGTGCCGATGTGGAGCAACACGCCCGGCTCCTTCAGGAAGGCGTCGCGTTCGCTGGTCGTCATGTTGGGCATGGTGTGATCCTCAATGGTGGCGCGTAGACAAGGTAAACGATTCTTCAGCCCGCAGGTCAACGTTGACGGGCAGGCGTCTCCTGGCGAGTCAGAAATCCCACTCGAGCTGCGGGGTCGGAATGTGCACCGCGTCATCCAGCGCCTTCAGCAGGTCCTCAGGACCCACGAGGTCCGTCGTGATTGCGAGACTCGATGCAGGGCGCACGCCCAGCCACAGCCGTGTGAACGCGTTGACCGATGTGCGCAGGGTTGGCAGATCGGCGGCCTCGCCCGGCCCTGCGGACGACTCGGGTCCAAGGGTCACGACGTACTGCCCGCCGATGCCCTGCCAGTTACTGCCGTCAAGGGGGCTTGCGGTCACCGGGTCGGTCAGATCCAGATTGAAACGGACTTCAAGGCCCGGCAGGTGCGTCCTGGCGAGGCATGCGTGCAGATCGAGGATGCGCGCCTGCCAGTAGGCGAGGGAGCCGCTGCGGGTCTCGAATTTGCTCCCGAGCGTTACGCGCCGGTGTCGCATTGGCTGGCGGATGAAGTCCTNCAACTGGACATCGCGGAATTCCAGCATGCCGACNGCGCTGACCTGATCGCCCCAGGATTGGATGAGTGCGAGCAGTTCGAGAAGCTGATCGGTGGTCTGTAAGGCGCGAATGGAGATTTCGTACGGTCCGTGTTCGCCCTTGGCGCTGCCCCAGACGAAATGTGACAGCGTGCCGCGAGGTCCGTCGTAGTAGCCGTAGCCAAACGGGTTCTCTGTCCAGTTCAACTCCGCGCGCATGATCCCGGGCGGCACCAGGTCCACACCGCCGTGGGTCTTGCGGCGTGCCCGCAGGCACGCATGGATTGCTTGGTAATCTTTAGGGGTCAGCCGTTTGGGCGGACGGAACGGGTGGTCCAGGGTGAGCGTGGTCGGATCGAAGGTGATCCACTGCTCGTACGCGCCCGTGCCGTACCCGACTTTGTCGTAGACGCCCTGATCGAACATACCGAGCGCGCTGACGGCACAGCCCTGGTCCGCCTGGCGGGCGAGCAGGCGTGCGGTCAGCTGGCGCGCAAAGCCCGTTTTCCTCGCGATTCGGCTGGTGGTCACCGCGGTGACAGCACCCAGTGGGAGTGTCTCACCCAGATACCGGATGGTCCCTGGCGTGCTGTGTACGCTGCATTCGGCCTCGCCGTCGATGGTGCGACGAGCGCCGTGCCGACGCCGAAGAAGTCCTCGAGCCACCTGGCCTCGCTTTCGTCGACCCAGCCGCATTCCTGCCAGATGCGCTGGACGGCCTTCATGTCCTGTTTCATGTCGAAGTCGCGAAAGGTCATGGCTGCTCCAGTCTCGGGTGCGGCGCGCGCTGGCCGGGCGGGCGAGTCGGCGCATCTTGATCCTCACGATGCTGTCATCGCAAGCCTGTGGCGGGTGGTTCCTTTCAGCCTTGCGTCTGCCCTGTACGGTACGCGCTGGAGAACGGGTGCGCGGACCAATGGTCAGTGTGTTTGCGGGAGACTGGAAACACCATTCCGGACGCCGCCGTTTCGCGCCATCCGTACGGAAGACTTCGCGCCAGCGTTTGAAGAAGCTGCTTGCATCCCACGTGGCCGAAGTGCCGGATGCAGACGGGTATGAGGCGTTCAGGGAAAACGGCCGCTACGATCAGGCGACCGCAAGTGCGTTTCGGGAGCACGTGCTGAAGCGCGGTGGCACCTAAGACCCTGTCGAACCCGATCGCCGCTTCCGCGGTCGGGACGCTGAAGTTGCGCTACTGCTGAAACATCGGGGGGTGACCGACTGACCAACCCGTCAGGCGCACGGGCCGCGGGGCGGAGATCGGACTTATGCGCGCTGCTCGCGTAGAATTCTGTCCCTGATTCGTCAGTCATGCGGGCGCGGGGCGCCTGTCGGGTCGCGCGACGTGCGCAGGCTCTCGGGAATTGGGGACCGCGGTTCATTGGAAGTTGTACAACTCATCATCAGTGGCCTGTCGCAGGGATGTGTCTACGGGCTGATCGCCCTGGGGTTCGTCCTGATCTACAAGGCGACCGAGATGGTCAATTTCGCGCAGGGCGACATGATGATGTTGGGCGCGTTTCTCGCCTACACATTCAGCAACCTGCTCGAGCTGAACTTCGGCGTGGTGATCCTGCTGACGTTCCTGTCGATGGCGGCCTTCGGCGCAATCCTGGAGCGCGTGGCGCTCCGCCCGATGCTGGGCGAACCGCCGTTCGCGGTGCTCATGCTGACCATTGGGCTCGGGTTCATCCTGCGCGCCGTCGCGGGAGCGATCTGGGGGAACGAACCCCGGGCGCTTGACACACCGTTTGCGGGCGGCGTCTTTCGATTTGGTGATCTGATCGTCGGGTACGAGAACCTCGCGATTGTCGTTGGCACCTTGCTGCTGTGCGGCGTGCTGTTCATCTTCTTCAAGTTCACGCGACTCGGAATCGCGATGCAGGCGGCGTCGCAGAATCAGCTCGCGGCCTATTACGTCGGGATTCCGGTCAAGGCGATCTTCGCGATGGTGTGGGCGCTGTCGGCGGTGATCTCCGCAACCGCGGGAATCCTCGTGGCGCCGGTCATGCTGGTTGATCCGCTCATGGGGTTCATCGGGGTCAAGGCGTTTGCGGCGGCGATCGTGGGTGGCTTTGGCAGCCTGCCGGGAGCAATCGTTGGCGGGCTCATCGTGGGCCTCGTTGAGCAGTTTGCGGGTCTCTATCTGCCGCCTGGCTTCTCGGACATGAGCGCCTACGTCATCCTGCTGTTGATGCTCATGATCCGTCCTGAAGGCATCTTCGCCACCATGCAGAAGAAAAAGGTCTGAGGGCGGCGCGATGCGATTCATACGCAAGACGAGCTACGGACAGGACGTCGATCTCATCAAGCACAGCGGCCAGGTGTTCTGGTACGGCCTCCTGATGGTGATCGTGCTCGCTGCACCCCTCGCGCTCGATACTTTCTATCTGGGCGAGTTCTCGCTCGTCTTCATCTACGCGATTGCGGGCATCGGCCTCATGCTGCTCGTTGGCTACACGGGGCTTGTCAGCCTCGGCCATGCCGCATTCCTCGCAATCGGCGCGTATACACACGCGTGGCTGCTTACACAGGGCCTGCCCTTTCCGGTTGCCCTCACGGGGGCAACGCTGCTGTCCGCGCTGGTCGGTGCGATCGTCGGGATCCCCGCGCTGCGCATGACGGGTATCTATCTCGCGGTGGCAACGCTGGCGTTTGCCATCATCGTGGAACGGGTCATCGAGCACTGGGAGTCTGTGACCGGCGGTTTCCGCGGAATGGCGGTCCCGGTCGCGACGCTGTTCGGCTTCGATATGACGGACCCGATGGCGTTCTACTACCTGTGCCTCGCGGTGCTGGTGGGTGCGCTGGTGTTGGCACTGAACCTGCTTCGCTCGCCGGCCGGACGGGCCATGATCGCCATCCGGGACTCGGAGATCTCCGCCCAGAGCATGGGGATCAATCTGGCGACGACCAAAACGGTTGCGTTTGCGCTGTCCGCGGCCTTCACCGGACTTGCAGGCGGGCTCTTCTCGCATCGCATTGGCTACCTTGCGCCGGACAGTTTCACATTGCTGACCTCGATCCAACTGTTGCTCATGGTCGTCGTTGGAGGCGTGGGGTCGCTCCACGGTGTGATCTATGGGGCTATCTTCATCGGGCTCCTGCCACAGGCCATCGCGCTCGCCCGCGACAACCTGCCACCCGCGGTCGCACAGATTCCGGGCATCGAGCCGGGCGTTTTCGGCCTCATTCTGATCCTGGTGCTCATCTACGAACCGCTGGGGATCTACGGGCGCTGGCAGAAGATCCGCGCGTACTTCGAGGAGTTTCCGCTCTACCGCAAGGCAACGTACAAGCGCTTCAAGACGTACCTGCGCACGGAACGTGTCAGATGAGTTTCTCTCGAACGGCTACGGAAAGGTTCTGATGAGTCTTTTCAGAATGGACAACGGGTCGGTCAGCTTTGGTGGCATCAAGGCGGTGCGCGACGTGTCGTTCAGCGTCGAGGAAGGCGAGGTCTTCTCCATCATCGGGCCGAACGGCGCGGGGAAGACGACGCTCTTCAATCTGATCAGCCGCCTGTACGACTGCGAGGGTGGGAGCCTGCACCTGGGCGATGTCGACTTCTCGACCACGCCCGCGCATCGAATTGCGGAGATCGGTATTGCGCGCACGTTCCAGAATACCGAGCTGTTCGATCACGAAACGGTGCTGAAGAACCTCATGATCGGCCGGCACGTGCACCGGCGCACGAATCTGCTGTCGGAGATGCTGTTCCTGCCGAGCGTGCGGCGGCAGGAGGTTGCGTTCCGGCAGAAGGTCGAGGATGTGATCGATCTGCTCGATCTGCAGAGTTACCGCGATCAAGTCATTGCCAATCTGCCTTACGGTGTGCGGAAGATGGTCGAGGTGGCCCGCGCGCTGTGCATCGAACCAACGCTGCTCCTGCTGGACGAACCATCCTCCGGACTCAACCCGGAAGAGACCGAAGATCTCGCGTTCCAGATCGAAGACATCAACGAAGAACTCGGCATCACGATACTGATGGTCGAGCACGACATGAATCTTGTCTCCAGAGCCTCCAATCGCGTGATGGCGCTGGCGGATGGCGCGCTGATCGCGATTGGCACGCCAGAGGAGATCCAGAACCATCCGGAAGTCCTGCGGGCATATCTGGGGGACTGATGGAACCGCTGCTGAAGATTCTGAATGTCGAAACGTACTACGGGCCGGTCATGGCGATTCGCGGCGTTTCACTGAACGTCGAACCCGGCCAGATTGTCGTCCTGCTCGGTGCGAACGGAGCGGGCAAGACGACCGTGCTGAAGACCATCAGCGGCGCGATGGATCCGCAAAAGGGCTCTGTGACGTTCGACGGCACCGAGATCACCGGACTCGACCCGGACAAGGTAGCGCGCGCCGGGATTGCCCATGTCCCTGAAGGCCGTGAGGTGTTTCCGTTCCTGAACGTCGAAGAAAATCTGCGCATGGGTGCCTACTCCCGTCGGGACGACTGGAGTGAAGACCTTGAACTCGTCTACGGCTACTTCCCAATCCTGCGCGAGTTCGCCAAACGCGAGGCGGGGTACCTGTCGGGGGGCCAGCAGCAGATGCTGGCTATTGGACGCGCGCTCATGTCACGCCCGCGGCTGATGCTGCTCGACGAACCGTCGCTCGGACTCTCGCCACGCCTGGTCGGCGAAATCGGTGAGATCGTTCAGCGTCTGAACAAGGAACAGGGCGTCACAATTCTGCTTGTCGAACAAAACGCGAAGATGGCGCTCGACATAGGCGACTATGGCTACGTCATGGAAGTGGGGCGACTCGTGATGGAAGACACGTGCGAACGGCTCAGTCAGGCGACGGACATCCAGGAGTTTTACCTCGGCATGAAGGACGAAGGGGTTCGGGGTCGGCGCCGGTGGAAGCAGCGCAAGACCTGGCGGTAGCGCTCACCCTGGGCGAATCACCTGCACCTCTGCAGTGGTTCTGGTTCATCACATCCGGGGGGCCGGGCAAGCCGGAGCGGCGAACGCCGGGCCACCACTGCCTGAATCGGTCATCTCGGGCATCATCGAACAGGCGGGTGATCCTGCCCTGCAGCACAGGACTCAGACAACATGATCAAACTCTACGGCTTTCCGCTCAGCAACTATTTCAACATGGTCAAGATGGCCCTTCTCGAAAAAGGCATCGACTATGAATTCGTCGAGGTGCAAACCAGCCAGGACGAATCCATGCTCGCCCGCAGTCCCATGGGCAAGGTTCCGTTCATCGAAACGGAGGCCGGCTTCCTCAGTGAGACGAGCGTGATTCTCGAGTACCTGGACGAGACGGGTGGGGGTGCCTCGCTCCTGCCGGAAGAGCCGATGGCCAGGGCGCGTGTGCGCGTCCTGATGAAACAGCTGGAGTTGTACATCGAACTGCCGGCCAGAACCTGTTTCCCCGAGGCCTTTTTTGGCGGCACCGTCACCGATGAAGTCAAGGAGACCGCACGGGTGAATCTGGCGAAGGGTGTCAACGCTTTGAAACGCACGGCTGCCTTCTCACCCTTCGTGGCCGGATCGGAGTTCACGCTTGCGGATATCGTCTTCAACTACTCGTTCGGGCTCGCTCACGCGGCAGGCAAGCGGACGCTGGGGCTGGACCTGTTCGGGGACCTGCCCGCCGCGCGGGAACTGTCCGATCGCCTCGGCGAGCGCGACTCCGCGAAAAAGGTTGCTGAGGACCAGCGCGCGGGCTGAGCTTCCGCTGCAACCCGTACCGGCGACGAAACGCCGCACGGAGTGCCTTCGCGCGGTCGACGGCCGTCGCAACGGAAGCATCCCGGGACCTGGCGTGAGCCCTGCCGCGAATCACCTGCACGTCTGCAGTAGTCTTGGTGCATCACAGCCGGGGTAGCGTGCAATGCTGGAGCGAGTCGCTGAAGGGCGAACGGACCTGGAGTTCGGGTGGCTGAAAGATGCCAATCCGGTAGATGCCACGACGGGCGGGGCCACGCTTATCGAGTGGTGCGCGTACTACGGTGACGTGTCGGCGATTCGTCACCTCCTCGCCCATGGCGCCCCGCTATCGTCGTTAGGTCACAACTACGATCTTGCTGGCGCGGCCTTCCACGGTCACTGGCGGCTGGTCGAATTCCTGGCGGAACAGGGCGCGGACGTGAACGATGCGCCTGGTCCGGCACGCGAGTCACGGCTGCACTGTGCGCTCGTCAGGCCGGGGACGACAACGGAGCGCGTGGTCTCAGTGTTGCTGCGGGCGGGCGCGGAGCCCAACGTGACGATGGAGCCCGGAGTCGAGACCGGCGCCTTCATGAGCGACTCGAGAACCCTTGGCGAAACGCCCTTGCACCGCGCGGCTGCGTTCGGATTCCTTGCCAGCATCGTGGAGTTGATCGAAGCCGGCGCCCATCGCGAAATTCGCGATGTCAACGGGGACACGCCGCTGACCTGGGCAAGCTGGTACCGGCGCGACACGCCGGTGCTGCGGGCACTTAGTTTTGGTGAGCACCGTGTGCACCCGGATCAGGAGTCGATGGAGGTCTACCTTGTCGGGCGGCCGGTCGACTGAATCGGGGTGCGATGGTCCGGTTGCGCCGCCCACGCGTAGATACCTCGAACCCCGGCCGTTTCTGCCATGCCCGACCTTGCCATTCACTGGTTTCGCCAGGATCTTCGCCTCGGCGACAACCCTGCACTGACCGAGGCCGCGCGCCACGGTGCCGTCCTGCCGGTCTATGTGCTGGACGACGTCAGTGCGGGGCCGCATGCCATGGGCGGCGCCAGCCGTTGGTGGTTGCACCGTTCACTCGAGCGGTTGAACGCCTCTCTCGGGGGCCGGCTGCACGTCGTAACAGGGAATGCCCGGGAGTGTCTTCCGGCGCTGGCGGAGCAGGTTGGTGCGCGCCTGGTCACCTGGAACAGGTGTTACGAGCCATGGCGCGTTACGCGTGATTCTCTGCTGAAGCGTGAGCTTCATGAACGGGGAATCGAGGTCAGGAGCAGCAACGCGTCGTTGCTGTGGGAGCCCTGGGACGTGTCGAAGCCGGACGGTACGCCCTATCGGGTGTTCACGCCCTATTTCCGCAGAGGGTGTCTGAATGCGATCCCACCCAGAAATCCCCTGCCGGCGCCGGAGCTCGAACTGGTCCGTGATCTCCCACCGACTGAAGTGGCCGAACTTGGTTTGCTGCCGCCGACACCCTGGCACGAGTCGCTCGAACCACACTGGCAGCCGGGAGAGTCGGGCGCGCGGGAACGCCTCGCGCAGTTTCTCGGGTCCGGTCTTGCGGACTATCGGGAGGGGCGGAACTTCCCGGATCGCGAATCCGTTTCACGCCTTTCGCCGCACCTCCATTTTGGTGAGCTGTCGCCGAACGTTGCCTGGCATGCGTCTCTCGACAGGGAGGAGCAGGCGGTCAGCGACGCTCCGGACGGGAACGCCGACCACTTCCGGTCGGAACTCGGCTGGCGGGAGTTTTCGTACAGCATGCTGTACCACTTTCCCCAACTGCCCGAGGCCAATCTCCAGCCGAAGTTCGACGCGTTTCCCTGGCGCGCCGATGAGTCGACTCTGCGCGCGTGGCAGAACGGTCGGACCGGCATTCCGATTGTGGACGCCGGCATGCGGGAGCTTTGGCAGACCGGATACATGCACAACCGGGTTCGGATGATCGTCGCCTCGTTCCTCGTGAAGAATCTCGGGATCGACTGGCGCTGCGGCGCACGGTGGTTCTGGGATACGTTGGTGGATGCCGATCTCGCCAACAACAGCGCCAGCTGGCAGTGGGTCGCAGGCTGCGGCGCGGAGGCCGCGCCCTACTTCCGGATCTTCAACCCGGTGACGCAGGGCCGTAAGTTCGACCCGGACGGTCGCTACATACGCCGATGGATACCTGAGCTGCGCGGCTGTCCGCCGCGCCATCTGTACTCCCCCTGGACCGCGCCCGGGGAGGAACTGGCGGCTGCAGATATTGTGCTGGGTGAGACCTACCCCGCTCCGATGGTCGATCTGAAAGGCTCCCGCGAGGCTGCGCTCGCCGCATTCAGATCGCTTGCCGTGTGAGCGGGCAGGTCAACGGCTCGTTTGCCTTGCCTTGCGCAACTCGCGTGCGGCGGTGGCGGGACTCGTGAGGTTGGCGAGTCGGAAGCCCGCGACATGCCGCACGTCCAGCGACTCAGCGACGAACGCACCTACCTGCAGTGCGGTCGCTCCCGCGAAGGCGAGGCCGATGACAACTGTCCACAACGTCGACCCTGCCGAATCGGCACAGAGGCAGCCCGTAAGGAGGGCGGCTGGTGTCCCCAGGGAGCCGGCGAGATGCAGGCCAATGCGCGCATTGGATGACAGCCCGAGGTAGGTGGAGTAACGCATCTTGAAGCGGGGTTCGACGTACCAGAGGTAGGCATACGCGTAGCGGACGCCAAGCAGCAGACCGACGCTCGACTTGATGAGTGGCTGCGCGGCGAGCGCCAGCAGACCGGTCCCGATGACAACTCCGGTCACCGATCCGGTCACCATGACAGTCAGCCCGGCAATGGCGAGCAGCCACTGGCCGCACCACACGGTGTCGAACGAAAACTCACGGAATCCGTTGCGTCGGTGGAGTTGGTTGCTGACACGGTCGACCTGTTCAGCGGACGCGCTCAGGTTGAACGTGGGGTCCTGTTCGATCGCGGCAAGCCAACGCTGCCACTCGCCGACGCGGTAGGACCCGTCGGCCAGATTCCGCTCGATGGCCGCCAGTGCGCCGCCGCTGTTGACGTCAGTTGCCAGGGTGTCGCCCCCGCTCTGCGTGTGATCGGTCGCCATGGCCCGAGTTTGATCGATACGCGGTCAATCTTGAACCGCGGAAGGCTGGTTCACGCGGTGCCCGCGCTTTCCTTGAGCCGGGAACGACGGTACCTTTGCCGGATGACCAAGACTTGGCTGGCCGGCATCCTCGCGTTTTGCAGTGTGTATTGTGCAATCGTCATGGTGATGCTTGTGCTCGACTGGCCCTCGATTGTTGATCCCAAGCTGCGCACGACACTCGAGTTCCGGCTCGAACCGGTCCTGCGTGAGCGGGTGCACGTTGTCGTCAAGGGGAGTCCTCCGATCGACAATCCGACCGTTGACCACACCTTCGAGGTGCGGAAAGGCGCGTTCACGGGAGACGGCGCCAGCCTCGATACCGTCGACATGCTCAATCGCCATCGAATCGTGCTGACCGAAGGGACAACGAGTGAGCAGGCGAGTGCCATCGGCGAGGCTTACACCGAGCTTGTGTTTCTACACATTCAGCAGGAACGTCTCGACGTCATCATTCGCGGCCTGGCGGTCATCGTGATCCCGATGGCGCTGATCGCACTTTTCGGATGGATTTTCCGGGCGTTGTACGTCCGCATCCGGATGATGCACTGAACCCGGTTGTCACCCGGCAAGTCGCCCTCGAGCGTCACCGTGTCTCTGCTCACTCGTTGACCGCCTTCTGCCGGCGGAGAATCTCGATGTATTGTTCGAGAGTCACCCGGCGTTTGGTTCCGGTCGCGAGGAAAATCTTCTTGCGCTGATCGTTCCGAAGCTGCGCCATCCTGAAAGACAGTACCTTGGCCATGACGTTAATCCCTGCTGAATTCGAGTTGGGCGACCGGAGCGACAGCGTCGCCGCCGATACCCCGAATTGCCGCGTGTAGGTTGGTTGTATTGAGGAGCGCGCGGTCCAGTTGGGTCTCGCGTCGCTTCCACGCTGACTGGATCGACCGTTTCTCGGTTTCAAGATCGCGCTGCATGGCTGCGAAGCCGTCGACCAGGTTTTCGACCAGCAGGCGGAATTCGTTGCCCGTCACGTAGTCGAACAGCTGCCTCGTTCGGTCTGCGGTGCTTGCCGCGGCGGAGCGGGAACGCGCGAGCATGAGCAGTGACTCGCGCAGTGCGAGGGCGAGTCCTTTGAACTCGTCGAAGGAACAGACCCACACGCCGTCACACAGACCCATGCGCGGCATGTCTTTCGGCATGGTGCGGGTCACGAGAACGCCAAAGTCGACGCACCGCTCCTGCATGTCCTGGCGGAACTTGGTCAGCCAACGTTCGGAAAAGGCCTTGGTGCGTTTGCTCTCGTAGTAGATTGAGCCGGCGCGTTTGCCCTGGCTCACGACAACCTGCAGCGAGTCGGCACCGCGGGCGCCTTTGTCGACGGACTGGATGGCGTCTTCAGGGAATGCGTCAGACAGCCATGCTTCGATGAGCAGTTCCTGCGCTTCGCCCTGCAACTGCATGGAGCCCTGTTCCGCGCGGCGCTGGGCCTCCTTCAGCTGCTCGTTCAGTTGCCGGATGACTTCCTCGCGTTCGGTGACTGCCAGGGCGGCCCGTTCAGCTTCCGATTCCCTTATCCGCACGCGCTCGACGGCAAGCTGTTCGGAATGACGGCGCTCGTACCGTGCTTCGAGCTTTGCCTCGAGTGCGGCATGGTCGCGCTTCAGGCGTTCGTTCTCCGATCGCGTCTTGTGCAGCGTGCGAATCTCTTCGGTGCGGGTCGCCAGTTCAGCATGCAGATCCGCGAGCGCGGCGGCATGGTCGGTCTGGACCTCCTGGCGAACGGTGTCGCGCAGGCTTTCGGTCTGTGCGGCAATTGCTTCCCTGATGCGTTCCTCATGTCGGGCGCGCTCCTCCTTCAGTTGTGCCGACTCGTTGGTCAGGCGGGATCGTTCGGCATCAAGTTCCGCAACTTCGGTGGCAAACCGCTGTTCAAGGCGCGTTCGGACCTCCTGCTCGATCTGCCCGTGAAGGGCGGAACTGATGTCGATCGACTCGTTGCAGTGAGGGCAGCTGAGCGTCGTCTCGTGTCCGGTCCGTCGCGGCGACAGCGCGACGACGTCGCTCGTTCTCTGCTGGCCGGACTCGAGATGGGTGGTGGCGTTCATGTGCGTGCCTCACTTGCTTGATGAGCGTATTCTAGGAAGTCACGGCTACATGTATACGATTGATACATGTACATGTCGTGTTTTCAGGCAGGTGGCAGGACCCTCGGTATCGCGGGGCGGGCCCGGTTCGGTTTCACTGGATCAGTGCACTGCGGGTCGGTAGGTTCGCAACACGCATGGTTGAGGACGGTTGAATGTGGGTTGTATGGCGTTAGGGTCGTGGACGTTGCGGAGCGTCTCGCTCCTTCAGGGCGCAAGAAAGGTGTCGTTGCTTCTGCTCCTGACCCTCGGCGCGTGCAAGGCCACAGGCCCCGAGTTCGCGGCAAGAGACCTCGAAGTCGGTGACGGTCAGGCGAGGTTGCTCGTATATCGCGTTGCGGGCGGGACCGGAATGGGTACCTGGCCGAAGTTGGTACTCGCGACGGGGACGCCCACAGCAACCTACGAGATCGGGGAACTGCGGCACGGGGGGTTCGTGTCGTGGAACGGTGCTGCGGGGCACTACCGGCTCGAGGCGCAAGGTGGCTTCATGACGTGGCCCTGGCGCATCCCGCAGATCGAAGTCGAGCTTGCGGGTGGCGAAACGGTGTTCGTTGAGCTTGACATGGATGCCGCTCGCACGAGTCGCCTGGTGAAGTGTGGGGAAGACGACCACACCGTCCGCGTCTGCGAAGTCAGCGCGCGCTCTGTGTCTGCTGCTAAGATGGCGGAGTCCACGACGACATGTACACAATCAGTACATGTATAGGGCGTGGCGGATGGAANGGGGGCGATATGGCNGAGACGCGTTCACGATGGGAGATTCGCTGGGACCTGCTGCTTCGGTATCGACTGATNGAGATCATCGCGCTGTGGGAAGGGCGGCTTACGACGAACCACCTCTGCGACACGTTCGGGATCGGGCGCCAGCAGGNCTCGAAGGACATCAACAATTACATCAGGGAGATTGGGCCCGGCAACCTCGAGTACGACAAGGCACTGCGGGGATACGCCCCGACTGACGATTTCGAACCCACGGTCACGTCGGGTCAGGCGGACGAGTACCTCCATCTCCTGAACCGCAACTCGGAGCTCTCCAATACGTTCGAGTCGCTGCGACTGCAGGTTGCGAACACCGAACTCGTCGGGGTCCCGATCCGCAACGTCCGCCCGGAAATCCTCCGTCCGATCGTCACGGCCGCCCGTCAGCAGCGGCGAATCGACGTCGACTATGTGTCGGTGCACAACCCGAATCGGGAGGGACGCATCATCGTCCCCCATACGATGGTCTTTACGGGACTGCGCTGGCACGTTCGCGCATGGTGTGAGAAGAATCAGGACTATCGGGATTTTGTCCTGAGCCGCTTCCGCGGGCTGCCCGATCCCATGGACGTGTCAGAACAGGGCGTTGCCGGCGACGAGGCATGGAACACGGAGCTCGTGCTCAGCATCGTTGCCGATCCAAGGCTCTCAGCCGAACAGCGCAAGGTGGTGCAGGAGGACTACGGGATGGCGCGGGGCGTGCTGCGTGTTCCAACGCGGGCGTGCCTCGCGCACTACGTGCTGCAGCAGTTTGGAATCGACCCCGCCCGGGTCACGGACGATCTGGCACCAGAGGCGACCCAGATCGTCTTGACGAATCTCGCTGACGTGGAGCCCTGGCTCTTTTGAGACGCACAGCGCGGTGCCGCTCCCCGAGGCGAACGGAGTTAGAATGCGGGTTCGTGAAATTCTCAAGAGCGAGACTGCATGTCGGGGATCGTCATCATTGGAGCGGGACACGCGGCCGGGCAGGCTGCGGCAAGCCTGCGGCAGGAAAAATACGAAGGCGACATCACCATCGTCGGTGACGAGGCGTACATCCCGTACCAGCGGCCGCCCCTGTCGAAACAGTATCTGGCTGGCGAGCACGGCACGGAGAAAGTGTTCCTGAGACCGGAAAAGTTCTACGGCGACAAGAACATCACGCTCAAGGCCAATACCCGGGCGACCGCCGTCGATGTCGATGCGCATACCGTGACATTGGAAGATGGCGAGGTGCTCGAATACGAGAAGCTGCTTCTTGCGACCGGCTCACGGCCGCGTGAGATCCCGGTCCCGGGCGCGGACCTCGCGGGTGTTCACTACTTCCGTACGATTGCGGACGTGGACGCGATTCGGGAGGGCATGGCGACCGCCCGCAACGTCGTGATCGTCGGCGGTGGTTACATTGGGCTCGAGGTTGCATCCGTCTGCGTCGAAGCAGGTCTCAACGTGACCGTACTCGAGATGGAAGACCGCATTCTGCAGCGTGTCACGACGCCGCGCATGAGCGAGTATTATCACAACCTGCACACGGGGCGGGGCGTGACGATCCGCACCAGTGCGGCAGCCAGTGCCTTTGTCGGCGACGGGCACGTGACCGGTGTGCAGTGTGGCGATGAGGTGATACCCGCGGAACTGGTGGTTGTCGGGATCGGCATCCTGCCGAACGTCGAACTCGCGGAAGCAGCGGGCCTCGAATGTGACAACGGCATCGTCGTGGACGATCACTGTCAGACTTCCAATGCCGATGTCTATGCGGCGGGTGACTGCACGAACCATCCGAATCCGATTCTCGACCGGCGCCTGCGCCTCGAGTCGGTTCCGAATGCAATGGATCAGGCGCGGGTTGCGGCAGCCAACATGCTGGGCGGTGATCGCGTCTACTCGGCCGTGCCGTGGTTCTGGTCCGATCAGTACGAGCTCAAGCTGCAGATGGTCGGTTTCTCGTCGGACGGGGACGAGGAAGTCGTGCGGGGTGATGTCGACAGCGACTCATTTGCCATTTTCTACCTGCGCGACAAGAAGATCGTCGCAGTGGACACGGTCAACAGCATGCGCGAGTTCATGATGTGCAAGAAGATGATTGGCGTCGAAGTGGATACCGGGAAGCTGGCCGATCCCGAGGTCAGCCTCAAAGACCTGACATAGCTCCATGCTGTCCGTTCACGAAGTTGATACGACGGTCACGCCTCCCAGCGTGATGATCGATGGTTGCTCGACGCTGCCGTCACTCTTTGCCAAGCGCGTTGCCGATCTGCCGGACAAAGTGGTCATCCGGGAGAAAGACTTCGGTATCTGGAACGAATACACGTGGAGCGATTTTGGTCGCGAAGCCGAGCTCGCGGGTCATGGCCTTGCAGCGCTTGGCCTGAAACGCGGCGACGTCTGCTCGATCGCGTCGGAAATCAACCGCGAGTGGATGTTCGCCGACCTCGGCATCATCTGCATGGGCGGTGTGACCAACGGCGTGTACCCGACCGATTCGGCTGAGCAGGTCGAGTACCTCATCAACGACAGTGGCACACGCTTCTATTTTGCCGAAGACGACGAGCAGCTCGACAAGGTGCTCGAGGTTCGGGAGCGCTGTCCGAACCTGGAGAAGATCATCATCTTCGACATGGAAGGACTTCGACATCTCGATGATCCGATGTGCATCAGTTTCGAGGATCTGGCGGAGTTGGGAAGTCGCCACCGCGAACAGAATCCTGGCGCATGGGAGGCAGGGATCGACGCGGCCGATGCCGAGGATCTGATGATCCTCACCTATACGTCCGGTACGACCGGGCCGCCCAAAGGCGCGATGATCAGCCAGCGCAACATGATGTTCATGATGATCACGTTGCAGAAGTCGTACGGCATCCGGGAGACCGACGAACAACTCGGATTCCTGCCCCTCGCGCACGTCGCGGGGCGCATGTTCTACACGTTCTCGATCATCGAGTCGAAGGCCGTGGTCAACATCGTCGAGAACCTCGAGACGGCCGTCGCCGACCAGCAGGAAATTGCGCCCACCATTCACTTTGCCGTACCGCGCGTGTGGGAAAAGCAGTTCTCCACGGTTGCGATCAAGCTGAAGGAAGGCACGGCGATCGGCCGGGCTGCCTACCAGTTCGCGCTCGGTCTTGGTGAAAAGGTGGCAGCCTATCGCAAGCGCGGTGAGCCGGTCCCGGCGGGACTCAGGCTTGCCTTCGGGATTGCGGATTTCCTCGTCTTCAAGAACGTCCGGATAATGCTTGGCATCGACAACTGCCGATGGCTGTCGACGGCGGCGGCACCGATCGCGCCGGACCTGATCGACTGGTACTGGGCAATGGGCAAGCCCATGTACGAGGTCTACGGTCAGACGGAGTGTTCAGGCATCGCAACCGCAAACTTTTCGGACGACTTCAAGATCGGCAGTGTCGGCAAAGCCGGTGACAATGTCGAGCTGGTCCTGTCCGAGGATCAGGAGATTCTCATCAGGAGCCCGGGCGTGATTCAGGGCTACTGGAACAAGCCGGAGAAGACCGGTGAGACGATTCGACAGGACTGGCTCTATACCGGTGACGTCGGGCGCATCGACGATGACTGTTTCGTCTATATCGTGGACCGCATCAAGGACATCATCATCACCGCGGGCGGCAAAAACATCACGCCGAGCGAGATCGAGAATCAACTCAAGTTCTCTCCCTACATCTCCGATGCCGTGGTCGTTGGAGACAAGCGGCCCTTCCTGACATGCCTCGTGATGATCGATCAGGAGAACGTCGAGAAGTACGCGCAGGACAACGAAGTCCCGTTTACCAATTACACGAGCCTGTGTCACACTCAAGCGGTCCAGGACCTGATCTGGCAAGAGATTGAGACGGTCAACACGAAGTTCGCACGTGTCGAAACCATCAAGAAATTTCGGCTCATCGATCAATTGCTCGACCCTGAGGACGAGGAACTGACTCCCACGATGAAGCTCAAGCGCAAGGTCGTGAACGAGAAATACCTGGACCTCATCACTTCGATGTACTAATCAAACGGGGAACCCCATGCGGAATGTAGTTTGGGTGGCGTTGGCTGTGCTGCTGGCCGGATGTGGTGGCGATGCACCCGAACCGGGGACGGGCGCAGACCCGGAGGCTCCGGTCAGTCTCGGCGCGTCGGATCAGGGCGTGACCGCCGAGGAGATCGTGCTGGGCGCTCACACCGATCTGTCCGGCCCGATTGCGATCTGGGGCGTGGGGTCGATGAACGGTGCCCGCATGCGTTTCGACGCCGCGAATGAGGCCGGCGGCATCCACGGGCGCAAGATCCGGTTTGTCGTCGAGGACACGCAATATCAGGTACCGCGCGCGATCCAATCGGCAAACAAGCTAATCAACCGCGACAAGATCTTTGCGATGGTGCTGGGCCTTGGGACGCCGACCAACAACGCCGTTCTGGTGCAACAGTTGAAAGCGGGCGTCCCAAACGTCTTTCCGCTGACGGGCGCCCGGTCGATGGTGGAGCCGTACCACAAGCTGAAATTCGCGCAGCGGGGGATCTACTACGACGAAATGCGCGCGGCGGTGAAGTACTTCCTCGAAAAGGAAGGCAAGACCCGACCATGCGTGATCTACCAGGACACCGACTATGGACAGGAGATCCTGGAGGGCGTCGAGGATCAGTTGAAGGTCATGGGTCAGAGCGTCATCGAGACGTCTGCGCACAAACCGACGGAAAGCGAGTTTACCGCTGCGATCCTCCGTCTGCGCAATGCAAGATGTGATCTCGTATTGATGGGGTCGGTTCACCGGGACACCATTCTCATCCTCGAGACGGTGCGGAAGATGGGCTGGGAAGGCGTTGCCTGGGTTGGTAACAATGCGGCATACGGCCAGGTGATTGCCGAGCAGGAGAGTGGTGCCGGCGAGGGGTACTACGCATTTGTCCATATCGCCAAGATGTACAAGGATGACAACCTCGCGCCCGCTGTGCGCGACTGGTGGGACGCGTACGTCGAGCGGTTCGGGGACGATCCCGGGATTCCGGCCATGGAAGGGTTCCGTGCTGCCGACCTCGTGGTCCTCGCGCTCGAGAAGGCGGGCCCCGAGCTGACGCGCGAGTCGTTTGTCGCTGCCCTCGAAGGCATCGCCGAGTACAACGACATCTTCGGCTACAAGCTTGGCTTTGGCCCCAACGACCATTCCGGAGTTGCCGAGTCGACGCTCTCCCAGGTTCAGAACGGGCGTTGGGTGACTCTCGCCGAGTCAATCACCTACTGAGTGAGCCCTTCCGCAAATCCGGCGCGTGAGGTTCTTGCGCGCACCTTTGGCTTCGATGAGTTTCGTCCTCCCCAGGAGGAGGTCATCAATCACCTGGTCGCCGGTCGCGACGCGCTGCTGGTGATGCCGACGGGCGGCGGCAAGTCGCTCTGCTATCAGCTGCCCGCACTGCTCCGCGAGGGTACGGCGGTTGTCATCTCGCCGCTCATCGCGCTGATGGAAGATCAGGTGGCGGCGGCACGCCAGCTGGGGATTCGTGCGGCGCACCTCTCGAGCTCGCTGCACCCGGCGGATCGTCACGAGATCGTCCGACAGTGTCGCCAGGGCGAGCTGGACCTGCTTTATCTCGCGCCGGAGCGCCTGCAGCTTTATGACACACGCGAGCTTCTGGACGCCATGCCGATGGGACTTGTCGCCGTGGACGAGGCGCACTGCGTTTCACAATGGGGTCACAACTTCAGGCCGGATTACCTCGGGCTGAAGCTGTTCAAGGAGCGGTGGCCCGACGTGCCGCTCGTCGCCCTGACCGCAACCGCGGACGAGACGACGCGTAACGACATCGTTGCACGACTGCAGATTCCCGACGCGGAGATCTTCGTCAAGGGCTTCGATCGGCCCAACATCTATTACGAGGTGCGGCCAAAGGCGAACCCGCGCGCGCAGCTCGAGTTATTCATGGCCGGGCGTCAGGGCCAGAGCGGAATCGTCTACTGCCTGTCCCGAAAACGGACCGAGCAGTTTGCGGGCTATCTCGTCGCCGCCGGTTTCGACGCGGTGGCCTATCACGCGGGTCTCGATTCGGATGAGCGACTCAGGAATCAGGAGCGCTTCCAACGCGAACAAGGCGTGGTGGTGGTTGCAACCGTCGCGTTCGGGATGGGAATCGACAAACCTGACGTGCGGTTCGTCTTCCATGTGGACATGCCGAAGAGCATTGAAGCGTACTATCAGGAGACCGGGCGTGCCGGACGTGACGGGGAGCCTGCCGATGCGGTGATGCTCTACGGATTGCAGGACATCGTGCTGCTCCGACAGATGCTCTCGGAACAGGAGTCGGAGCAGCAGCGCAGAATCGAGTCGCACAAACTCGATTCGATGCTCGCGTTCTGTGAAGTGACCGAGTGCCGGCGTCAGGTGTTACTCCGCTACTTCGGCGAGCAAAGCCGCCCGTGCCGTAACTGCGATGTCTGTGCAGCTCCCCGCGAGTTGTTCGACCGAACGGAAGACGTGCAGAAGCTCCTTTCGGCGATCTACCGGACCGGCCAGCGATTTGGGGCGAACTACGTCATCGAGGTGCTGCGCGGTGGCTCGGATGAACGCATCGCACGTTTCGGGCATGACCGGTTGTCGGTATTCGGTATTGGCGAGGCGACGTCCAACGACGCCTGGCGGGCAATACTCAGGCAGCTTGTGGCGCGCGGCCTGGTTGAGGTCGACGTGCAGGGATATGGAGGGCTGCGGCTGACGCCAGGCTGTCGTTCCATCCTGCGCGGCGACGAACGCATCGAACTGCCGAAAGATTCTGAACCGAAGCAGAGGCGGCGTCGCACGCCCAGACCTGACGAGGACGACCTGATCTTCGATGAACGAACCTTCGAGGCCTTGCGCGAACTGCGCATGCAGCTTGCGAAGGACGCGGGTGTACCGCCTTACGTCATCTTTCACGACCGCACGCTGAAGGAGATGGCAGCGCTCCTGCCGCAGGATCTCGAGGCCATGTCGCAGATCGGCGGTGTTGGCGCGGCGAAGCTCGAGCGGTATGGCGAGGCGTTTCTTGCGGCTGTCGCGGGTGGCTCCGGGTCGAGCGGTCAGTAGGCACCCGCGTCAGCGTGCCGGGTCGGCCGCAGCAGCGTCGATTGCAGCGATGACGTCCTGCGACATCCGGCCATCGGCCTCGGCCGCCAGACATTCGGTCAGTTCGGAACGGTTCTTGATGCCAAGGACAACGGTGTCGATGCCCTGCATGACAACGCGTACGAGTGGCGAGGTGGGCGGGCGACTTCCCTAGTTTGGCGGCAAGTGCACGAAATCCCTCTGCCCGGTTCCAGTCGCGCATCTCGGGCGAGTGATCGGCGACCTTGTGATCGATGAAGGACGTGAGCGAG
>PBVL01000108.1 GCA_002728675.1 Gammaproteobacteria bacterium
ATATCAGAGCTTTATCGGAACAATACTGTATATGCAAACAGTATCAGTCATCGAACGTCAAACATCGAGCACCAATCGTCGAGCGTTGTGGTAGCCCTGTAGCACGTTGCCAACCAATTCTCAGCGGAAACATCTGACGCTGAAACAGAAGCAACGGCCCACATGCCCTTCGTCGAGGACCCGCCCCGATTCTCGGAAGATCGGGCTACCGCGCTGCTGAGAATCTCGGAGCACTACCTCGCATCGTCAGATGGCGGCGCCGGCACTCTGGACGGGCCTGGCCGTTGCGAACTGGTCCGGCACGTCAACGCCAATGAAGCCCACCGGGATCACCAGGTTGAAGACGGCCCCCGCTGTTATCTCGATCGGAACCGCTTCCTGTCCCCGCAGACCGCCCGCAGGCTGGCCTGTGATGCCATGGTGTCAACCTTGGTGGAAGACGACGAAGGCACCATCCTCAACATTGGCCGAAGAAGCCGGACCATCTCGAAAGCCCTGCGCACGGCGCTCAACGTCCGCGATGGCGGCTGTCGCTTTCCCAACTGCCATCAACAAGCCTGGACCGATGCTCATCACATCCATCATTGGGCGGACGGCGGCGAGACCAGCCTCGACAACCTGATCCCCCTCTGCCGACATCATCACCGCCTGCTCCACAAGGGTGACTTCACGCTGAAGCAGGAGGGGAACGCCGTGACCTTCTACAACCAGCAGATGAACCCGATTACCCGGGCACTCTACCCGCAGTGCGATACAGCCAACCCGGAGCGGGTCATCGGCCGGGTCACACTAGACGGGGTCAACATCGACCGGGTCGCCATCGACAGCAAGATCGCGGTCGCGCGCTGGTGCGGCGAGAAGGTCGACTATGGATTGGTGATGGACGGCCTGTTGAGCCGGGACGCCGCTTGCACCCGTTGAGAAATGGTCGATGACCTGGCACGAGCGGTTTGGAGCCCCCGCGCCAGTCAGTCCTGTCGCAACCTCCGACTGAGCACGCAGGGTTTGGTGCCGAGGAGAGGACTTGAACCTCCACGGGCTTTCGCCCACTAGCACCTGAAGCTAGCGTGTCTACCAATTTCACCACCTCGGCAGGCGGACGCGCAGATTACTCTCGGCTTTTGGGGGTGTCAACGCAACGCGCCGTCGCATGCGGGCTGTGCGGGCATCCGGTGCGAAACCGGTTGTGTTGCGGGGGCTTCCCGGCCACAGTACGCCCGTGAAACGTGACCCCCATGCCGAGCGCGAAGCCCGCAAGTACGAAAACCCTGTCGCGTCCCGCGAGCACATCCGCGCCACACTCGAAGACCTTGGAGGACCGGCAAGCCTGCGGCGCCTGGCCGGGGCGCTCGGAATGCGGCGCGATCAGGAAGATGGCCTCGAGGCGCGGCTGCGCGCGATGGTGCGCGACGGCGAACTGCTTCGACGCGGGCGCGGTGAGTATGCGGTTGCCGATCAGGTTGCACTGATCGAGGGGCCGGTGCAGGCCCATGCGGACGGCTTCGGCTTCGTCCAGAACGGCGACGAAGACGATGTGTACCTCAGTCGATCGCAGATGCGCGGCGTGTTCCACGGCGACGTTGTACGTGCGCGGGTGACGGGCGCCGATCGCCGGGGACGGCCTTCCGGGCGAATCGAATCCGTTCTCGAGCGCAGAACGGCCCGTCTCGTCGGCGTCATCGAACGTGAGCGAGGTCATTACGTGCTGCACCCGTCCAATCGACGTCAGCATCAGCTGGTGGAGGTGAACCCCGACGCGCTTGGCGGCGCGCAGCCCGGGCAGATCGTCAGCGTGGTGGTGACCCGCCAGCCGGACTGGGAACGCGGCGCGCAGGGCGAGGTCGAGGCAGTACTTGGTGACCACCTGACCCCGGGGATCGAGGTCGAGATTGCTGTCAGGGAGAACGATCTCCCGGTCGAGTTTGGCGAAGATGCGTTGGCCGAGGCCGACGCGTTGCCGGCCCGTGTACCGACCCGCGCGAAAGCCGGGCGCGCGGATCTGCGTGACCTGCCGCTGGTGACGATCGATGGGGAGGACGCCCGCGACTTCGATGACGCGGTGTATTGCGAGCCGCACAAGGAAGGCTTTCGTCTCGTGGTCGCCATCGCGGACGTCGCGCACTACGTCAGGGACGGCAGCCCGCTCGACATCGCGGCGCGGGAACGCGGCACGTCGGTCTACTTCCCGCAGTACGTCATTCCGATGCTGCCGGAGTCGTTGTCGAACGGTCTCTGTTCGCTGAAGGAGGGCGTGGACCGTCTGGCGATGGTCTGCGACATGGTGATCGGCAAGCGCGGCGCGATCCGGGACTACACCTTCTACGAGGCGACCATCCGCTCACACCGGCGGTTCACCTACACCCGGGTTCAGGAAATACTCGAAGGGGCCAACGACGCCCTCGAGGCGCCGATTCGGCAACTCCACGACCTCTATCGGGTGCTGCTGGCGAGTCGCAACCGACGTGGCGCGGTGGACTTCGACTCACCCGAACTGCGCATCCTGTTTGACGAGGAGGGGGAGGTCACCGGCTTCGAGCCCATCCATCGCAAAGACGCCCATCGCCTCATCGAAGAATGCATGTTGTGCGCAAACGTCTGCGCCGCGCGTCTCGTCAGGCAGTTCGAAGCCGACGCGCTGTACCGGGTTCACGAACAACCCGAACTCGAGAAGATCGAATACCTGCGGACGTTCCTGTCGGCGTTTGGCCTCAAGCTCGGTGGTGATCCACTGCCGACTCCGCACGACTACCAGGCCGCGGCCGCCGCGCTGTCGGGGCGGCGGAACGGGCGTTTCCTGCAACTGGCGCTGCTGCGCTCCATGCAGCAGGCGGTGTACNAGCCGGAGAACAAAGGTCACTTCGGCCTCAANTACGAGGCGTATGCACACTTCANCTCGCCAATCCGNCGCTACCCGGACCTNACGATCCACAGGTACGTGAAGGCGGCGATCCACGGCGCAGCGGAAACTGCCCATGTGCAGCGGTTCGANGCACCCAGGACGCAGGAAAAGCTGCTTCTGGNGGACTACCCGTATCCGCCCGAAGCGGTAGTGGCCCTTGGAGTGCACACCTCGATGGCCGAGCGCCGGGCCGATACCGCGGCCTGGGACGTCATCACCGGGCTCAAGTGTCGCTACCTCGCGCAGCACGTGGGCGATGACGAGGACGGCGTCATCACGGCCGTGGCGGGGTTTGGTCTCTTTGTGGAGTTGAGCCGGTACTTCTGCGAAGGGATGATCCACGTCAGTTCCCTCGGGGGCGAGTACTTCACGTTTGATCCTGCATCCCAGACGCTGGTCGGCGACCGCAGCGGCCGTCACTACGGCGTAGGAGACTCGGTTCGTGTGCAGATCGTTCGTGTCGATCCGCCGGAGCGCAAGGTGGATCTCGAACTGCTGACGCATCAGCCGTTGTCCAGGCGCGCACAGTCCCGACGCAGCAAGAGTGATCGAAGGAGTGGTCGAAAGGGAGACAGAAAGGGCGGCAGACAAGGCCGGCGCGGTCAGGGCGACCGCACGCGCTCGCCCCGGAACAGGCGGTGAGGACATCATGATTGCGTTTGGTCTGCATGCCGTGATGGCAGTGCTCGACGATTCCGGAAGCACGCCCCTGGTGCTGGTTGTCAGCGAAGGAACGCTCAATCGCCGCCAGCGGCGTGCCGTAGAGCGGGCGGAGGCGAGAGGGTGCGTCATCGAGCGGGTCCCGGGTGACGAACTTGATGCGCTTTCGAACGGCGTGCATCAGGGCGTCCTGCTGCGCTTCGATTCGCCGCAGCAGACCCTCGCCATCGATCTCGAAACCCTGCTGGCGGAAGACCGCCCGGAGCTTGCGCTGCTGCTGCTCGACGGCGTGACGGACCCGCGCAATCTGGGAGCCTGCGTGCGCAGCGCTGCCGCCTGGGGCATCGACGCCGTGCTGACGCCCGTTCGCCGCAGCGCGCCGGTATCACCTGTTGCCCTGAAAGCTGCGAGCGGCGGCTTCTCCCGCGTCCCGCTCGTTCAGGTGACCAATCTTGCGCGGACGATTCGGCAGATTCAGGAAGCGGGCGTCTGGACGGTGGGGCTTGCCGGTGAGGGCGAACAAACGCTGGGCGAACTCGACCTCACCGGTCGCACGGCGCTGATCATGGGCTCTGAAGGTGACGGGCTCCGGCGCCTGACGCGCGAACACTGTGACCACGTCGCCCGCCTTCCCACGCGGGATGGCGCGAGTCTCAACGTGGCGGTCGCGACGGGGGTCGCCCTCTATGAGATGGTGCGACAGCGCCTCTGAGTCAACGCTGCTTGCGGGGCATGACGGGCCCCGATCGCGTTAAACTCCCGTTCCCTGACCTGCACCGACCGGAGCCGCCGATGGCCATCGAAGTCCACCAGTTCCCCTGTCTTTCGGACAACTATTGCTGGCTCGTCCGTGATGAAGCGGCCGACGTGACGGCGGTTGTCGATACGCCGGAGGTCGAACCGATCAACCGGGCGCTCGAAGAGAAGGGCTGGCGCCTCACGCATATCCTGAACACGCACCATCACTTCGACCACGCTGGCGGTAACGAGGCGCTGAAAGAGCGATGGGGTTGCACCATTGTTGGTGCTGATATGGACGCGGCCCGGATTCCGGGGATCGATGTGCGTGTCAAGGAAGGTGAGGTCTACAAGTTCGGTAAGTCCAACGCCAGGGTATTCGAGGTGCCGGGGCATACCTCCGGGCATATCGCCTATCACTTCGAGGACGACGGCATCGCGTTCGTCGGTGACACGATCTTTGCGCTTGGCTGTGGACGGCTGTTCGAAGGCACCGCCGAGCAGATGTGGGACAGCCTCGAGAAACTGATGGGCATGCCGGACGACACGACCATCTACTGTGCTCATGAGTACACCCAGGCAAACGCCGCATTTGCGCTCTCCGTCGAACCCGGCAACCCGGAACTCGTCGAGCGCTGTGCGGAAATCGATCGGCTGCGCGCCGACGGCGTGCCGACCGTGCCGACGACGCTGGCCCGTGAGAAGGCGACCAATCCCTTTCTGCGCCCGTCGAGTGCAAACCTTCAGGAGACAGTCGGACTCGTCGGCGCGCCGCTGGTCGAAGTGTTTGCCGAAACCCGGCGACGCAAAGACAACTTCTGAGACTTCTTATGCTACGTTGCGGCGCGTGCCGCGGCGTCGCGCAGCTTCAGCATCGTTTGCGCGGTGATCGCCAGTTCCTCGGCGGTCGGCGTTTCGGTCCGCGTGTGCCTGTCCGAACCGCCCTGCTCGGCAAGAAGCCCCTCCAGATAGTTGATCCGCGCCGCGTGGGCATTGGTGATGATTCGCCGTCCCTTCCGGGTGAGCGTCACGATGTGCCGGCGCGCGTCGGCGGGGTCCGTGGTCCGTGTGACCAGACGGTCTCCCTCCAGTCCCGCGACGACGTGGTGCATGGTTGCGCGGCTGACCATTTCAGCGTTGGCCAGTTCCGTGAGCGAACACGCGCCGCCAAAATGAAGTACGGCGAGCGCGGACAGACGCGCGCGGCCAACGCCCTGACGTTCGTCAACGCGTCGGATCTGACGCATGAGCCGCGTCATTGCGGAGTTGATTGCGATGCAGGCGTCTCGTTCGGCGGTTGACACGTTGGCGTCTCTGGAACATATTGTTAGCAATATTAACAATAATCGCACGGGCACGTGCTACAGTCAGATGCCCCGGAGACACCGCAGGAGAGCGCCATGCGTTTAACCCGCATTCACCAGATCGGGGCCCGTGGCGGGAACGATTTCGAGGCGCTGACGTCCTATTCGACGTTCTGGGCGCCCGCCATTTGGCGACGTACGATCCGCCCGGGGTCGTGTTCTTCGACTTCAACGGCACCCGCATCCTCTTCTAGACGAACCCGGACACCGTCCCGGCGATCCTGTACTTCTGGGTGGACGACATCGATGCCGCGCGTGCAGAACTCAGTGCGCAGGGCGTTGCCTTTACGTCCGAGCCGCATATGATCCACAAGGACGAAGACGGCACGTTCGACAACCCGCGTACCGAAGAATGGATGGCGTTCTTCGAAGATCCGGCCGGGAACACGCTGGCCATCGCCACACGGCGGTGAGTCACCCGGCGCGTGGTGGGGCTCAGGCGGGCATTGCATCCCCGCTCTCCTTCTCCTAAACTCCGCCGCCCACATTTCTCCTTGCCGCACCGAGCCGACGTGCCGGGTGGCATCAACCGAAAGGAGCTCTCGATGAGACACTATGAGGTCGTGTTTCTGGTGCACCCTGATCAAAGTGAACAGGTGCCCGGAATGATCGAACGTTATTCCAACCTGATCACCGCGACGGGTGGCACGGTCCACCGGGTCGAAGACTGGGGCCGGCGGCAACTCGCCTATCCGATCAGCAAGATCCACAAGGCGCACTACCTGCTGCTCAACATCGAAGTTGACAGTGACGGCCTGGACGAACTGCAGAACGCCTTCAAATTCAACGACGCGGTCATCCGTAACCTCATCATGAAGCGCAAAGGCCCCACGTACGGGGACTCGCCGATCATGAAGGTAGAACGCGAAAGCCGGGAAAAGAAAGAACGCGACGAGCAGAACCGCAACCGTGACCGGGGCGATCGCGGTGATCGGGGCGATCGCGGTGATCGGGGCGACCGCGGTGATCGGGGCGACCGCGGGGGCAGCCGACTGTCCGAAAATACCACGCTCTCGAAGGAGTCCTGACCATGGCGCGCTACTACCGTCGCAGAAAGTACTGCCGTTTCACCGCGGAAGGGATCGAAGAGATCGACTATAAGGATCTCGACATCCTCAAGGCGTATATCTCGGAAACGGGCAAGATCGTTCCGAGTCGGATCACGGGCACAAAAGCACGCTACCAACGTCAGTTGGCCAAAGCGATCAAGCGCGCCCGATTCCTTGCGCTGATTCCGTACACCGACGCCCACGCCTGACCGGCGGACGCCGGCGTGGAACATGCGCGTCATAGCCGAGTTCACGATGCGCTCCCGCGGTCACGCGCTGGGAGTTGCGCTCGCCGGTACCTTACTGCCGCTGATGCAGTGGGTGTCGTGCGGCGCTATTGGCGTGGTCACGCTGCGGCACGGCATGCGGGAAGGGGCGTTTGTCCTGATCGTCGTGCTCGCTCCGCAGTTGCTCGTCTTTGCGGCATCGGCGTCACCCAATCTGCTGGCCATCCTCGTGCCGTTGCAAACGGCCGTGCTCGCGGGCGTCCTGCGTCAGTCCCGGTCCTGGGAGTTGACGGTCTGCTGCGCGCCGGTGCTGGGGATTGCCATGATTCTGCTGACGCAACTGATCGCCGCGCCGGCCATCGAGAAGCCGCTGGAAGTCGCCGCTGCCCTCGCGCAGCAGGATCTCGACGTGAATCCGGCTGCGTACTCGATGATCCTCGCGCTCATGACGTTTTTCATGACGCTGACCGCGACGGCTTTCGTCTGCCTGGGGCGCTGGTGGCAGAGCGTGCTGTTCAATCCCGGCGGATTCGCGACCGAGTTCAGGGGGCTGCGGCTCTCCCCGGCGATTATGGCCGGTACGGTGCTGATTGCACTCGTCGGGGTGGGGATCGGGGGTGTGTTCACGTGGTGGTTCCTGCCGCTGATCGTCCCGATGGTCTTCGCGTCGGCCGGGTTGCTGCACTTCATTGTCGATCAGCGTGGACTGAGCTCGGGACCGCTGGTTGCCTATTACGTCACCCTGGCGCTGGGGCTCGTCACGATCCTCCCGCTCCCATTTCTGCTCCTGCCGGCAGTGCTCGACAGTATCTTTGATCTGCGTGGCCGGCTGACCAAACCGAACAACGACTGAGGAAACCCATGGAAGTCATTCTGCTGGAAAACATCGCCAAGCTGGGCGATCTCGGGGACAAGGTCTCCGTCAAATCCGGCTACGGCCGGAACTATCTGATTCCGCAAAAGAAAGCTGTTCCTGCGACCAACGACAACCTGGCGAACTTCGAGGCACGTCGCGCTGAACTGCAGGCGATCGCTGACGAGAAGCTGCGCGTCGCGCAGATTCGCGCCGCGGAGATTGCCGCGCTGGACGTTCGCGTGTATGCCAAGGCAGGGGACGAAGGCAAGCTCTTCGGCTCCATTACCGTGCGGGACATCACCGCGGCGATCGGCGCACGAGGCGTCGAAGTGGAGAAAAGCGAAGTGCGGCTGCCGGACGGCCCGCTGCGCGAACTGGGTGACTTCGAGATCCAGATTCACCTCCACCCGGACGTGAACGCGGTGCTCAGCCTGTCAGTCGCCGCCGAGGAGTAACCTCCTCGGGCCCGCGTGGAGCGTCAACCGGAAGCAATCCGGACCTCGCGCGGGCGTCAGTCTGCACGGCCAACATCGCCCGGCCCGGCACTGCACCCACTCCAGGCGTCAGCAGGATTGTGTACAACCGTGCTGATAGCCTGTGGATAACCTGTTAAGTGCCTGAAAATGCGACATATCGTGTCGCAATACTCTGTCCCTGCAGCCTCGCCTGCCGTAACCTTTCGGCTGTCCCACATCACCACGCGAGACAGGCGGAACAGACTTGGCAGTCATCGAAGAGGACATCAGCGCCTCCCTCAAAGTCACCCCCCATTCGATTGAAGCGGAACGTTCGGTTCTCGGCGGCTTGATGCTCAGCCCAAGCAGTTGGGATGACGTTTCCGAGATTCTGATTCCGGACGATTTCTATCGTGTCGATCACCGTACGATCTACCGCTGCATGGGCGCGCTCATCGAGCGTCAGATGCCCATTGACATCATTACGATATCTGAAGCGCTCAACGACATTGGCGAGCTGGAGAAGGTCGGCGGCATCGGCTACATCTCCGAGATGACGGAGTCGACCGGGGCCGCGGTGAATCTCGCCGCGTACGCGACCATCGTCAAAGAGCGGGCGATGCTCCGGCGGCTGATATCCGTCGGCAACGAGATTGCCGACTCGGGTTACAACACCCAGGGCATGGACAGCGCGGAACTGATCGATCAGGCGGAGACCAAGGTTTTTCAGATTGCCGACGAGCGACCCACGAACGGTGGCCCGCAACCGATCAGCCCTTTGCTGACCAAGGCGGTCGAGCGGATCGAGTTTCTCAAGAAGACCAAAGGGGCGCTGACCGGTCTCGCAACGGGGTTTGCCGACATCGACGAGATGACATCCGGGCTGCAGCCCGCAGATCTCGTCGTGATCGCCGGACGCCCGTCGATGGGCAAGAGTGCGTTCGCGATGAACATCGCGGAGAACGCCGCCATCTCCCACAACCAGCCCGTGCTGGTCTTCAGCCTGGAAATGCCGGCCGACTCGCTGGTGCTGCGGATGTTGTCGTCGCTCGGGCGGATCGATCAGACGAAGATTCGTAACGGGCAGTTGAGCCCGGAGGACTGGCCGCGCCTCGTGTCGACGGTTGGTCTGCTCGAAAGCAAACCGATCCTTTTTGATGACACAGCGGGGATCACGCCCAATGAAATGCGCGCCCGAACCCGTCGGGTCGCGCGCGAAAAGGGCCAGTTGGGGCTGATCGTCATCGACTACCTGCAGTTGATGCAGGTCCCGGGGAACGCGGAGAACCGCGCGACGGAGATCTCCGAGATTTCCCGGTCCCTGAAAGGCCTTGCGAAGGAGTTCAACTGCCCGGTGGTCGCACTCTCGCAGCTGAACCGGAGTCTCGAGCAGCGGCCTGACAAGCGTCCGGTGATGTCAGACCTGCGCGAGTCGGGCGCCATCGAGCAGGACGCGGACGTCATCATGGCCATCTACCGTGATGAGGTGTACCGCGAGGACGCCGAGCAGGGTGTCGCCGAGATCATTGTCCTGAAGCAACGGAACGGCCCGATCGGCAAACGGAAACTCGCGTTCATTGGTCAGTTCACCCGGTTCGAAGATCTCGCGCAGGGTTACGATGAGTACGGCATGCACTGATCAGTCAATCTTGCGCTTGCATGGGCGCCACAGTGGAGGACGGCCTTGGTAGTTGCGCGCTTCGATACGGATGCGCTCCGGCACAACGTTGCGTTCATCCGGGAGCGTGCGCCCAACAGCCGCCTGATGGCGGTGGTCAAGGCGAACGCTTATGGTCACGGCATGCTCGCCGCCGCCCGGGCGATGGACGCCGATGCATTTGCCGTCGCCCGCGTCGATGAGGGCATCCGGCTTCGTGAAGCGGGTGAACTGCGGCCAATTCTCGTTCTCGAAGGGTGCCAGCAGCCGTCGGAGATGTCGTTGGCCTCGCGTCATGTACTGCAGGTGGTCGTACACACGACGTGCCAGGCGGGATGGTTCGGCGAAGGGTTTCCGGTCGAGGCCTGGCTCAAGGTCGAGACGGGAATGCACCGACTGGGTCTCGATGTCGGGACCTTCAGGCGGCTCGCGACCGCGCCGCCGGTGGGGATGCGTGTGGCCGGTCTGATGAGTCATCTCGGCTTTGCCAATGAGGCTGGCGATCCGCGTACGGAGGTCCAGCTGGCGGTGTTCGACGAGGCCTGTGAGGGCCTCGATTATCCGCGCAGCATCGCCAACTCCGGCGGATTGCTGCATACGAGTGACGCACACCTCGACTGGGTGCGCCCCGGCATCCTGCTCTATGGCGTCTCGCCCCTGGGTGAAGCGATGCCGGAGTTGCGCCCCGCGATGACGCTCGCCGCGCCGGTCATTTCGGTCAAACAGGTGCGGGCTGGAGACACGGTTGGCTACGGCGGGCGCTACCGGGCCCGGCGTGACGTCTGGATTGCGATCATTGCCGCGGGCTACGGCGACGGCTATCCGGCCACCGTAAAAAACGGCACACCGGTCCTGATTCGCGGCCGTCGTTATGGCATCGCCGGGGCGGTGTCGATGGACATGTGCTGCTGCGAACTGGGCTTGGAGACATCGGTGAAGGAGGGGGATGAAGCAGTATTATGGGGGCCGGGATTGCCGCTCGAGGATGTCGCCGGGATGAATGAACTCAACCCCTATGTACTGCCTACGCAGCTCACCTCGCGGGTTCGGCGGGAGACACACTGATGGCGACACGGAAGGCGAAGACGGCCTACGTCTGCTCGGACTGCGGCTTCGAGTACGCGAAGTGGCAGGGCCAGTGTAATGCCTGCAACGAGTGGAACACGTTGACCCGGGTGACCGTTGGCGGGGCCTCGGGTGGGGGTTCGGGCAGAGGTTCGGGTAACGGATCGGGTAACGCGCGGGGCGGGTTTGCCGGAGCGCTGGCGCCGGTGCAGCGGCTGGACGAAGTGCAGGCCGAGTCGGTCTCCCGGCTCGAAACCGGCTTTGGTGAACTGGACCGTGTTCTGGGTGGCGGCCTCGTGCCGGGCTCGGCGGTATTGCTGTCGGGCAATCCCGGGGCGGGTAAGAGCACGTTGCTCATTCAGGTCATGTGCGGTCTCGCGGCGAAACAGCGCGCGCTCTACGTGACCGGCGAGGAGAGCCTGGAGCAGGTCGCGATGCGGGCCCGGCGTCTGCAGCTCCCGACCGACGCACTCCGGGTCATGGCCGAGACCAACGTGGACGCCGTGTGCGATGCGGCCGAGCGCGAAAAGGCTGATTTGCTCGTAGTCGATTCGATCCAGGTGCTGTACTCCGATTCGGTGGACGGCGCTCCTGGGGGCGTGGGTCAGGTTCGGGAGTGCGCGGCGCGTCTCGTGCAGTATGCGAAGCGCACCGGAACGGTCCTGCTCCTCGTGGGGCACGTCACCAAAGAGGGCTCGCTGGCAGGGCCGCGGATTCTCGAACACATGATCGACTGTTTCATCATGGTCGAGGATGAGAACGACAGCCGGTTCCGCACGCTGCGCAGCTCGAAGAATCGGTTTGGCGCCGTGAACGAACTGGGCGTTTTCGCAATGTCCGAACGGGGCCTCGTCGAAGTCAGCAACCCGTCCGCCATCTTTCTGTCCCGGGCCGACGAACCCGCCCCGGGATCGGCCGTCATGGTGGTCTGGGAAGGCACCCGGCCGCTGCTGCTGGAGGCACAGGCGCTTGTCGATGAGAGTGGCTACGGCAACCCGCGCAGGGTTGCGGTCGGCTTCGACGGCGCGCGACTGGCGATGCTGCTCGCTATCCTGCATCGCCACGGCGGGATGATGGTGGGCGATCAGGATGTGTTCGTGAACGCCGTGGGCGGTGTGCGGGTCGCGGAAACGTCGAGCGACCTTGCGGTGACCCTCGCGATCGTGTCGAGCTTCCGCAACCGGCCGCTGCCGAGAGACCTCGTGGTGCTTGGCGAACTTGGCCTGTCAGGCGAGATCCGCCCGGTGCCGAACGGGCAGGAGCGGCTGCGGGATGCAGCAAAACACGGGTTCCGGCGCGCGATCGTGCCGAGCCGGAACCTCGCACGGCAACAGGTCGAAGGGATGCAGGTGCACGGGGTCGAGACACTAAAGCAGGCGCTGGACGTGGTGGGCGACATGCTTGGCCCGCAGCAGTTGCAGGAGGCCGGGGGGTGAGTGCCATGGAGGGATGTCATACCTGCGGGCTCGTTGTACGCCGGGACCGTAGTGAAGCGCAGCCGTGGGATCAGATTCTGCGCACGCCGGGCGTCGACGTCGTCCATGCATACAACACGTCGCTGCCCGGCTGGATTGTCATCGTCACCCGGCGCCATCTCGCGGCGATCGATGAGATGAACGACGCGGAGGAGGCTGAACTGGGTCCGCTGATCCGCGATGTCTCGGTTGCGTTGAAGCGTGCGGTGCAGTGTGCGAAGACCTACGTCATGCAGTTTGCCGAGGCCGAAGGGCACAGCCACGTGCACTTTCATATTGTGCCGCGCGCGGAAGACCTGCCGCCCGAAAACCGCAGCGCCAAATGTTTCAACTATCTTGGGGTGGACGCCTCGGAGCAGTTGTCCGATGAGGCGATGAACGAGGTGACCGCGACCATCCGCGAACACCTCGTTGCAACCAGGGCCTGGGTAGGCAGAGCCTAGCTGTGATCTGTCAGTAGGTTCTTCATCCGGGCCTCAAGCCCGAAGCTAATGAGTGTTCAAAGTCCATTGGCTACGGAGAGACCCAGATGAATATTCATCACAATGCACGCCTGACGTTTC
>PBVL01000023.1 GCA_002728675.1 Gammaproteobacteria bacterium
TCTGCATCGAGGGTGACGATGTCCTGCCAGAGATCATCATTGAGCATGGCTGGCACCGCGACGCCCGCACGACGCGTGAGATGCTCTGTGGCGGCGGCGAAGTTCCCCAGACCGTCACCCAGCGCAATGCGCACCGTCGTTCCGCCAATCAGAGCGTCCAGATTCCGGTCGCCGTTGATGTCCGCGAGGAACAGCGAGTGGATCCCTCTTCGCGTCGAAACTTCCTGCACACCGCTGCTCCGCAGCTCACCGGTGCCATCGTTGATCAGTGCCTCGAGCCGAACGAAAAACCGCCCGAAGGGGTCAGGCTGACTGGCCGCCACGACGTCGATGTCGCCGTCACCACCGATGTCGACCACGGCCAGCGTACCCACGCCCCCAGCCAGGGGGTACTCACGCACCTCCTCGAAGCCCGATCCCCCGAGGTGATGCAAAACCACCAACCGTGCCCCGTCGGGTGCATAGATCCACGCGAGCAGGTCCGGCAGGCCGTCTGCCGTCACATCCGCCGGGTCAACGCTTTTGGCAATCGATCCGCGCATGACCCAGCCTGAGGTGCCCGCCAGCTCCTAGACGGAGATCCCGGGCTCGGTGCCTCCGAGCGCAACCACAAGCTCCAACTCCCCGTCCTGATCGAAGTCCGTGGCTTCGAGCTCATTGATCGTACCGGGGAATCCGTGATGGCTGTGCTCAATGAACGTGCCATCGCCAACACCGGCGTAGACGGACACACTCCCAACACCGCCGGGGTGATCGCTTGCCACAAGCAGGTCGGCCCGCCCGCCCTGGGTGACGGGCATCAACCAGACGCGCGTCGGCACAAACGGGGTGAGGTAGGTCGTCCGGCGGAACGAAATCGGCGCCACCGCGGGGACGATCTCGAGAACAAAACTGGTATCGAGCACAACTGTGGCGCTCGTCGCTTTCCTCCGCAGCCTGCCTGCCGTTGACCACGAAGTGCCGGAAAACGTCACCCCGGGCAACCGGGCAGACGCGCCCTACGTCCACTTCGGCGTCTACCTGAGTCGCAAGTCGCTGGCGAAATGAGCACTCGGTCCGCGGGCGCATCGCGGAACTGAAGGTTCGTCACAGCCTCGCTGGAGACGCGAAAACCAGCACGCATCAGACGTTGGAGGGGTCCGACCGTCGTTTGCCAGTCGAGGGTAAGAAGGCTGACCTGCTATGATCCGCGCTCGCGCGAAAGCGCCTTCGCGCCCGTCAGCAGACACCCACGATCTGCCCGCAGCACACTGTCCCCGGCACGGGGATCACCACGAGGCTTTGCATGAGCACCGCAGCGGATCTGCGTACCGCGGATCGGTCGGACCCGGACCCGGCCGGCACCGGGCAATCCGTCGACGACTCGCTCCTGCACGACCGATCGATGTTCGCCTCGCTCAAGAACCGGGACTACTTCTGGCTCTGGATCGGCATGATCGGTTCAGCGTTCGCCATGAACATGCAGCTGATCGCCCAGGGCTGGCTCGTGTACGAGATGACCTCGTCACCCATGGACCTGACCTGGGTCACACTCGCTTTCATGATTCCCCAGGTGCTGTTCTCACTGGGAGGCGGCGTCATCGCGGACCGCATCCCGAAAAAGCCCGTCATCGGACTGTCACCCGCATTGAACGGCTTCGCGACGCTGGTCATGGCAATCATCGTCAGCAATGGCAACGTGACCTTCTGGGACTTCATCTGGGTCGGCGCCTTCAACGGCACTGTGATGGCGCTGTCGATGCCGGCCCGGACCGCCTTCATTCCCGAAATCGTCGGGGAACGCCTGATGTTCAACGCNATGGCGTTCAACACCGCGTCGTGGAACATCTCGCGGATTCTCGGCCCGGCGCTCGCGGGNTACATGATCGCGCTGCTTGCGGACGGCGACACAACNTCNACGTTCGGCGTCGGCATGGTGTACTTCGTCCTCTCGGCGCTGTACCTGATCTCCGCGTTCACCGTGCTGCTGATCCGCGAACCCGGCCTGCCCCACGGGGGCAGCAACAAGAGTCCATTGAAGGACATCNACGAGGGACTGCAATACGTCCTGAACTCGGCGGTTGTCGGCGGGCTGATCCTGCTGTCGATCATGCCGTTCCTCTTCGGCCTCACCATCAACACGCTGCTGCCCGCTTTCAACTCCGACGTGCTNAGTGGCGGCCCGGATGATTTTGGCCTGCTGATGACGGGGATGGGCGTTGGCGCAATCGCAGGGTCACTGGCACTCGCGAAAATGGGCAATCTGCGGCACAAGGGCTGGTGGGTCCTCGCAAGCGGCGCCGCGTGGGGCCTTTGGGTCGCATTCTTTGCCCTCTCGAACGTTTTCTGGCTCGCCGTTCTCAACATCTCGCTGATTGGTTTCATCTCCGCGTTCAACATGTCGATGAACCGCAGCATTGTGCAGCTTCAGGTCACGCCGCATATGCGTGGGCGGATCATGAGCATCGACATGATGTCCCACGGTCTCATGCCCCTCGGAATCATACCGATCGGCTGGATCGCCGAGACGTGGACCGTTCAGACAGGTCTGTTCGTGAGCGGCATGACCCTGTTCGTGATCACCCTCGTGCTCGCGTGTTTCATGCCACGGATACGCGCGATCGACACCGGCTACGTCACTCCGGCGGAACGCTCCGCCTGAGTCGCCGGGCTCGCTACACGGGGTGCCCGAACATCATTTCCAGAAACGGCCGGGTTCCTTCGATCATNGCGCGGAAGCCTGGCTCCATCTCCTCGAAGTACTCTCTCCGACTTTCCTCGAACTCTGNCTCNCGTTGCCCGAGCACCCACTGCGTGGCCGGCCGAGCGGCAATGTGCGCGTAAAAGGCGTCGAGGCGTTCATCACGAGCCGCCAGGTCAAATGAAGGATCACCGACCAGCNGCGCCATCGCACGCCCGTGTTCGAGGATGTTAGAACAATTGGAAATCCGCAAGCACGGGCGCGTCGCCCAACAGGCANGNTGAAGGCTGACAGGCGTCCAGCAACCGGCCGAGTTCCCCGTTGACGAGCATCCCCGCCCATTGGCTGGAGATGGCGGATTCGCGCTGGGTCCCGAACCNCCACGCGATCGGAAAGTGGGCGCCGACGACAAACCACGTGAAGAACGGCCCGCCAATGGAAAAGTT
Source organism: Gammaproteobacteria bacterium (assembly GCA_002728675.1). Classification (GTDB taxonomy): domain Bacteria; phylum Pseudomonadota; class Gammaproteobacteria; order Pseudomonadales; family Azotimanducaceae. Next base: position 3,127 of record PBVL01000023.1, read on the forward strand.
GATAAAGTTGATGTAGTNGCACAGGGTGTCGATGCGCGCGCACGCCGCGGCTGAATCCGAGGGGTAGAAGCCGCGGGCTGACGGGTAGGCGCGCGCCAGGTAGCGACCNATCGCAAGGCTCTCGGAGACGGTCGCGTCCGTGCCGTCGATCAGTGCAGGCACCTTGCCGAGCGGGTTATGCGCAAGGTGCGAAGCACCCCGGCTCTCGCCGGTGAACGGTGACACNCGCACATAGGCAAAATCGAGCTCCGACTCACGAAGGATCTGCGCCGCCAGNGAGAAATAGGGCGAGATCCAGGCTCCCAGCAGCGTCCGTTCACTCATCAGTCATCCACTCCGGGTTCGCAATCCAACGTCCCGATCCGGAACGCACCCCCCGCATCCGCCCAGATCGACACCGACCANGGNGCCAGGCGGCCCGCACGGANGCGGTCCGGGAGGACTTCAGCGCGCCGCCGGTTGCGCGCCCGCATCCCGGATCATGACCATCGGCATCGGCGCAGCCAGCTCCGGTGTCGATCTTGCGCCTATCCCCCCGCGAGCTTCTGCAGGCAGTCGAAGGTCCGCTGGAACGATCCACGGCTGTCGTCTCCCGTNGGATAGACGCTNGCAATCACCTCGGTTGCACCCGCATCGAAGAAGCTCTGAATCCGCTCGGACACCCGATCCTCGTTGCCAACAACCGCAATCTCGCCAGCTTCACCGAGGCCCTCCGCGTCGAGCTGTCGACGATAGTTCGGCAGCTGTCCGTAGCCCGCAAAGATGCCGACGGCGCGCTGGGTCGCCTGCGCCTCGTCATCGTGGACACACACGGGCAGTCCAACGACGACCCGCGGCGCCGGCCGTCCCGCGTCGGCGGCGGCCTTCGTGATGCGGGGAACGGTGCTGTTCGCGATCGTGTCCCGCCCGACCATCCAGGTCACGGTGCCGTCAGCCACTTCGCCGGCAGCTTTGAGCATGAGCGGTGCCAATGCGGAGACGACCACGGGGAAGTCCTGGGCTTCGGGACACGCGAAGCCCGTCTTCACCCGATACATCTCACCCTGGAAATCGACCCGGCCCTCTGCCGCGAGCGCCTTGAGAATCGTCACGTATTCCCGCGTATGGAGCGCGGGACGGTCATACTTGAGACCGAGTCCATCTTCGATTCCCGGCTTGTGCGAAGGGCCAACACCGAGGACCAGGCGGCCACCGGCCAGCGCGTTTGCGGTCGCGGCCTGTTGCGCGAGCGCGCTCGGATGCCGGGGGTACGACGGCACCACGGCAGTCCCCATTTCGATCGTGCTGGTGCGTCCGCCTGCGAGGCCAATCATCGTGAGCGCGTCGAAAGTGCCGACCTGGGGCGTCCAGTAGCTCGCGAAACCGCGTTGCTCCATGTCGACGATGTCATCGACCAGACTTGTGAGCGGGGCACCCCGCCGAACGTTGCCGCCATAGATTCCGATTTTCATGTTCTCTCCTAGAGGACTGGTTGCTCAAAGTTCGTGACTGACGCTGCGCATTCTGAAGACGGCTTGGCGTCGGCTGCCAGGCGGCCATGATCGCATAGTTCACACATGCCGAACCGGGGCCACGACGACGCCTCCCGGGCCGGCAGAATTCCTATAATCCGCGGCCTCACGAGTTAATCCGGAGCCGGTCATGTCCTGGCAAGCGCGCTTTCAGCAGATCCGCAACAACAAGATCTTCGAAAGTTTCATCATCCTGATCATCATCACGTCCGCGCTCGTTGTCGGCGTCAAGACCTACGAGATTCCGCCCGTCATCCTGCTAACACTCGGTGTGCTCGACCACGTCATCACGGGAATTTTCCTGACCGAACTGGTCATTCGTTTTCTGGCGGAGGAAAAGAAGCAGCACTTCTTCAGAAACCCCTGGAACGTGTTCGACACGCTGATCATCTCGGTCAGCCTGATACCGCTGAACAACGCAGACATGGCGCTCGTCGCGCGCCTGATCCGCGTATTCCGGGTGTTGCGCATGATCAGCATCATCCCCGAACTGCGTCTGCTGCTGAATTCACTGCTCGTCGCGCTCCCGCGTCTCGGCTATGTCGTCGCGCTGATGTTCATCATCTTCTACATTTACGCGGCGGTTGGGAGCCTCTTTTTCAACCAGATCAACCAGGACCTGTGGGGAGACATTGCGCTTGCGATGCTGACGCTGTTCCGCGTCATGACGTTCGAGGACTGGACCGACATCATGTACGAGACGATGGCCGTCTACCCGTGGAGCTGGGTGTTCTACGTCACGTTCATCTTTCTGACCGCGTTTGCCTTCCTGAACATGGTCATCGGTATCGTCGTCAACGTGCTCGAAGAGGAACACGAGAAAGACCGCGCGACCGATCCCGAGCACGTCACGATGAAGGAACTTCAGACAGAGATTCAGGAGCTGAAGGCAATGGTGCGGGAGCTGTCGAGCGGCAGCGTCCGGGGGGCACCACGCTGAGGTGCGCCGGGGCGATGCTCCGCATTCGACGCATCGCACCGCGATCTGCGCGTCATGCGTGCCACACACACTGTCGCGTCGCTGTCACTTCACCCGCGAGGATGTAGACCTGACCGAGCTCGGGGGCGGCGCGGACAAGCATCAGCATCGAACTCGGCCGCCCCATCTCCGAAAACCCGCGCGCCGGCTCACGTACGCCCGCGCTGATCTCCGCAAGCATCCTGCGCGCCGCGCCACAGTCCTCCTCGGGCGGTGAATCGAGCACAACCACATATTGCGTGCCTCGCCGGGACTCATCGACGCGCACGAGTTCAAAGTGTAGCGCGGGCGCCCGCACGAGCCCCCAGGTGCCGATCGCGACGAAGAAGGCCAGCGCGCCGACGGACGTACGCGCTACCGGTGCAGACGGCCGCAGGATGACCGTCAGCATGACGAGGAGTCCGGCGTCCACGCCCCAGAACAGCAAAAAGGGAATATGCCGGAAGCTGAGCGTCAGCAGATCGAAGTCCATCAGCAGGACGCCGACCGCGATGATCAGAAACGCCAGTTGCGAGGTACGCACGAACTCGAGCGGCGCACCCAGCATCCGGTGGCTGAGCCACAGGGTCGGCCCGAGGGACAGCCAGTGCAGGATGCCCCAGTCGAGCGTGAACGGGTTCGCGTAGGCTTGGAAGCGGACGGCGCCCGGGGCAAGCGTATCGTAGCCAAAAACCGACGCCAAGGATCCTGCGGCGAGGGTTGCGGAGACGAAGACCAGCAGCGGCACGATCGCGCGCGCGAGCGAATCGCGGGGCCACAGGATTCTCAGCCAACGGCGCAGGTCTCGTCGCGGCGTGCCCGGCTCGGGCTGAAAGTCAATCATTCATCGAGCATAGACGACAGTCCGCGCGGGACCGTCGCGCGCTATTCGAGCAGGCGTTCCATACGTTGGCGGATGGCGCTGTCGAGGCGCTCCTCCCAATCCGGGCGTGAGCGCTTCACCAGTTCCTCGAGGACGCCCTGCACGGGCAGGGAGAGCAACCCGCAGTCCACGTCCGCTTCCGGAATGGGGAGTTCGATGGTCGAGACGACATTCGGGGCACCCTCCCTGAATCGGAAATCGAGGAACACAGCGCCTTCCGTCTCGAACTCGGTGTCGCAGCGTACGTCGAGTTCAGTCACGAGCAGGTCGCGTTTGATCTGACCCGTGAACTCGAAGCGCAGCGGCACCCGTGCTTCGATCAGATCCCCGGCACTCCTGATATCCGCATGGCCGATGCGGGTCAGCGTGAGCGAGTACTCCCCGCTGTTCCACGGCTCGTCAGTCACCGAGATGAGGGGATTGCCGAGGCCCCTGGTGAGGGCCGCTGCAACGAACTCATCGAGATTTGGGCCAAGATCCGCCCTGGCCGGGGCCGCCAGCCAGGACAGCATTGCAAACGCGCGTAACAGCATTGCGGGAGTATGTTCAAGCGAGGTCGCCGGACCCTACCACAGCGCCTCGCCGTCCTCCGACGCCGCGAAGCGGGGCATGATGCAGGTTCCTTCCGGTCAGGGATCGCGGGCATGTACGAGATTCACCTCCCGCTCGAGATGGGCGCACAGGTGGTGGTCGTAGCCCGGGCAGAAGGGTCAGACGAATACCTTGGACTGCTGAGCTACGCCCTCGGCGGCTGACGCGGCCCGCCGAC
>PBVL01000109.1 GCA_002728675.1 Gammaproteobacteria bacterium
ACGTTTGTTGTCGAGCACGTCGCCGATCAGCACGTGGACGCCGAGCGCTCGCGCCCGCTCGACATAGAGGTTCTCCGGATTTCTCTCGACCATGGTCAGTTCGCGCGGACGCGGCATTGACACGACGAACTGCCAGGACATCTCGCCCAGTCCCGCGACGACAATGTGGTCCGTCTTGTAGCGGACGAAATAGTTGACGATCTCGACCTAGGCGCCGCGGGTCAGCACGATCAATATCCCAGTGACCGACGCGAGCGGCGCCAGCAGGCGGGTGATCTGGAGCTGCAGCGGAAGTTCGCTTGTTTCGTTCGTTCAGTCACCCTCGAGAACGAAGAGCATCAGCACCTCATAGAGGACGTCGGCAAACTCCTCCTTGAAACGCCTCGGATCGACTTCGTACTGACCCCACAGGCCCAGTGACAGGACCGAGAGGAGTAGCAGTACGAGTGCGAGTGCCTGCCGCGTCAGAGCCGCCTCTGGCTACAGAGCGCCGCGGATCTCGTCGAGGACGGGCAGCAGGTAGGTTCGAAACGCCTCGGGGTTTTCGCTCATCGGGAAATGCCCGACGTGACGCATGCACGTGAAGGTTGCGCCGGGGATGCGGCTTGCGATTTCCTCCGCGCCGGCGGGCGGAGCGGAGTAGTCGTACTCTCCCGAGAGCAGATGAACGCCGCACTCTTGCGTATCGATCTCGAGCGCCTGGTTACGCAGGTCACCGTCGATGAAGTAGAAGTACAGATCCCCCTTGAAGACGCCAGGGCCCCCGCTGGCATAGTGCCACAGCGTCTCGTGGCGGTCTGGGTCAGGGCTCTGCGGAGCGATCAGTCCTGCGACGGTTCCTGCGCTGACTTCGCCGCCGTGCACGTCGTGGCGATGCAGGAAATCAAGCGCTTCGTGCCGGTTTTCGTCATTGCCGGCATGCAGCCCGGACTGAAGTCCGATCACTGCACGCACTTTGGATGCGTGTCGCAGCGCAAGGTGCAGGACAACGCGCCCGCCGATCGAGCAGCCCATGACGACCGGCTGATCAAGGTAGAGCGCATCCATGAATGCGAGGATGTACTCGAGGTACTGGTCGGTCGTGAGGCGGTACTCGCGGGACTCCCAGCCCGCGGGCGGGGAAGATTTACCGTGCCAAGGCATGTCGGGCACCAGCACGCGAAAGTTGGAGGTGACCTCAGGGTCGCGCAGGAGCGCGCGGTACTGCCTGCCGTCCGCACCGGCCGTGTGCAGGCAGACCAGCGGGATTCCTTCGCCCGCTGTTTCGAAATAAAGCTGAATGTCGTCCCCGGCAACCGTGATGGGAACGTAGTGACCCGTGACCGAATCAAGGACTGCAGACATCGGAACGACTCCAGTGTTTGACGAGGCCACGTACGTAGCCCATGTTGGAAAGCCAGCGCACGACGTCGCCGGATATGCTGAGGTGACCCTGATCCTGCATGGCCGCGATGTCGTGAAACCCGGGGGCTGGCAGCGACTCGCGGTGGCGGCGCCACGCATCGGCATCCGCAGCGAGCGTGATACCATCCGGATCAATCGTGACGTCAGTGTCGATCCGTGCAAGCTGGCCGTTTTCGACTGAGAACATGACGTTCCGGTCCCCAACGACCAGCTTGAGCTGACAGGTGTAATACCGGCCCCGACGCTGTAACTCGGGGTCGTCGTTGATTGCCGCGATCAGTTCGTCCAATGCCAAGTTCGACACCCTCCAAGTCGCCTCGAGACCGGACCATGTCCGGAACCCTGCTCGTGCCGATGCGCTTCCCGCACGGTGTGCACGGACATAGTTATACCCGCTTGTGGCCGGGACTGCTCGCGTCTTTGCGAGCGCTCGCGGCTGGCTCCGCGGCCCTGTGGCTCGCCGGCTGCGCGGAACAGGATGGTGCGCCGCCTGTCGGTCCGGTGGCCGAGGCTCGTCCCACCGAGCTGCGTGCACACGGACAGGTGCGCACCGACGACTATCACTGGCTGCGGGACGACACCCGGAGCGACCCTGCCGTCCTGGCGCACATCGAGGCGGAAAACGCCCATACAAGCGCGCGCCTGGAGTCTCTTGCGCCACTCATCCGCGGTCTGCACGACGAGATTGCGGGCCGCTACAGACCGGACTCTTCGACGGCTGCAGTTCGTATTGGCGATTTCGATTATTCGATGCGTTTCCGGGCGGGTGGCGAGCAGCCAGTGTATGTGCGGCGCGCCGCAGACGCCGCCGGTCCCGAGGAGATTGTTCTCGACGTTAATGAACTGTCACTGGGGCACGAGCATTACCGGATCGAGAACTGGGCCGTCAGTCCGGACGGACGGCACGTCGCCTTCCTCGAAGATCTGACGGGCCAGCGTCGGCATGTGTTGCGAATCAGGGACCTGCGGAGCGGACTGCTGCTCGAGGACCGGGTGGAAGACGTTGCCGACACGCTGGCCTGGGAGAACGGCCAGACACTCGTGTTCGTCGCGCTCGACCCCGCGGGCCGTCCCGCCACGTTGGCGCGCAAGCGTCTGGGAGAGCCGGCACGGGTCTTCCATGAGGATCCAGACGAGGCCGTTCGGTTTGCTGTTCTGACTGCACGGGACGGTGCCGGAGCGCTCGTACGACGGGTCCGGCCCGGCAGCGACGGCCTTGCCAGCATAGAGGGAGATCACGTCACGCCGCTCGTTCCCGCGAGACCCGGGCACCGGTACCGGCTGCGCAGGGGCGGCGACGAGACGTACCTGCTCACCGATCTCGGTGCGCCTGACTACACCCTGCGTGTCGCGCCGACCGGGACGGTTGCCGACACCGGCACCTGGGAAGAGCTCCATGCGCCTTCGGCAGGCGCGCGGCTCGTGGACTTCGAAGTCTTCGAGCACTACGCGGTTGCGCTCGAACGAGGGCCCGGAGGTCACCTGTTGCTGGTGCTGGATCGGGCGTCGCGATCGATCGNGACTCACCCGTTGGCACGTGACGTGGAGGTCGCTGCGTTCGTCGGGAATCCGGATTACGGGGCGCGAACGCTGCGTTATCGNGTCGGCAGCCTCGTGCAGCCGAATGAGACGCGGGTGATTGACCTCGCGACGGGCGCGGTTCGTACGTTGTCCACAAAAGCGGTACACGGCTACCGCGCAAACCGGTACACGACAGACATGCGCCTCGTTGCGGCGCGCGACGGCGCGCAGGTGCCGGTGACGCTCGCCTGGCGGGACGATCGATTCCGNCGTGGAAAGGGGCCACTCCTGCTGCTCGCGTACGGAGCCTATGGGGTGACGCTCGATCCTGACTTCAGGCCGGAGTACATCTCNCTGCTCGATCGCGGCTTCGTTGTGGCGATCGCACACGTGCGGGGCGGGCAGGCACGTGGCAGAGCCTGGCACGTCGCGGGGCGTCGGCTCGAGAAGACCAACACGTTCAATGATCTCCTCGATGTGCGTCAGGCGCTCATCGAGGAGGGGTTCGGGCACGCGNGGAAGGTGTTCCTGCGGGGCTCGTCCGCAGGCGGTCTGATCGCCGCGTATGTGGCCAACGTCGCGCCCGAAGCGTTCGCGGGGATCATTGCGAACCGACCCTTCGTTGACATGCTCACAACCCTGATGGACGGATCGCTCGCGCTTGCCGCGTCGGAACTGGAAGAGTGGGGCGACCCGGCTGACCCGGACGTATACGACTTCATCCACTCGATATCGCCTTACGATCAACTGCGCACCCAGGCCTATCCGGCCGTCTATGCGACGGCGGCGCTGCAGGACATGTCGGTCGGCTACTACGAGCCGCTGAAGTGGATTCAGAAGATGCGCCGGGTGCATACGGGCGCCGCGCCCCTCCTGATTGACATCGATATGAGTGCGGGACACAGTGGCAGCACNGAAGCGTGGCGTCGGCACAACGCCACCGCACGGGAATTTGCCTTCATGTTGGGCGTCCTGTGCCGGTCCCGGAGCGTGTGCCTCACCCCATCGGAATGGAACAGGTCATAAGTGGAACTCGAGCAGGAAATCGAGATTGGCGGCAGTCTGGCCGCGGTCTGGGAAGCACTGAACGATCCGGAGGTGCTGCAGCGGAGTCTGCCNGGCTGTGAGGCGTTCGATGCGGTGGGTGAGAACGCGTACGAGATTCGGATGGTCGTCAAGGTGGGCCCGGTCAAGGCGAAATTTGCTGGCGAGATCGAGTTGTCCGACATCGAGCCGCTTGTGTCGTACACCATCAGCGGCTCGGGCAAAGGCGGCGTNGCGGGCTTTGCAAGCGGCAGTGCAGCCGTGAAACTCACCAAGATAGACCCCGAAACCACACGCCTCAGCTATGCCGTCAGCGCGAAGGTGGGCGGCAAGCTTGCCCAGTTGGGGGCCCGGCTCGTTGACGGTGCGGCAAAGAAAATGGCGGCCGATTTCTTTNCGCGGTTCGGCGACGAGATCAATCCACCCGGGTAAGGAAAGCTCGCGATGGCGCTGCGGCATTCCGCTGGTGTACTTTAGCGGCTGCCCGCGTCGCGCTCAGGACGGCCGGTGGCGGGGCTGCCATTTGAGACCACATCCATCACAGGGTCGGGTTGGGAAGACCCTTGAACGAATCCGCAGAGTGTCCGCAATCGCGAGGCACCTTGGTTACGGGGAGGACGCATGTCGCTCGAAGTAAAACTCAACGTCAACGGACGGGCAGTGGCCCGAACCGTGGCGCCTGAAACCACGCTCGCCACGTTCGTGCGCGAGGAACTGGAACTGACCGGCACCCACGTCGGCTGCGATACGAGCCAGTGTGGAGCCTGCACGGTGCACCTGAACGGTCGTGCCGTGAAGGCGTGTACGGTGCTTGCGGCGCAGGCCGAAGGGCAGCAGGTCACAACGATCGAGGGCATTGGCTCAACGTCGGAGCTGCATCCGATGCAAGCCGCCTTTCGTGAGTGTCATGGCCTGCAGTGCGGGTTCTGCACGCCCGGCATGATCATGGCGGCCATCGACCTCGTACACAGGGGCGAAGCGGACTCGGAAGCGTCGATCCGCGAGGGGCTGGAGGGCAACTACTGCCGCTGCACCGGCTATCACAACATTGTTCAGGCGGTCGCCAAGGCAGCGCCGCAGATGACCAACGACTAGGAGACGCACAGTGTCAGAGCAGGGAATTGGTGCGCGTGTTCTCCGTAAAGAGGACATGCGGTTCATCACCGGCAAAGGGCAGTACACCGACGACATCAATGTTCGTGGTCAGTGTTACGGCGTATTCGTACGTTCACCCCACGCCCACGCGACCATCGACGGGATCGACACCAGCGCTGCGGAAGCTGCGGAAGGTGTCGTTGGCGTCCTGACGGGGGCGCAAATCGTGGAAGACGGACTGGGCACGTTGCCGTGCGGCTGGATGGTCCTCTCGAAAGACGGCAGCGAGATGAAACAGCCTGCCCACCCGATCATGGCCGCAACGCAAGTCAACTACGTTGGAGAACCTGTTTCGCTCGTGGTCGCGGACTCCCTCACGGCGGCCCGGAACGCGGCTGAACTCGTGGAGGTCGACTACGCGGAGAAAGCAGCGGTTGTCGATCTTGCGAGTGCGCAGGACAGTGCCGCGATCTACGAGGAGGTTCCGCGCAATACCGCATACGAGTGGGAACTGGGCGACCAGGCGGCCACCGAGGCCGCGTTTGCCGGCGCAGCCCACGTCACGGAACTCACGGTGCGCAACAACCGGCTGATTCCGAACGCGATCGAGCCGCGCGCGGCGATCGGCGACTACAACCCTTCGACGGACGAGATGACGCTCTACACCACGAGCCAGAATCCGCACGTCGTCCGTCTCGTGTTCACGGCGTTCCTGAACATGGCGCCCGAGCACAAGCTTCGGGTGGTTGCTCCGGACGTCGGCGGAGGCTTCGGGTCGAAGATCTTCATTTACTCTGAAGAATCCGCCTGCGCGTGGGCGTCACGCCGGCTCGGTGTGCCGGTGAAGTGGACGGCAGATCGCGCAGAGAGCTTCCTCGCGGATGCCCACGGTCGTGACCACATCTCGACCGCGCGCGTGGCGATGGACGCCGAGGGGCATTTCCTCGGGTTGCACGTGCAGACGAAGGCGAACATGGGGGCTTATCTCTCGACGTTTGCGTCGTCCGTGCCGACCTATCTGTATGGAACGCTGCTTGCCGGTCAGTACAAGACGCCCGCGATCTACTGCGAGGTGGACGCCATCTATACCAACACGGCTCCGGTGGACGCCTACCGCGGCGCCGGGCGTCCGGAAGCGACCTTCCTCCTGGAGCGGCTCGTTGAAGTCGCGGCGGGAGAGATGAACCTCGATCCGGCCGAGATCCGGCGCCGGAACTTCATTCAACCGGACGAGTTCCCCTATCAGACCCCGGTCGCCCTGGAATACGACACGGGCGACTATGAAGCGAGTCTCGACCGGGCGCTTGAAATCTCCGGTTACCACGACTTTGCCGCGCGCAGGTCGGCGGCCGAAGCCCAGGGCAAGCTGCGTGGGATTGGACTCTCCTGTTACATCGAGGCGTGTGGTATCGCGCCGTCGCAGGTCGTTGGCTCGCTGGGTGCCGGTGTCGGACTGTGGGAAAGCGGCGAGGTCCGGGTCAATCCAACCGGCAGTGTGACCGTGCTGACCGGTTCGCACAGCCACGGCCAGGGGCACGAAACGACGTTCGCACAACTGGTCGCGGACAAACTCGGCATTTCCATCGATGATGTCGATGTCGTCCATGGGGACACCGCCAGGCTCGATTTCGGAATGGGCACCTACGGTTCGCGTTCCCTCGCGGTTGGCGGTTCGGCGCTCGTGAAAGCGAGCGACAAGATCATCACCAAGGGCAAGCGGATTGCCGCTCACCTCATGGATGTCGATGTCGGGACCGTGGATTTCGAAGACGGGGAATTCCGCGTCGCGAACAGCAATCTTGCCAAGACCTTTGGCGAAGTCGCGTTTGCGGCCTACGTGCCACACGACTTTCCTCTGGACGAACTGGAGCCGGGTCTCGCCGAGAAGGCGTTCTACGACCCGGGCAACTTCACGTATCCGGCGGGTGCCTATGTCTGCGAGGTGGAGATCGACCCCGCGACCGGCGTCACAGATGTCGTGAAGTTCACGGCGGTGGATGACTTCGGCAACATCATCAATCCGATGATCGTCGAGGGGCAGGTCCATGGCGGCATTGCCCAGGGCTTGGGGCAGGCGATGCTGGAGAATGCCGTATACGACGCGGATGGCCAGCTGCAGACCGGGTCCTACATGGATTACTGCATGCCACGAGCCGACGATCTGCCTTCCTTTGACGTCGACCTGACCAACACCGCCTGTACCCACAATCCGCTCGGTGTGAAGGGTTGTGGCGAGGCCGGTGCGATCGGGTCGCCGCCCGCACTGATCAGTGCGGTAGCGAACGCGATCGGAGTACGGCACATGGACATGCCCGCAACACCGGAGAAGGTCTGGCGGGCAATCCGCGAAGCAAGGGGGAACGCCTGATGTACACCTTCAACTATCATCACCCTTCGAGCCTCGACGAGGCGGTTGCGCTGTTCGAGGGCGCAGCAGACCCCGTCTTCCTCGCCGGGGGTCACACGCTCTTGCCGGCGATGAAACAACGCCTGCAGGCCCCGAGTGACGTGATCGATCTGAGTGGTGTTCCCGGCTTGTCGGGGATCGAAGTCAGCGCGGACTCGGTGACGGTCGGCGCGCTCACCACGCATGCGGATGTCGCGGAGTCCGCTGCCCTGCAAGACGCGCTGCCGTCGCTTGCGTCGCTCGCGTCCGGCATTGGTGACGCGCAGGTGCGGAACAGGGGCACGATCGGTGGCTCCGTCGCCAATGCGGATCCGGCGGCTGACTATCCGGCCGCGCTGGTGGGCCTTGGCGCGACGGTTGTGACGAACAGGTGTGAGATCGCGGCGGACGACTTTTTTACAGGGATGTTCGAAACGGCTCTCGAACCCGGGGAACTGCTGACGGCCGTGCGGTTTCCCCGCGCGAGCCGGGCCGCCTACGCGAAGTTCCCGAACCCTGCGTCGCGCTATGCGATGACGGGGGTGTTCGTCTCCGCGGGTGACTCCGGGGTCAGGGTCGCCGTGACGGGTGCGGCAGCCAGCGTGTTCCGGTTTGCGGAAATGGAGACCGCGCTTGCCACCGATCTCAGCCCGGACGCACTCGGGGGCATCCTGCCCCCCGCGGATGATCTCCTGACGGACATGCACGCCTCTGCGGAATACCGCGCAAACCTCGTGAACGTCATGGCGCAGCGGGCGGTCGCATCGCTCTGAGCCGGTCAGCCCGCTGGCTTACACCGGCGGGCGTAGCGTCCACCAAGGCGCGTGGCGGCTTGAATTACCCGGAGTTCGGGGCAAACCTGTCGGCTGAAGGGATGAAACATCCGGACGCGCAATGCGGTCGAAGTACCTGAGTGTTCCGATCGGAGGCCGAGGCAGAAGTTACCCCGCGGTTGCGGGTCAGGTCGCGTGGGCGATTCCTTCGTCTGATTGTGCTCGGCCTGCTCGTGGCCTGCGTCGTGGCGTGTGGCGGGGGCGGGGGTGGCTCCGCCCCGACAACGCTGACCCAGCGCACGAGGACCCCTGCGCCGCAGCCGTCACCGACGGTGCAACCGCCGCCGCCAACCAGTTCGACCGGCGCGGTGACCTTCTCGAATCTGGAGGGTATGCGGACGTCCGCCCGTGCCGCGTTTGCCGACAATCCCCGTGAGGACTACATGCTCGCATGCACGGTGCAGCTGAGGAACGGCAACGAGTGTTCGCTTCTGACGCTGCCCTTGATCGGGATGGAGTTTGCGGACCCTGATGTCGAGGACATCATGAGCCGGGTCCTGGTATCGCATCGACTGGATGGGCGAGCGGTTCAGGCAGGTGCTCCAGACCATGCCGCGCGAGATACTCCTGCTGACGCGTGCTCTCTCCGCGATCGTGATCTCGCACGACATTCGTCCGTCCTTCTACACGGGACAAACAGCCGCGATTTATCTTGACCCCGCCGGGCTTTGGCTGACGCCGGAAGAGCAGGCAACGGTCGATACCGCACCTGACTATCGGGCTGGCTTTGGCAACGCGCTCGCCTTTCGGATGCCCTGGCGGTATGTACGTGACAACGAGTACGTCACGAGGACGCCTTCGAGCGGGACGCCCACTGTTGAGGACATCCGCTTTCGCATGGCGGCGCTGCTGGTGCACGAACTGGCGCATGCCAATGATTTCTTTTCTCCCGCGCGGGTTGCGGCAGCAAACCCTGCCCGTTCGGTCCTCGACGTCGCGCGGACTCTCGAATGATTCGCCGCTCCGCTCGCAGATGATGCTGAACCTCGCGCGGGTGAGCTTCCACGGTGTGACAGCCAGCCCGACCCAACAGGGGCTTACACCGGGGGACATCGCGGGCGAGTTTTCCGTAGATCGTGCGGGTGACTACTACGGCTACTCGACGACCCGCGAGGATTTCGCGATGCTCTTCGAGGAGGCGATGATGCTCTATCTCTTCGATGTTGACCGTGACGTCGGCATCACGAACAACCCGGAGTCCGGAGCCCCATGTGCCGATTACATTGTCGAGTGGGGCGTGCGCAATCGCGTGACGGACCCGTTGGTCCGGGCCCGGGCCGTGCGCGTGATCGGTGACGCGCTGCCCGAGGCACAGTTGGCAGTCGAGCAGCACCTCATGGGTGAAGACCCGCCAACTCCCATGGTGGCTGGCCAGGACTGGTGCACGAATCGGCATCTCGATCCGGTCGAATCAGAAACGTCGAGGCGCGCGAGTCCGGGTGAGGACGACCGGCCGGCGGCAGGCGACACCGTGGAGACCGGGCGGCCCTGGCTCTAGTCCGGGGCGCCGGTGCGCGGTTCCGCGCCGATATGCCGGATGAACCGCGTCAGCAGTGGCCAGGGTTGGCATCCCATCAGTTGGATGTCGTCGTAGGTAAAGGTCGGCACACCGGTGATTCCGACGTTCATGGCGTGCCGCCAATCTTCGTCGATCACGTCGCGGAACCTGCGACGCTTCAGCGCCTCTTCCGCTTCTTTCGCGTCGTACCCGAGATCCTCCGCGATCTCCCGCAGCACCGGGATGATCCCGATATTCCTTGCTTCGATGAAGTACGCGCTGTAGAGCGCGTCGTGGACGCGTTCAGCGTCCTGTTGCGTACGTGCCCATGCCGCGAATTCCTGGGCCATGCGACTGTTGTAGAGCGTGTCTCCCGGGGAGAAGGTGAGTCCGGCTTCCTCCATCAGCGAACGGAGGCTTTCGCCGCGTTCCTTCCGGGCTTCCCTGTCTGCCCGGGCTTCGGGGTCGTTCTCCGCGTCCGGCGCGGGTCCGGTTTGTCTGCGGCGAAGTATCTTTCCGCGTACGGGTGTATCGGGATGAAGCGGATACCACCGGTAGGAGGTCGTAATCCGGTACTCCTGCCGCAGTCGTTCAATACTGACCGTATTGAGATAACACCAGGGTCATATGTAGTCGGTGAAGATCTCGAGGTGCAGCGAGTCGCTCATTTGCTGTTCTCCTGGCTGTCTGCAGCAGCGCGCAGGGCCGTTGACGACACGTCCGACCGGAACGTTGCTTCCGGTACCGAATCGCAGAGCGCGGCAAGTCTGTCCGGAATGCCGACATCTCCAAGGGTCTGAAACAGGCCTTCAGCCGAGCGCCCGAACACGAGAAAACGGCATTCGAGTTCCGCGAGTTCGTCGAGCGCGGCATCGCGCTCTTCGGGACCTCCGTAATAGCGGGGCTCCCCGATTCTGGTGATGGTGTCGATTCCGACCACAAAGGTGACGCCCGGGAAAATGCGGGCTTTCTCGACGAACGTCGGGGCGTTGGTGAAGGTGAGCGCGTATGGGCCGCGATCCTGTTCCGAACGCCGCCGAAACTCGATGTAGTCGATGGGTGGCTTGTCGACGTTGAACGCGGAGATTTCAAGGGTGACGGCTTGATCCGTCAGCGTCTGAGCCACCGCTGCCATCGCCAGGTGGCCCTCGTGCATCGGGTTGAACGAACCCGGAAAGAGGACAGACGGGCGAGTCTCCAGCGTCTGCTGACGGTCACCGGTCAGCAGTTCGCGCCACTCCCTGCGGGCCGCTGTGCGGTCGAGCGCCGCGGCGCTGCCGCACCCCATGGCATCGGCGGTCACGTCGAGAATGAGGGCCCGGCAGTGCGCTTCCTGCACCGATCGTGTCCCTCGCTCGAATGTGACTGTTCCGGCCGCGGTCGTCGTTGCCGTCTGGTACGCGAGATGGATCCGGTCGGTGCCCCTGCGTGAGCGATCGGTCGCGAGAGCCGCGGTTGCGGCGATTCCGGCGAGGGCAGGGCCGTCCGCCAATGCACGGGCGCGCTGGAAGGCAGCCATGGCGAGCGCACGGGCGGTCGCCTCGTTCGCCGCGCTTTCGACATGGTTGCCGAGAAACTCGTCCATGGCCGCGCCTGAGTAGGGGATCCGTGCGTCGAGTACAGTGCGGGAGGCGCCGGGTTCACCCAGCAGTGCTGCGAGTGCCGAAGCGCCGCCTCCCGCGACTACGAACACAGCCTGCACCGGGCTGGCATGGATACGCTGGATGAGTTCGGAATCGGACACTCTGCGGACACCAGAAGGATGATGGACTGCCGGGCTGGCGCGCTGGGGGGCCTGCTCGGCGCCGAGAGCATAAAACGCCAGGGTAGTGGCTGTCCTGTGGTGTCCGCGCTGTGATGTCCGCTTGTGCGGTCCGTGCGTCTGTGGAAGTCACCTGACGCGGGGTCTGCGCCGTTGATTGCATATGCCGGTTCGGTTCGCGGCAAGGCGGGGTAAAATCTCCCCCGCGGCACTTTCCGCAGCCAATGATCCAGAGATCCGTGACCATGATTCCGAGCCATCGCCCGTCAGCCCCTGCATGGGTCGCAGCTCTGCTTGGCGCCCTGATGTGCCAGGCAAGCGGGGAGGAAGGCGCGAGCGGTGCGCCGGTCCCGCTCCTCTCTGAAGAGGAACTCACGAACTACCCGTTCAGTATCCCGGTCGACGAGACGCCGCCAAAGGTCGAGGAGATGTCGGTTGGCGAGCAGTTCATTCTCGACTCGCAGCGCAGCGACATCGAGGATCTCGTTGCCCGCAAACTGGGTGTTCTCTACATGAAGCGTTCGCGTGAAGATTTGCCGACGCTGCAGAGGCTGGTCGACGGTGGTCACATCCCGACGAGTCGCACGAAGGACTGGCAGTCACTTGGCATCGTGTTTGGCGACATCCTCGCCGAAGAACTGGATCTCAGATGGGTGATCTACGAGGACGAGTTGGGCAAGAGCCGTGCGCTGCAATTCGGGAAGACGCTGAGCTTCGTGTTCCCGGTCACGATGTTCTCGAAGCGGGTTCAGTTCGGGCAGTCGATCAACATCCTGGACGTCTACCGGAAGGTGGAGGCCGAGGTGGCCGGGTTTGCCGCCCACGAAGCGGCTAAGGTTCGCTATGCGGACAACGAGCGACGGCTCAGGGGCGACGGTGACGAGGACTATCTGCCGCCTGATCCCTGAGTAGCGGGAACCGGGTCTGATTCGCTAAACTACGCGCGCCCTGTTGGATAGCTGGCCAATGAAAATCATCAAGAAAATCCTGAAGTTCCTGCTCGTGGACTCCACCGTGAACATTCTCGGGGACCTCTTCGAGCAACCGCTCATCATGTGGGCGATGATCGGCTGGGGCTGGCTGTGCATGCTCGTGATGGTAACGAGTGTTTTCTACGGGTTGCCCGACCTGCTTGCGTGACCCCCGGGTTGGGCCCGCGGGCGCGGTCCGACTGCGCGCCAGACCTGCGGGTAGAAACTGCGGACAGACCGTCTCTTCAGGCGAGCAGGGACTCCAGTTTGGCGACGACCTTCTCGCCGAATTCCACGGTCGACACGTTCTCGACGCCTCCATGCGAGGCGAGGTCGGAGGTCGAGAAGCCGTCCTCGAAGACGCTCTGCATGGCCTTCCAGACCGCTTCCGCCTCATCCGGCATCCCGAAGCTCATTTCGAGCATCAGCGCGACGGATCCGATCATCGAGTAGGGGTTGGCGATGCCCTGGCCCGCGATATCCGGCGCCGACCCGTGNGAGGGCTCGTAGTACGCCTTCTCGGGGCCGATGCACGCTGACGGCATNAGTCCCAGCGACCCGAGCAGGCCGCCGGCCTGATCACTCAGGATGTCACCGAACATGTTCTCCATNACCATGACGTCGAACTGTCCGGGGTTCAGGCAGAGGGCGGTCGCAGCGGCGTCGACCAGCATGTGCCGGACTTCGACATCGGTGTAGTCCACGCGGACCTCGTCCAGCACCTCATTCCAGAAGACGCTGGACATGAGTACGTTGCTCTTGTGGATGTTGTGGAGGACGCCCTTACGACCACGTGCCGTCTCGAAAGCGGTGACGAGGACCTGACGAATCTGTGTTTCGTCGTAGGTCAGCACCTCGTTGACATAGCGCAGGCCCTTGCTGTTGACGCCGCGGCTCTTTTCTCCGAAATACAGTCCGCCGACCAGCTCGCGGATCAGCATGATGTCGATCCCGTCCTGGATCACCTCCGATTTCAGCGGTGAGAAGTGCGCCATGTGTGCCGGCAGGAAGATGGGGCGGAAGTTGGCGTACGTGTTGTAGCGCGCCCGCAGCGGCAGAATTGCGCCGCGTTCCGGCTGTTCTTCCACCGGAATCTTGCTCGATTCTTCGTGAGAGAGGCCGACCGGCCCCTTGAGGATGGCATCGGCGCTGTCGCAGATGGCCTTCGTTTTATCGGGAAACGCCTTGCCGTGGTCGAAGTAGGCGCCGGCACCAAACGGCGCCTCGATCAGTTCGAACTCCACATCCCTGTGGCGCTGCACTACATCGAAGACCTTGACGGCTTCAGCCATCACTTCGGGACCAATGGCGTCTCCGGCCAGAACTGCGACACGGCGCGCGTTACTCATGCGGGTTCCTCAGGGTGAGCAACAAAATGGGCCGGCGATTGTAGCACCGGCATCCGGACGCCAGCGTATTCCCCGTCGCCGGATCGGGGTGACTCGTTCGGGTTCGGGTCAGGTGTCGTCGGGATAGATGAGGTGCGCGGCACGGACATCCCGCCAGAGCGCTTCCGTCTCCAGCAGGTTGGTCTCGAGATCGGCCGGGGTCGCGTCCCGGGCATCCACCCAGTTTGCCGGCTGCAGCGAGCCGTGGATGACGTCGATCGCCCGCCGCCCGGGTTCATACTCGTAGAGCCGGTCGTGCCAGAGCGCGTAGTCGGAGTGCAACCGGCGCAGCGCCTTGAGGAAGAGCAGGACGTAACGCCACGGGCGGAACCTCGCGTGGTCATAGCCGGGGCCGTCGGTGTGCAGTTGTATGCCGGCACAGAGCGATCCCGCGTGTTTGTGGAACGTCGGCTGGAAATGACACGGGCGCGTTCTCACGCCTTCCAGCCATTCTGGCGCAAGGCTGCGCATTTCCGTGAGGATGTCAGCGATCGGGAGGTTTGGCGCACCGATCACTTCGAGCGGTATGGTCGTACCCCGACCCTCGGAGAGTTCGGTGCCCTCGATCATCACGGTGCCGCTGAAACAGCGTGCCATGTTCAGGCTGGCGGCATTGGGGCTCGGGTTCACCCACGGACGTGCGCCACTCGGCCAGCCGAATCCGGGCTCCACGTTCGGGTCATAGCCCGCCATCGCGATAACTTCGAGTTCGACGTCGAGACCGAGCAGCGCGACGAAGTAGTGGGCCAGTTCGCCGGTGGTGAGTCCGTGGCGCATGGGTATCGGCGCCGAGCCCACGAAGCTCTCGTGCCCCGCTTCGAGCGCGAGACCGTCGACGGGCCGTCCGGCCGGGTTGGGCCGGTCCAGAACCACCACGCGTTTGTGATGCTCACTGGCCGCTTCGAGCACGTAACGCAGGGTGGTAATGAAAGTGTAGACCCGGCAGCCGATGTCCTGCAGGTCGAAGACGAGCGTGTCGACGTCTTCCAGCATGTCCGCGTGCAGTCGGCGTGTCTCTCCGTAGAGGCTGTGCACGGGGATGCCGTGGACAGGGTCTGCGAAGTCGTCCGACTCGATCATGTTGTCCTGCTTGTCGCCACGCATGCCGTGCTGTGGACCGAATGCACGCCGGACGTCGTGGCCCGCTTCGATCAGCGCATCGACGGTGTGCGTGCCTGCCGCCGTGAACGAGGCCGGGTGCGCCACGACGCCAAGGCGCCCGGACGGTGTCGTGGTGAGCCATTGGTCGAGTCCCGCCGCGTAATCACCCATGCGTCGTTTCCTGCTGTGGTGCGCATGTTGCGCGGGGCCGCGGAACGTAACCCTCAACCCCGTGAAAGTCCGGCCGCGCCCCCCCGGGATGTGCGGGTGCGAAGTAATGGCGGGCCGATCCCTCACCCAGCACCACGGTCGGCTTGAACCCGGTGAACGGTCCGAGCGCACTCAGCTCCCACCCGACGGACACCCGGAGTGAGCCCGACTGCAGCGCGCTTGTGACGTCCGGAGCCGATGCAACCGACTCGCGCATGTCAGTCCTGTAGTCCTCGAAGCGGTAGAGGTTCCAGGCGTGTGAAAGACTCGCGTTCGTTTCGGTGTAGGCGCCCGTCACACCGATGAAAAAGGCCTCGAAGCAGGTATCGCGCCAGAGACCGTCGGCTCGTCCAACTGGCCCGTCAGGTTTCAGATTGAATGTGCCGAGATCACCTTCGAGCGCGTACTCGAGCCGGGCGTACCCGGCGTGCAGGCTCAGTGTCACGCTGCAGGTACGAATCTGCCGGCAGGGGGCGAACGGCGTCAGGATGACTTCGGCGCTTGGGCCCGGGGCGTCGATTCCGGTAGCCTTCACTTCTCTCATCGTTGCTTCCGGGAAGGATCGCATGGCGCAGTATGACTTCGACCTGTTCGTCATTGGCGTGGGTTCAGGTGGTGTCCGGGCCGCACGCATGGCTGCCAACTATGGCGCGCGGGTCGCGAGCGCTGAGGACCGCTACATGGGCGGTACCTGCGTCAACGTCGGCTGCGTGCCGAAGAAGCTCTTCGTGATCGCGTCCCACTACAGCGAAGACTATCACCACGCCCGGGGCTACGGCTGGGGCGAGGCGGAGCCGGCCTTTGACTGGGACATGCTCAGGGAGAACAAGGATCGGGAGATCGGGCGCCTGAACGGCATCTACCGGGGATTGCTCGACGGCGCCGGTGTGACCCACTTCGAC
Source organism: Gammaproteobacteria bacterium (assembly GCA_002728675.1). Lineage (GTDB taxonomy): Bacteria > Pseudomonadota > Gammaproteobacteria > Pseudomonadales > Azotimanducaceae. The sequence continues at coordinate 16,116 of PBVL01000109.1, forward strand.
GGGCGTGCACGCATCGCGGGCCCCCACGCAGTCACCGTGAACGGTGAGACTCTGACGACGGAGAAAATCCTCGTGGCCACGGGCGGCTGGCCGGTCATGCCCGACGTTCCGGGAATCGAACACGCCATCTCCTCCAACGAAGCGTTCTTCCTTCCTGAACTGCCGAAGCGTGCCCTGGTGGTCGGCGGCGGCTACATCGCGGTCGAGTTTGCGGGGATCTTCAACGGGTTGGGGGTTGATGCGCACCTGGCGTACCGCGGGCCGCTCTTCCTTCGGGGTTTCGATGGGGACGTCCGGGAGTTCGTCGCCGACGAACTCCGCAAGAAAGGCATCAGCCTGCATTTCGACACGAGCATTGTCGGCATCGAGCGTGCGGAAAGTGGCGTGCTGACCGCACGCCTGGCTGACGGCGGTGAGATCGAAACGGACCTCATCCTCTACGCCACCGGCCGTGCTCCCGCGGTGCACGACATCGGGCTCGAGAACGTGGACGTGCGGCAGCGGGAGAACGGCGCGATCATCGTCGATGACTACTTCCAGACCAGCGAGCCGTCCGTCTTCGCGCTCGGAGATGTGACCGATCGCGTGCAACTGACCCCAGTGGCCATTGCCGAGGCGATGGCGTTCGCCAGCACGTGGTTCAGGGACCAGCGCGTGCAGATGGACTACGACGACATCGCAACCGCGGTCTTCTGTCAGCCGAACATCGGCACGGTCGGGTTGACCGAGGAAGAGGCGCGGGACGAGTTTGGCAGGGTCGATGTCTATCGTTCGACGTTCACCCCGCTCAAACACACGTTGACCGGCAGTGACGAGAAAACGCTGATGAAGCTCATCGTGGAGCCGACGTCAGACAAGGTGGTCGGCATCCACATGGTGGGTCCCGAAGCGGGTGAGATCGTGCAGGGCATGGCGGTTGCGGTGAAGGCCGGCGCGACGAAAGCGCAGTTTGACGCCACGGTCGCCATCCACCCGACGAGCGCCGAAGAGTTCGTCACCATGCGCGAACCTGTTGGCTGAGCAGGGCGCACCGGTGTTCGCCGGTGTCGACGGGTGTCCGGGCGGTTGGTTTGGGGTTGCACACCGCGCGGGCGGCGTCGACATGCATCGCGCTGAATGCCTCGCGGACCTCTGCGCGCATTTCGCGGATGTCCACCAAATCTTCATCGACATTCCGCTTGGACTCCCGTCGAGTGAGCCGCGGCAGGCCGACGCGCTGGCGCGCCGCGTACTGCGCGGCCAGTCGTCTTCGGTGTTCCCGGTTCCGTGCCGCGCTGCAGTCAGGGCTGGGTCCTGGGAGGAAGCGTCCGCGATCAATGCGTCGGTACTCGGACGTCGGCTCTCGAAGCAGACATGGAACATCTGCCGGAAGATCCGCGAGGCTGACGAGCTCGGTGAGGTGCGGCTCCGGGAGGCGCATCCGGAGATCGCCTTTCGGTCTCTCGCGGGCGCGCCTCTCGCCGGCAAGAAGACGGCGGAGGGCCGCGCGACCAGACTGGCGCTGCTCCCGTCTGTCTTTCAGGATTTGTACGAACGCGCGGTCGCGGATTGGCCGAGGCGATTGCTCGCGCGTGACGACATTCTCGATGCGTGCGCGCTGGCGCTGGTGGCCCCCGACATGACCGCGACGCTGCCCAGCCCGCCTGAGTACGACGCCCTGGGGCGGCCGATGGCTATCTGGGTACCACCCGGAGTTGTGCCTCCCTGATAGCCGGCAGGAGCGCTGACGGTTCTGGGTCGAGGGCGGCAACCTGTTTCAGGTAGGCGAGGCGTCCGTCGTTCCGCAAGGGCAGCCGAAGTCGGGTTCCCCTGTGTACCGCGTAGTAGCGCCCATCCTCGATCAGAAGTAACGCGAGACGCCCCCCGTAGTGCGCCGCGAGTCCCACGTCGACCATGATCACGCGCCCGTCCAGTCTCGGCATGACCGCACCCTGGGTGGTCGTATGCGCGACGACGATGCGCGTCGCCCCATGGAATGCGAGGAGTGCATCGAGGGGTGCCTGTTCGGTCGCCGCGTCGTTGGTTGCGAGACCGCGATGCCAGAGCGGGTTGAAATCTTCCATGACCGCGGCGAAATCGTTGTCCTTCAGGAACCTGCGAATTGTCTGGTTGCTGGCGTGCAGGGTCTCCGGCGGAACGTGAGGGTTCAGTCCGCGTGCATGAACAACACGTCGTTGATGCGGATGACCGTGTTGTGTTTCGCCACCCAGCGGGCGAAGCGTCCGCCGGGTTTCCAGTAGCTCCGGTGTTCGACCCATCCGAGTGGAAACTGCCGCTCGTATTCCGCTATGAACGCGTCATCGACGGTGATCTCTTCTCCACGGGCGCGGAGCGAATCGGCATAGGCGCGCAGGTAACGCTTGCGCCTGCGCTCTGAGCGATTGTAGGCAAACGCCGCATACTCTCCCGAGTGTACAAAGCGCAGATCGCCGACGATGTTCATGGCTTCGTGGTTGCCGATCAGCGCATGGATGCGTCCCCTGCCCTGGACGCTTCCTTCTCGAGACGCATCAGCAGTTCGATGATCCTGCGGGTATCCGGCCCCCGGTCCGCCACATCGCCGAGTTGCACAAGGTGGGTTCTGTCGCCTGTCCAGCGTAGGTCAGCATCGATGAGGGATGCCTGCATCAGCACCTGCCTGAACTGGGCGAAGTCGCCGTGCAGGTCACCAACCGCCACGATCCGGTCGACGCCGTCAAACGTCTCGCGCGCGGTGCCCGGCATTGCACAAATCAGGAGCAGCAGTGCCAGCAGGCACTTCAATCCGGCGCGGACAACAACGTCGTCGGGGGCGCCATGGGCACGGTGATATTTGCTACGCTGCGTCCGTTTTCCAGCCAGCAGGCGGCATCCTTGGACCGGGTCACCAGTTTTCTCAACACGCTCGACAGCTATCTTGGATCGCATCCTGTATTTCCCTACCTGCTGCTTGGCACCGGCGTCGTCTTCACACTCTATCTTGGCTTTCCGCAGATCCGCTACTTCGCACACGCGTGGCGGATCGTGCGCGGCAAGTACGACAAGTCGGGGCAGCACGGGGACGCAACCCACTTCCAGGCGTTGACGACCGCCATCTCCGGCACGGTCGGCACGGGCAACATCGGTGGCGTGGCGCTGGCGATCTATCTCGGCGGGCCGGCCGCGTTGTTTTGGATGTGGATGACCGCCTTTCTCGGCATGACGACCAAGTTCGTCGAGGTCACGCTGTCCCACAAATACCGTGAAAAGGACGCCAACGGCCATATCGTGGGCGGCCCCATGTTCGTCATGGAAAAGCGGCTCAACATGAAATGGCTTGCCGTCTTCTTTGCGATCGCCACGGTGGTGAGTTCGTTCGGCTCGGGCAACATGCCGCAGAGCAACAACATTGCAGCGGGCGTCGAGGGTGCGTTCGGCGTGCCGGCGTGGATCACGGGGCTGGTACTCGCGGGGCTGCTTGGCGCGGTCATCATCGGCGGGATCCGGCGGGTCGTGCAGTTTGCGGAGTACCTGGTGCCGTTCATGGCGGTTGTGTACGTCGTTGGCGCACTTGCGGTCATCGGCGCGAATCTCGAGCAGATTGTTCCCTCCTTCGTGGCGGTGGTGTCTGATGCCTTCTCGGGTTCGGCGGCCGCGGGCGGTTTCCTGGGCGCTTCGTTTGCCTACGCGTTCAATCGGGGTGTCAACCGTGGACTCTTCTCCAACGAGGCAGGGCAGGGCTCCGCGCCGATTGCACACGCTGCCGCGCGGACCGATGAGCCAGTGTCCGAGGGGATCGTCTCCATCCTCGAACCGTTCATCGACACGATCATCATCTGTACGCTGACGGGGCTCGTGATCCTGTCCTCCGGGGTCTGGACGGAGAAGCATCAGAACGAGTTCGAGACCTTCGATACGCAGTTCGTCGCCGGGCGCTATGACGAGTCCGTGGGCGCGGAAGCGAACAGTCTGCTGGCTCACCTGTCCGGAGGAACACCCGTCGATCGCTACTCGGGACCCGTCGAAGTCATGGCGGGCGTACCCTCGCTCAGCCTCGACTACACGATCCTGCACAACCGGTCGATTGCCGAAGACGTGCGCTACCTGCAGAACGGCATGCCGTTCTCGGGAGTGGTCACCGTCACCGACGGCAGCATCACGGCGCCCGCCGGCATTACCCTGAACGGGCGCTCACTGATTCACTCGGTCGATCTGACGGCTGAAGCATTCACGCGGGGGGCCTTCGGGGAGGCGGGGCGTTACATCGTCTCGATTGGCCTTGTGCTCTTTGCGTTCTCGACCGCGGTTGCGTGGTCCTACTACGGTGATCGCGCGATGACCTATCTTTTTGGAGTCGGATCCGTCGTCTTCTACCGGTTTGCATATGTCGCAGGCTTCTTTCTTGCCGCGGTGATCGACACCTCCCTTGTCTGGCTCATCTCAGCGATCACCGTCGTGATGATGACCTTGCCGAACCTGTTCGCGATCCTGATGCTCGCGACCGAAATGAAACAGTCGGTTGCGGAGTATTGGGAGCACTTCAATCACGAATACCCGAAGGAATCAGCATGAAACTCGAAGGCGCGAGCGCCATTGTCACCGGTTCGTCGTCGGGGGTCGGCGCGGCTACGGCGCGGATGCTCGCCGAGCGTGGCGCAAATGTTGTCATCAACTACGCGCGCAGTGCCGGGGCCGCCGAGAGGGTGGCTGCAGAGTGTGAGGCGCTTGGCGTGAAGGTGCTGTGCCTGCAGGGGGATGTCGCGGACGACGGCGCATGCCGGGCGATGGCGGACGCCGCCGTCGAGTCGTTCGGTCGGCTCGACGTACTCGTCAACAACGCCGGGACGACCAAGTTCGTCAACCATGCCGACCTCGACGGACTCGACAAGGACGACTTCTTTCACATCTATGGCGTCAACGTGGTGGGCCCCTATCAGATGGCCCGGGCCGCGGAGGCGGCACTCAGGGCTTCCGGGGACGGGGCGGTGGTCAACGTCTCGTCGATCGCCGGAGTCCGCGGGGTAGGGAGTTCGATCGCCTATGCCGCGTCGAAAGGGGCGCTGATCACGATGACCAAGTCGCTCGCCCGCATCATGGGGCCCGAGGTGCGCGTCAATACCGTCTGCCCGGGCTTCATCGAAGGTGACTGGCTGCGCGAGGGCATGGGCGACGAACTCTACGAACGCAACAGACAGCGGATCATTGACCGCACGCCCCTGCAACGGGTCTGCACCCCGGAGTCGGTTGCCGAGTCCATCCTGGGCTTCATCGGGGGCCATTCGATCGTGTCCGGCGAGCACATCATCCTCGACGGCGGACTGTTCCTGAATTGAACGCCGCGTTTGAAATGTTGCGGTCACATCGGATGGCCGCGCTGGACATCGACGTTGCCGAGTACCGTCATCGGGTCACCGGCGCGATGCACTTCCACTTCGCTGCGGAACATACCGAGAACGTCTTCATGGTGGCGTTCCGTACGCTGCCCGAAGACTCGACCGGCGTTGCCCACGTGCTGGAGCACACGGTGCTTTGCGGGAGCGAACGCTACCAGGTCCGGGACCCGTTTTTTCTGATGATCAGGCGCTCGCTGAACACGTTCATGAACGCGTTCACGGGGAGTGACTACACGGCGTATCCGTTTGCGAGCCAGAACCCGAGGGACTTCGACAACCTCCTCGACATCTATCTGGACGCGGTGTTCTTTCCCCGGCTCGATCCGCTGGACTTTGCCCAGGAGGGGCACCGGATCGAGTTCGAAGAGTCGGCGGATGCGTCGACCCGTCTGGTCCATCGTGGAGTCGTCTACAACGAGATGAAGGGAGATGCCTCGTCACCCCATTCGGTCGCCTATGAGGCGCTGACCAAACACCTTTTTCCAACCACCACCTACCATTTCAACAGTGGCGGCGACCCCGCAGAGATCCCGAACCTCACGTACGAGGGCCTGCGCGCGTTCTACGAGCGGCACTATCACCCTTCCAATGCGATCTTCATGACGTTCGGCGACAGGCCCGTTGCCGAACTGCACGAGACGTTCGAAGCGGCGGCGCTGGGTCGCTACCGGGTGGCCGTGGATCGGCCGAATCCCGGGGCCGAGACCCGCTATCAGGCGCCGATCCGGGCGCGTGAGCCGATTGCGGTCAGCGCTGACGAGGCGGACCGTGGACAGGTGCTGTTCGGCTGGCTCCTTGGACCCAGCACGGACGTCGATGCCGTCATGCGCGCGGAACTGCTGTCGGACCTGTTGCTCGACACCAGTGCATCACCGCTCAGGGCGGCGCTTGAGCAGACCTCCCTCGGGAGTGCACCATCCGCGCTGTGCGGGCTCGAAGAAACGAGCCGCGAAATGTACTTCATGTGTGGCCTCGAAGGCGTCGCGCCGGAGCATGCCGACGCGGTGGAAGCGCTCGTCATGGAGACGCTCGGTCGGATCGCGCGGGAGGGCCTCGAGGCAGAGCGGGTTGCGGCTGTGCTGCATCAGATCGAACTGCACCGTCGGGAGGTTGGAGGCGATGGCTATCCCTACGGTCTGCAACTGATGTTCAGCGCACTGCCCGCCGCGGTGCACGGGGGGGATCCCATCGCGCTGCTGGACCTCGAACAGGCGCTCGGGAGGCTGCGCGAGGACGTCAGGGAACCGGGTTTCGTCCAATCACTCGCCCGCAATTTGCTGGTTGACAACCCGCACCGAGTGCGGGTCACGCTCGAACCGGACGAAGCGCTCACGGCCAGGCTCGAAGCCGGGGTCGAGGCCTCGCTCGCCGACACGAAGGCCGCGATGAGCGACGCGGAGCGGACCGGCGTTGTCGACGCGGCAGCGCGGCTCGCGGAACGCCAGGCCAGTCCGGACGACGTTGACCTGTTGCCCAAAGTCGGCCGCGGAGACGTCCCCCTTGAGTTGCGCATTCCGGCCGGGGAGTACCGTCGCGTCAGGGACAGAAACATTACCCAGTTCGGTGCAGGGACCAACGGCCTCGCGTACGAGCAGGCCGTATTTGCGCTTCCGGAGCTGCTCGACGGCATCGAGCTGCTGCCGGTTCTCGGGGCGACGCTGAGTGAGGTTGGTTCCGGCGGCCGCGGCTTCGCCGCGACGCAACACCTGCAGCACTCCGTGTGTGGCGGCATTACCGCGTACGCCAGCATCCGGGCCGCGATTGATGATCCCGACCGCTGCGCGGGACTTTTCGTGTTGTCCAGCCGGGCTCTGCGCGGTAACGCAGAGGCGCTGGCGGCGGTCCTCGAGGAGACCGTCCACACGCCTGATTACGCCGAAGCAGGCCGGCTTGAGGACCTCCTTCAACAACTGCGGGTGCGGCGTGACAGCGGCATCACCGGCAACGGCCACGGGCTCGCCATGACGGCCGCCGCGGCGGCGTTTTCGCGCGGGGCGGCGCTGAGCCATCACCTGTCCGGTCTGAAAGGCATCCTTGCCCTGCGCGAGATGGATGCTGATATCACGTCCGGTGGGGATGAAGCTCTCGCGGCGCGGCTTGGTGACGTGACCGCGCGGATCGCGGCCGCGCCGAGGCAGTTGCTGCTGGTTGCGGAACCCGAGCGGGTGGGTGAACTGGCCGACCGGGTGGTCGAAGCCTGGTCGCCTGACACACGTGCCTTCGCGCCCGGGGCGCTGGTGCTGCCGGACCCCTGCGAACCGTCCGACCAGATCTGGCTGACCAACACACAGGTGAGTTTCTGCGCGCAGGCTCACCCGACTGTTCCGGAAAACCACCCTGATTCCGCGGCGCTCGCCGTCCTGGGCGGTGTACTCAGGAATGCCTATCTGCATGCGGCGGTGCGGGAACGTGGTGGCGCATACGGCGTCGGCGCCGGGAACGACGGAGCCAACGGTGTGTTTCGCCTGTACAGCTACCGGGACCCGAACCTCGAAGCGACGTTCGACGAGTTCGACCGGAGCATCGAATGGGCACAGAGTCCTGCGATGACGGAAGAGCTGGTCGAAGAAGCCGTCCTGCAGATTGTCAGCTCCATCGACGCGCCCGCCTCACCCGCGGGAGAGGCGAGGATGGCGTTCCTGAACGGCCTGCACGGGCGCGATGCCGATGTGAGACGCCGCGTGCGGAGTGCGATCCTCGAAGTCACTGCAAGCGACGTGCAGCGTGTAGCCGCGTCATGGCTGGGTGGAGCGTCGTCGCGCTGCGCGGTGACGGGGATTCCGCCAGCCGGTGATCGGTACGCGGTATTCGAGGTCTGATTCGCGGGGCGAATGACAGTGCATCGAGGGCAGGCCCCGCGCGTGTTCACGATCCCGGTCGACCCGTTTGGGACGCAAGCCCGTTCAATGTTGCAACCGATCAGCAATGATCGAGGTTAACGCCCAAAAACAGGCATTTCCGCGTGCCTTGTCTCCTCACGGAATAGGCTGCAGGAAGCCGTTTTTGTGCGGCTTTCGCTCACTTGACAAACCCCAGGTGCTTCCCCATTCTTTGGCCCTTGCGCCGTCCGGGCAGCGATCCGGGATGCGGTTGTGCAAGTGAAACGCGCGGACAAACAAGCAGCGGCCTTGTGCGACACGACAAGCAAAAAAAAGCAACCAGCTTCATAGGTATCAGAATGAAAAACCTCCCACTCGGGCCAGCGGTGGCAGCGTTGCTGTTGTCATTTGCCGCACCCATCACAGTCCCGCTTGCCAGCGCCCAAACGCTGGACGAGGTGCTGGGCGTGCGCTCCGCGACGACCGAGTCCGGTCGGAAGTCTCAATTGAAAGTGGATCAACTGAGTGAAGATACGCGCGACCTGCTCACGCAGTACAAGCAGGTCATGAAGATCGTCGACGGACTGAAGGTCTACAACCTTCAGCAGGAGCGACTGATCGCGAAGCAAGAAGAAGAGATGAGTGAGCTGAATCTTTCGATCGACCAGGTCTCCCTGATCGAACGGCAGATTGGCCCCCTCATCGAGCGCATGATCCAGAACCTCGAGGTGTTCATCGAGAAGGACATTCCGTTCCTCATGGAGGAGCGGCGTGAACGAGTGGTGTTCCTGAAGGACATGATGGACCGGGCCGACGTGTCCGTGTCGGAGAAGTTCAATCAGGTGCTGCAGGCCTATCAGGTCGAAAACACGTTCGGGACGACGATCGAGCCGTACTCTGACCTGATCGAGTTCGAAGGCAAGCAGCGTCAGGTCGACATGCTGAAGTTCGGCCGTGTCGCCCTGGTGTTCCAGACCCCTGACGGCGAGATCACCGGTGTATGGAATAACGACTCGCGCAACTGGGAACGCCTCCCTGACAGCTATCGTGCGGAGGTCCGCGACGGCCTGCGCATGGCCCGCAAGACTAAGACGCCGGATCTCGTGCGTCTGCCTGTTGTAGCCCCCCGGAGTAACTGACAATGAAAAAAACACTGATGCTTCTGCTGGGGCTCGCCCTGGCAACGGGAACGGCTCAAGCGGCCGACGAAATCGAAGCTGCCTCGCTTGACGAACTGCTGCAGATGGTCAAGGAAGGCAATGTCATCAATCGTGATCTCAACTCGAGGCGCGAGCGTGAGTTCACTGCTGACAAGAATCGTCAGCAGAAGAAGCTGACCGACGCCCGTGCGGAGCAGCGCCGCGAAGAGCAGCGTTCGGACCGCCTCGAGACGCAGTTCGAGCAGAACGAGACCGAAATTGCCAACCTGCAGGAACTGCTCGCCAAGCGCCTCGGTTCGCTCCGCGAGTTGTTCGGCGTGCTTCAGCAGGTCAGCGGTGACACCCAGGGCGTTTTCAGCGCTTCGATCATCAGCGCTCAGTATCCCGGGCGTGAGCAGTGGCTCTCCGAGTTTGCGCAGGAAATGGGCAAGAGCTCCAAGCTTGCGACGATCGATGAGATCGAGCGCCTCTGGTTCGAACTCCAGCGTGAAATGACCGAGTCGGCGAAGGTGAGCCGTTTCAGCGCTCCGATCATCCGCGCGGACGGCGAACAGGTTGAGACGGAAGTCGTGCGGATCGGCACCTTCAACGTCGTTGCTGACGGCAAGTACCTCAAGTACGACATCGAGAAGCAGATCCTCGCCGAACTGCCCAAACAGCCGGAAACCCGCTTCGTGTCGACCGCTCAGGAACTGACCGGCGCCAGCTCCGGGTTTGTCCAGTTCGGGCTCGATCCGTCACGTGGCCAACTTCTCTCGCTGCTGATCCAGACGCCGTCGATCGAAGAGCGGATTCACCAGGGCGGAACGACGGGCTACGTGATCATCACTCTCGGTATCGTTGCACTGCTGCTTGCTATCGAACGCTTCATCACGCTGAACGTGATCGGCGCGAAGGTGGCCTCGCAGATCAAGAGCGATACGCCCAATGCGAAGAATCCGCTGGGTCGCGTCTTGCAGGTCTACCACGACAACACGGACATCGACTCCGAAACGCTGCAATTGAAGCTCGATGAGCAGATATTGAAGGAACAGCCGGCGATCAACGCGCGCATCGGCTTCATCAAGATCATCTCCATGGTTGCTCCGCTGCTTGGTCTGTTGGGTACGGTGACCGGGATGATCGTGACGTTCCAGGCGATTACCCTCTTCGGTACCGGTGATCCCAAGACGATGGCAGGCGGTATCTCCCAGGCACTCATGACAACGGTACTTGGTCTCTGTGTCGCGATCCCGACAGTGCTGCTGCACTCGATCGTCCACACGCGGAGCCTCAGCATCCTGCACATCCTGACTGAGCAGAGTGCGGGTCTCGTAGCGGCTCACGCAGAGAAGAGCGAAGGCGGGTCCTGATCGGTGGAAGAACAATTCTTCATTCCGATACGGACGTTCATGGAATCGGGCGGCGATGTGCTCTGGCTCATCGCTGCCGCGACATTCCTGATGTGGATGCTCATCTTCGAGCGCTTTTATTACATCAACGGTCCGCACCGCAAAGACGTCGGATCCGCGCTTTCTCAGTGGGAGACGCGGCCCGAACGGACGTCTTGGCGCGCGCACCGCATTCGCGAACAGTTGATCTCAGAGGTCAATGAGCGCCTCAAGACCAACATGATCATGATCAAGACGTTCATTTCCCTGCTGCCCCTGCTCGGGTTGCTCGGGACAGTGACGGGGATGATCCAGGTCTTCGAGGCGATGACCTTCTCCGGGGGAAACGCACGATCCATGGCTTCCGGCGTATCGGCCGCGACGATCCCGACGATGTCCGGCATGGTCGCGACCTTGTCGGGCGTGTTCGCCAATACGTGGCTGACTTCCAAGGTCGACTCCGAGTCGGAGTACATGGAAGACACCCTGAGCTTTGATCATTGACGGATCGCCGCGGGCGATCACAGACGGTAACTGAGGCATACGATGCGCAAACCAGGCGGTGGTGAATCGGAAGAGAAGGTCGCGGACCTGACGCCCATGCTGGACGTCGTGTTCATCATGCTGATTTTCTTCATCGTGACGGCGACCTTCATCAAGGAAACCGGGGTGGAGGTCAATCGGCCCGACACCCAGACGGCTGAGATGAAGAAGTACGTGTCGTTGCTGGTCGCAGTCGCCCCAGACAGTTCGATCTGGATCGACAAGAAGAAGGTCGATGTACGCAATGTGCGTCCCATCATCGAGCAACTGCACGCGGAAAACCCGAAAGGGGGGCTGGTCATCCAGGCCGACATGAAGTCCAAGACCGAGAAGGTTCTGGAGATCATGGCGGCAGCACGCCAGATCGGCATCAAACAGGTAGCCATTGCCGGTGAACAGAACTAGTCAGGCGGCAAACGCGGGGCGCGGTGCTGGGGAACCAGTGGGGCTCCAGGCGCTCTAACCCGGTAACGAGGGCGGAAGAAAAAGAATGATAGCTATAAGGTTCGCCGCATCTGCGGTAGTGGGCGTGATCGTCACCCTCGTCCTCTTCTACATCATGCAGACGCTGATCGCGACCGGAGAGAAGGCCCTCCAGGAGGACAACATCGGTTCTCTCGTGGACTTCGTCCGGGTCAAGCAGGAACAGAATCTGGAGCGCAAACAGCGCAAGCCGAAGAAGCCGCCGCCCCCCGACGAGCCGCCTCCCGAAATTCCGCCGCAGGACTTCAACGTGGCTGTGGACTCGACGGGCTATTCGATGGCAAGTATCGAGATGAACGTACAGGCCGACATTGGTGGAGGCGGATTCGGTATCAGCGATGGCGAGTACCTGCCGATTGTGAAAGTCCAACCGCAGTATCCAAGGCGCGCGCAACAACGCGGCATGAGTGGATGGGTCATTCTGGAGTTCACCGTGAACTCACAGGGCGCTGTGATTGAACCCGTTGTGGTCAACAACTGTGCGTGGATCAAGAATCCGCGCGCGGAAGGTGAGTGTGAAGACAACCCGAGTTCCATCTTCGACCGCGCGGCCACCAAGGCGGCACTGAAATTCAAGTACAAACCGAAGGTTGTTGACGGTAACCCCGTTGACACGGCCGGGGTCTTGCACAAAATCACGTTCGAAATGATGGACGAGTAGGAGCGCGCAATGAAACGAGTACTTCTCCTGATTTGCCTGGTGTTCGCAGCACCCATCGCTTTCGATATAGGCAGTGCCCCCGCAGCGGCCGAAGAAGCCAGCAAGAAGAAAAAGAAAGACACGCGCCGTATGCCTGCGATTACCGAACGGACGTACAAGGCACTCGCCAGCGCGCAGGCCCTGATCGATCCGGAGTCGATTGCCGAAGAAGACCGGAAGAAGAACTGGGACCCGACACCCAGGCCCAGGGAAGGGATCCAGGTCCTGTTGGACATGCTCGACAAGCGCGGCCTGAACAGCTACGAGGCGGCGCAGATCTGGAACCTGCTCGCGTTCGCCTATTACACGATCGAAGAC
>PBVL01000024.1 GCA_002728675.1 Gammaproteobacteria bacterium
TCCGGGAACCCGGGCTGACGCACAAGGGGACTATTGCCAGTGAGTCCCGGGCGGCGGTGGCCGGCGGCATCACCAGCTTCATGGAAATGCCAAACGTGCAGCCGGCGACAACCTCGATCGCTGCGTTGGAGGCAAAGTATTCGCTTGCCGCAACCCGATCGCTTGCCAACTACTCGTTTTACCTCGGGGCAACGCCGGACAACCTGGAGTCGATCAAACGTCTCGATCCCGGCCGGCACTGTGGCCTGAAGGTTTTCATGGGTGCCTCAACGGGTGATCTGCTGGTTGAAGATCCGGCAGCGCTCGAACGGATCTTCCGAGACGCACCCACTCTGATCGCAACACACTGCGAGAGCGGTCCGGTGATGAAGCGTAACGAAGCGGCGATTCGTGCCGCGGGCACCATCCCGACGATCGAAGACCATCCACGGATCAGGAACGCGGAAGCATGCTTTGCCTCTTCCGAAACCGCGGTAAGTCTCGCAAAGCGTTTCGGCAGTCAGCTGCATGTCTTGCACATCACGACAGCCAGGGAATTGAGTCTCTTTACACCCGGCCCGATCGAGGGCAAAGCCATCACAGCCGAAGCATGCGTGCACCACTTGTGGTTCACCGACGACGACTACACACGACTCGGCAACATGATCAAATGCAACCCTGCCATCAAGACCAAGCAGGATCGTGACGCGCTCATCGCAGCCCTGCACACGGGCGAGATCGACATCATTGCCACCGACCACGCCCCGCACACCGCAGTCGAGAAGGCACAGGACTATGTGAATGCACCCTCGGGGATGCCCCTGGTTCAGCATGCACTCCTGAGTCTGATGGACCAGGTATTTCATCGCCGCATGAGCGTGATGCAAGTGGTCGAGAAGACCGCCCACAACCCGGCTAAGCGCTATGCAGTCGACGGGCGTGGGTTTCTGCGCGAGGGCTACTACGCGGATCTGGTCATGGTCGACCCGGGTCGTAAACACACGGTTCGTGACGACGAATTGCTGTACCGGTGCGGATGGTCGCCATTCCTGGGGCACACGTTCACGTCGTCGATCCAGGGTACCTGGGTCAACGGCACCCAGGTCTACGACGGGCGAAAGGCAATCGAGTCCGAGTCACCCGCACGACGCTTGCTCTTCAACCGATAGCGAGCAAAGACTCTAAACGTGCCGCGGCGATTCGAGCAAGGTGCGCCATCTCGGCCGACGGAGACCATCTTGGCCTCGTCGAGCTCGCGGGCTCAACCAACCCGCCAGACTGTCACTCCGCCTCGGGCATCCAGCGCAGCAAGTCCGTTGCCGTCGCGGCGCCAGAAGAGTTCAGCCACGTGGCCACCCACCACTCCGACGCCCACGGGCCCGCCTTCACCGTCTTCGTAGAGCGACCAGACAATCACTCCTCCTACCCGATCTCCGGAGGCGAGACGCATGCCCTGTCGCGCGAAAGAGAGCGTCGAGACCGGTTGCTCGTGCGCAGTCAACGTACCGGGCCGGCTCCCCTCGGGACCACCCCCCGCAAAGCTCCAGACGGTGACGTCGTTGCCGCCTCCGGTCGCGAGCAGCGTGCTGGAGTCATCAAACGCCAGCGCCAAGGGTTTGCCCTGATATCCCGACATCATCGAGTCTTCCGCCGTGGAGCGACGCCAGAAGTGCACTGAATTGTCCTGACTGCCGCAAGCCACGATGTCGCCGCTGGGACTCAGTACCATCGACACGAGCGAGCCTTTCCATTCCAACGTCTGCCGAGCCTTGCCCGAGACGGCATCTAAGAACGTCACACGACCGTAACAGGCGGTTGCCAGTTCTCCGTTGCCGGACCACGCGAGGGCACTGACGGTGCTTGGGTGCGTACCGGAGCGCCAGATCTCGCTACCGTCGGATCGGTAAACGAACACCCGTCGCGAAGACGCGGCGGCGAGACATTGGCCGTCAGGTGACCATGCGAGATGTTCGACCCAACTGCGGCCAACCTCGATCGTTGCCTGCACCTCCGCCATCGAGACGTCCCAGATCAGAACACGACCATCCTGACCCGCCGTCGCAAAGATCGCTTCGCTGGGGTGTACGGCCATCGCCATAACCCCGCCGTCGTGCATCCATTGCCTCGCCCAGGAACAGACACCTGACGCGCCATCGAAGGCGTGGACACCCCCGGCCGTGTCGCCAACCACCAACGCCCTGTCGCCCGGCATCCAACCCCCGGCGATCGCGTAGTCGTCAACGGTTGCAGACCAGCCGCTACGGAGCTCTCCGGCAAACCTTGGGCTGGTCACACCAGGCAGGCCTCGAACCCTGCGCGCATCCCTTCCTCGTCCAGGTTGCGACCGATGAAGACAACCTGGTTTCGCCTCGGCGCGTCGTCCCAGGGCTGGTCCGGCTGCGAATCGAAGAGCATGTGGACTCCCTGGAAAACGTAGCGTCGCGGGTCACCCGCAATGGCGATAAAACCTTTCATGCGGAAGATGTCCACACCGTGTACCTGGAGCAGTTCGCTCAACCAGGCGTTGAACCTGCTGGGATCAACGTCACCATCTGTTTCGATCGCAATGGAGCCCACGTCGTCATCATGCTCGTGCTGCGCAACCCAGGTCCGCTCAGCCTCGTGCGTGATGGCCGTACCGTTACGAAGAAGCTGAATGTCGAACTCTTCCGCGGTGTGTTGAGTGAAGAGGCCAACCCGAACCTGCCGATCCACGTTTAGCGTGAACGACTTGCGACCCGGCGAGTCGAGCTGCAGGTTGACGTGCTCCCCGAGCGGGATCGTGCCGCCAGGCTCAATCGCCTCCGCGGATTCGGCATACCGGCGCAGACACCATTCGGCACCCTCACGCAGCGCGCCGTCATTACCTTCCTGATCCGCTACCACGACGAGCGACATCTCAGGGTCCGGGCCTTCAGCAAGACTGAGCTCGTAGCTGCCTGCTTGGAGTGAGTAGACGCCGGTCCATTCGAACGGGTATTCAGGCTCGAGGAACGTGGGGCGACGCTCGAGCACCTCGTCCAGATCGAACGCGCTGAGGTTCAGGACGGCGTCGACAGGCAGGTTCGCCTGCTCGCTCCGCACGACGCTCGCCATCCGGTTCATCTCACGAAGCCGTGACTCGATGTCATCAACAACTTCGGCTTCGACAAGGTCCGTCTTGTTGAGTACCAGCACGTCGGCGAACGCAACCTGCTCCGTGCTCTCATCACTCCGACCCAGTTGCTGGTCGATGTGCGCGGCGTCGACGAGCGTGACAATCCCGTCCAACGCGAACTCTTCACGAATCTCGTCGTCCATGAAGAACGTCTGCGCAACTGGGCCTGGATCGGCGAGCCCGGTCGTCTCCACCAACACGTAGTCGAACTTGTCTCGGCGCTTCATGAGATTGCTGAGCACGCGGATCAGGTCACCGCGCACCGTGCAGCAGATGCAGCCGTTGGACATCTCGAAAATCTCTTCNTCGGCGTCGATGACGAGCGCCTGATCGATGCCAACNTCCCCGTATTCGTTCTCGATCACGGCAATGCGCTTGCCNTGCTCTTCACTNAGGATTCTGTTGAGCAGAGTGGTTTTACCGGAGCCAAGAAACCCCGTGAGGATGGTCACCGGGANCTTCTGAGCAATGTTCATGTCTATCTCCTTGTTCCGGGCGATCAGGTTTCGTTCCCGATGGACGAAAGGGCTGCGGCCCCCACGTCAAAACCCCACGCGTTGCAGACCTTCATAAGGTCGTCAGCGCTGATGTCGCTCGTTGGTTTGTGGATCTTGTGTTGAAGCTGGGGCGCATCCGCGCGCAGCAGCCCGAATACCGTTTCAATGGGCGGGCAGTCTTCCTCGAAGCACGCAAGCTCCGTCAACGTGACCGTCGCCTTATCTGTAAGGTTGAGCGCGTCGTGCAACACCTGCTTGATGCGTCGGATCGCCGCTAAATCCGGCTTTCTCCTATTTTTGCCGAGCAACATGTCCGTTCTCCTCGTTCCTTTCTGCTGGGCTCGCAGGTGTCTGCAGCGCACCCATCAACGTGGTCATGTTGTGCCGAAACATCGCGAGGTAACTGGTTGCAGGCCCGCCCCGCTCCGACAGGGCGTCCGAGATCAGTCGTCCGCCGATCGCTATGCCGGTTTCCTCAGAGATCTGGCGGACCAAAGCAGGGCTCGCGATATTCTCGACGAACAGAGCGGACGCGCCCTCACTCCTGAGCTGCTTGATCAGAATCGCGAGTTCACGTGCGGACGGTTCACCCTCGGTATCGATACCCTGCGGCGCGAGGAACGTGAGCCCATAGGCCGCTTCGAGATACCCGAATGCGTCATGTGCAGTGACCACGGTGCGACGGTCCGCCGGCAATCCGGCCAGTCTGGTACGGGTCTCGGCGTCCAGTGCGTCGAGTTCGGCAATGAATGCTCCCGCATTGGCTTCGATCGCTTCTGCATGCTCAGGCATGACGCTGGTCATGACCCGCGCGATGTTGCGTACGTAGGTTGCCCCGTTCGTAAGCGAGTTCCATGCGTGAGGATCAATCGACCCGTCGACAGTGATCGGCGCGATTCCTTCCGTCACGACATGCACGGCAGCCCGGGTCCCCGATTCCGTTATCAGCGTACGGGACCACGTCTCGAAGCCAAGACCGTTGACGAAGATGACGTCAGCGGCCGCGACGGCCTTTGCATCGGCGACCGTGGGCTCATAGATGTGCGCGTCGGCATCGGGCCCGACGATCGTGCTCACGCGGGCAAAGTCGCCCAACACTTCTTCGACCATGTTGCCCAGAATCGAGAAACTGGCGACGACACGCACCTGCTGTTCGTCGGCCGAGGCCGCAAGCGGAATCAGCGCGAGAAGCGTAGAGGCGACAGCGCGACGGAGGGCACGGATCAGATTCATAACGCCCTTCTTTGTGAGAGTGCATAGGGAGTGGCGGGACTCGCTACGACATCGGACGGCGCCCGGACCCTGCGCGCAAAGCCGTACGGGCCGACAATCGCTGAGATGGCGAAGAAGCCACCGGCCATGATCACCATCGCCGGGCCTGACGGGGTCTCGGGCAACAGGAAGGACACGGTCAGGCCGAGCCAGCAACTCGACAGTGCAAACGCAAATCCGAGTCCAATCTGCCCCGTGATTGTGGAGACCCAGTACCGCGCGGCAGCCGCGGGCAGGATCATCAGACCGACAGCCATCAGCGTACCGAACGTCTTGAATGCCGCGAGCAGGTTCAGCACCAGCAGGAGCATGAACCCTTGCTCGACGATCCAGGGTCGACGTGTCTGAGACTCGAAGAAGACGGGATCGCAGGTACTGACGATCAAGGGCCGCAGCAGCACTGCAAACGCAACCAGAGTAGTCGTTGCCACGCTAACCAGAAGTAGCAGCGACTCGTCGTCAATTCCAAGAATCGAACCGAAGAGGAAGCTTTTCAGCGGAACCGCCGATCCCGAGGCTGACAAGATGAAGATTCCGATCGCCAGCGCAAGCAGATAAAGCGCAGCGAGGCTCGCATCGCTGCGCAGGATCGTCTTGCGCGCCAGCAACGCTGCAAGGCTGGCAACCCCCACTCCCGCGATCAACCCGCCCACCAGGAGTGACGAGACCGACATCCCCGCCACCACAAAACCGATCACGATTCCCGGCATGATCGCGTGCGCCATCGCCTCGCCAGCGAGAGAGAGCCGGCGCAATACGAGGAAAGCGCCTACCGGCGCAACGGAGGCCGACAACACGGCGGTTGCAACAAACGCGCGCCGCATGAAGGCGAAATTCCACATCTCTGCAAAAAACTCAGCCACGGCCGTGCACCGGTACGGGCAGGCGCTGACGAAATATCCAGCCCGCCTGGCTCTCAGACAGATACCCTCGCGCGATTAGATGCTCCGGCACCACGACATTCTTGACCGCGCCATGGATTGCGCCTCCGGCACCAAGGAGCAGCGCACTGTCGCAGAGGTCGAGCACCGTCGACAGGTCATGGACGACCATGACCACCGTACGGCCCTCTCGACGCCAACCGTCGATGATCGATCGCAGGTGCGCCTCCGTGTTCTGGTCGACCCCGTTGAACGGCTCGTCCAGCAGAATCAACGGAGCGTTTTGCACCATGACGCGTGCAAACAGGGCACGTTGCAGCTGTCCGCCCGACAGCGTGTGGATTGGGTGGTCGGCGAGTCCCTGAATGCCGGCTTCATGGAGCGCGGCGCCCACGCCCGCGCGTCCAGCGCGACCAGGACCGGACCAGAAACCGAAACCTCGCCACCCTCCCATCGCAACGAGATCACGCACCAGAATGGGGAAGCGACGATCGAACTCAGACGTCTGAGCGAGATAACCGATCTGCTGGGGGCAGCCTTGCGGCCATTGCAGCCGTCCGGCCAGCGGAGTCAACAGTCCCAGGAGAGCCTTGACGAACGTGGTCTTGCCTGTCCCGTTCGCGCCAAGGACAGCGAGTGTCGTGCCGGACACAACGTCGAGTGACAGCTGCCGGAACAGTGAGACTCCCGGGTATCCGAGCGAGAGTCCCTGAACACTCAGGACAACGCTCACCGGGTCACCGGCAGAGTAACAAGCCAAAGGGCGCCTGAGACCACCGTTGCACCAGCCAGCAGGAGAGTCTCGCTGACCTCGGTCCTGCAGAAGGTTTGCGCTACCGAGCAGGGCGCCACAGGCGCAAAGAGACTCCCCTTGACAGGTGCAGTCTCCCCTGTAACACGCGTCGGGCGATAGGGCTCGAACGGCATCATGACGTCATTCCGGGAGCGACATTCACGTGCCTTCTCCACGCGGAACCCCCAGTCCCGGTGGCACCCGCCCAAGTATGTTTGCACGCATCGTCTCGGGGCGCCGGTCGCGTGGCAGGTGACCGCCTGTCGAGCCAAGGTAGGTCCGAACGCACTCGACTATGTCGTGGGCGTTCGACCCCTGATCGCCAAAAAGATAGCTCCATGCCCCGGGTGAGGAGAGCGCAACCCCGCACGGCCGCGGGCAGAGACTCAGGCAATCTGCAGGCCGGACATCAACACGTTGCTTCAGCGAACTCGCTTCGATTGCCGCGCGAACGGCCTGGTATAGCCTTAAGCCGGGCCGTTCCTCGCGGGGCTCACGGGGAGCACTCCGCGGCCGGCAGGACGTACACACGTGGAGCGTGCACGAGGGTATCGCCGTGGATTCCGCCTCAAGATCTTCGGAGGTGCCCGCAGAGGTTGAGTCGAGATGTCGCCGCAGACTGGCGGCGGCGAGAAGCATCTCAGCGTCCGCCCCCGGAGCCCGCTCCAGTGCACGCAGCAGCATCTCGCTTTCCTGATTCGTGAGTTGCCACATCAACGTTTTCCCGCCAGGACGCAGGCGATAGGGCCGAGGGATCCGCGAACGACGCAACGGCGCAAGTGTGGTCTGTACGGCGCGCTCCCGATCAAACGCAGGAAGCAAGGGACAAGGGCGAAGGAATCCGCCTCACTGCCGGTATCGTGTTGGTTCGTCAACGTGGACTCGGCCATGCATTCCTCGGGATGCCGAGATCAGAGCTTGGTAGGGTTCGGTGCGTCGCCATACAACGCGTTCGGATCAAACGCCTTATCAGCCTCCTGGAACGTCAGTTGGGCTGGTCCTCCCGACGGCTCGCCCAGCGCAACTGACCGGTAAAAGCAGGAACGGTATCCGACGTGACAACTGGCGCCGGAGCCGGGGATTTTCACGCGCAGCCACACGGCGTCCTGATCGTCGTCGATCCTCAGATCCACAACCTCCTGGACGAGGCCGCTGGTTGCGCCTTTGTGCCAGAGACACTCCCGACTCCGACTCCAGTAGTGGGCTTCACCGGTGACGATCGTTCGCTGCAGAGCCTCGTCGTTCATGTAGCCAAGCATCAGGACTTCGCCTGTGTCGTCGGCAGTTGTGACACACGGGATCAGCCCGGCGTCGTCAAACCTTGG
>PBVL01000110.1 GCA_002728675.1 Gammaproteobacteria bacterium
CTCCCGCGATGGATGCACTACTACAACTGGCACCGACAGCACGCCGGAATCGATTACCAATGCCCCATCAACACTCTGGGGATCAACATGAACAACCTATTGGCTTTACACAGCTAGATGTCCGCGGTCTTGTCGACCCCTTCAGGGCGACCCCGTCTGCGCGACCCGGTCTCACTCACGTACACTCTGACCCGCCTCTTCCGAAATGGAACGTCCGATGGTCTGTACTCACCTGACTCGTCTTGTCGTGGTCCTCGCAATCGCGCTCGTTGCTTCGCCCGCCGTCGCGGGTGAGGCGTGGCAGCCGGACCTCACCAAGGTTGTTCAACACAACATCCGGTTGAGCGATACCGTGTGGATGATCGAGCCACGGCCCGGCTATGGCGGGAACCTGGCGGTCTCGGTTGGTGAGGACGGCATCCTGCTGGTCGACGATCAGTTGATGCCGCTCGTACCGTCGATCAGGGAAGCGATAGGCAAGATCGCCAAAGGCGAAGTCGACTTCCTCGTGAACAGCCACTANCACTACGATCACGCCGGCGGTAACGAGGCGTTCGGCTCAACCTCTACGATCGTGGCGCACAAGAACATCCGCATGCGTCTCGCCGAAGGGCGCGAGGCAGCCAACAATTTCATCGAGGGGGACCGGCCGAAGGCCGCGCTGCCCGTGATCACGTTCACCGAGAAGATCACGTTCCATTACAACGGCGAGGATATTGACGCGTACTACGGCCCCAATCCCTCTCACACCGACGGGGATACGACGATCTTCTTCCACGCGTCCAACGTCATGCACACGGGTGATCAGTACGTGAATCTGAACGGCTATCCGTTCATCGATCTCGACGTGGGCGGCAGCGCAACCGGCCTGCGGGACAACATTGNGATGATGTTGGAGATTGCGGACGACGACACCAAGATCATTCCGGGCCACGGTCCGCTCGCGACGAAGGCCGAACTGCAGGCTTACCACGATCGTCTCGACACGACGATCAGGCACATTGCGGCTCTGAAGGCTGACGGTAAGACACTGGCAGAGGCCCAGGAAGCCGGCCTCCCGGAACCCTACAAGATGTTTCAGGGCTTCATGCCGGAGAACGTCTGGATCGCGGCGGTCTACACCAGCCTGCCCTGACGCGCGGTCACTCGAACACGTCCCGCCCGGTTTCCCAGGCGTCGAGCTTTTCCCAGTCGTATTCGACGCCGAGGCCGGGTCCGGTTGGTACCGGGACGCACCCGTCCGATCCCACGTTCTCCACCCGGTCGCCGTAGTCGTCCGCGTAGATCGGCGGCTGCATGAGATTCCACGGTCCGTCCGGGCGTACGAGCCCCAGTTCGTAGTAGAGCGTATTGGGGATTGCGGACATCAGGTGGCGGTGCATGGGGCCGGCCGTATGTAACTGAACCTCCATCCCGATCGCGTCGCAGAAGTGCGCAAGCTTCATGGTGCCCGTAATGCCGCCGTCCAGTTCCGGGTCGACGTGCATGATGTCGGTGCCGCCCGCCAGCACGAAATCCGCCTTCTGCTCGAAACCGCGGATGTGCTCCGCGGTCATGATTGGCGTCTTGATGAAGTCACGGAGCCGTTTGTGCGCAACGGCGCTGGATGATGCATCCCGGTACGGGTCTTCGTACCAGAAAAAGCCGAGGTCATCGCAGGCGCGGCCCACTTCCACTGTATCCATGAACGACTTGAGAGACGAGGCCGGGTCCGTCATGAGCTTCATGTCGCCGCCCACCCGATCGCGGATCGCCTGCATGATGCCAATTTCGGTTTTCACGTTGCCATCNAAGAAGCTGTGAATCTTGAACGCGGGAATGCCGTGTTCCCGGCATTCCTCGGCAAAGTCCGCGTACTTGCCGATGCTGTCGAGCCCGCCGGGCGCCGATTGCCCCGACGCGGTGCTGGCGTAAACAGGCAATCGTTCGCGGTAGCCGCCGAGCAGCGTCGAGATCGGAACGCCATACTTTTTGCCGGCGAGGTCCCACAACGCGGTGTCCAGCATGGCGATGCCGGATTTGTCGTAGTGACGGTGTGACAGCTTGAGCCGCTCGAANATGGCTTCGCGCTGTTCGGCGTCCCGGCCGATCAGGCCACGTGCCATGTCCCTGACCTGTGCGTGCGCCTGCATGGACGAACCGAAATGCGGCGCGTACGCGCCTTTGAGTCCGTCGTCGGTTTCGATTTCGACCAGGAATTTGGACATCCTGATCCGGCCACCTTTCTGGTAGATCGCGCCGGGGCCGAAGTCTTCGAGTTCGTAACTGTAGGTGCGAACGGTAATGCGGGAGATCGTGCTCATGGTCATGCTGCCTTCACTGTGCGGTACACCTCGAGTTGCCGTTCGGCGAGTTCGGCCATGGCGATCTCTGAGAAGCCGAACACGAGAGGCTTGATCGTGTCGTTGAGCGGTCCGATCAGGCCCGAGGAGAGCGCGGCTGATCCGGCGGCGGCGCCGACGATCGAGCCGCAGGTTGCGCCGTTGCAGTCGGTGTCGAGACCGCAGGCGACGGAGGTGCAGATGGTCCGGTGGAAGTCCATCGAGCCCAGAATCATCGAGCCGATGACGATCAGCGCGTTGTTCACGGTGTGCACCGGGGACAGGTTGCCGTAGTCCGCTTCGACCTTGTCCATGTAGGACTCGAAGTCGTTTGCTTGGGCCGCCCAGCCGAGTGCGTCGTTCACGGCAATTGCAAGCCGTGAACGCTGNGGAATCTCGGACAATCCGATCTTCACGAGCTCTACCGGATCTGATTCGACAAACGCCGCCGCGGTCATGGCCGCGCAGAACATCTCGCCGTAGATGCCGTTCGCCCGATGCGTCCAGCAGGCGTCCCTGTAGGCGAATTCGGCGGCAAGTTCGGGATNGCCCGCGCAGGCATACCCCCAGCCGTCCGCGCGAATCTGCGCACCGATCCACTCGCGATACGGGTTGCGATAGGTGCTCGTGAACTCNGGCGTTGCGTTGGACCCCGTGCGCATGCGCGTTGTCGTCATGCAGTAGTTCAGGATGCCCTGGGTTTCCGCGGTGCAGATGGCGTTGTAGGGCAGGCATGAGTTCCACGCGTTGGCGACGTCCGTCCAAAGGAAGTCCCTGCCGTATTGCTCCATGACGTGGAGCGCGATGAGCGTGTAATGAATGTCATCGTCCGGTTCCATGTAGGCGATGTTCTCGCGCAGCGAAGCGGGGCAGTTCAGTTCGATGCCGTCGCCCGTATCCTGCCCGGTGAAGTAGTTGTTGAGCGGCCAGTCGTTGCGGTTCTGCAGATAGGTCTTGATGGATGCCCGGCCGGTCATGCCCTGGGTGCCGCGCATGCCGANGCGCTCCACGGGTTTGCCCAACGCGCATCCTGCCGCGCGGCCGATCCAGGCGCCGTGGAAACGATCGAGGAGCGCGTCTTCATCGGGCNCGGACAGCTGGCGCGGACCGTCCGGTCGCTCGGCGCGGATGGCTTCAAGGTCGNTTGGCTGCACGAACGGGAAGGCGGAGTCCGTCTCGCACGCCGCCAGTTCGTCCCACAGAGGCTCGATNGCATCAGCGTTCCAGGGCTCGTCATTGTCGAGCGCGGCGATACGGGCCTTCAGATCGTCAGTGACGACACCGCCCTCGTAGGCGCGCTGGATCACTTCCAGCCTGAGCAGTCCGAGCGGTGTGTCCCATCCGGCGGTCAGCATTGTTTTCCTCTTGTTGTTGCAGCCGTTCGCAGCGGCCGTGAGCCCCGGACTTCAGCACAACGTGCCGGTCGGCGCCAGAGGGTGACACCGTGCCTGACGGCGCGGACCGCACCGGTGAATGCGAGGCCGTTTCTGGTGAAGGCCCGAGGTTCGATCACCGTCGTTCTGCCACAATACGGGNAGGACATTTCTTGGAAAACGTCGATGTCGGGCGTATTTGGCGCGAAAACCG
This sequence comes from Gammaproteobacteria bacterium, assembly GCA_002728675.1. GTDB lineage: Bacteria > Pseudomonadota > Gammaproteobacteria > Pseudomonadales > Azotimanducaceae. The sequence continues at coordinate 3,909 of PBVL01000110.1, forward strand.
CGCTGAGCGACGAGCAGGTGGATGAGGTGCGCGAACTNNTGCGGCACCGTGGCCGTGACGCGTCCGGGGTACAGAGGTTTGCCATTGGCGACGGCCACGTGACGTTCGTGCACACGCGGCTTGCCATTNAGGACCCCACCCCGCTTGGCAATCAGCCGATGACCAGCCGGGACGGTAAGTGGTGTCTCAACTTCAATGGGGAGCTCTACAACCACTTCACGCTCCGTTCACGCGTCGGAGGAGAGTTTCAGGGCACCTCCGATACCGAGTCGCTGGTCGAGTACATCGCGGCGTACGGGGGTTGCGGAAGCNCTGGCCGTGATCGACGGCATCTTTGCCTTCACCGCGCTGAATGTCGAAACGGGCGAGCTGTACCTGGCGCGGGATCCGTTCGGCGTGAAGCCGCTCTACTATGCGCAACGCAGCACGACGACCCACGTGAGTTCAGAGGTTCGTCCGCTCGTGCGGATGGGCTGCGGCGGCGGCATGGACTCGGCCGTGCTCGAGACCTTCCTCACGCTGCGCTTCGTGCCGTCGCCCCGGACGCTTCTTGCGGGCATCTCACGGCTTCCGCCGGGGCATTTCATGCGGGTTGACGCCGAGACAGGCGAGAGCGAAACGTACCGGTACGTCNGACCGAACGAGCACCGTTATCACGGCACCATCGAGGATGCGGCGGTGCTCTATCAATCGGCGCTGCGTGAGGCTGTGCGCCGCCAACTCGTTTCTGACCGTCCGGTTGGTGTTCTGCTTTCGGGCGGCATCGACTCCGCGATGCTCGCGGCACTGGCNCGGGAGTTCAATTGGTCGGTGACGGGCTTTACCGTCGGATTCGGCGAACGCTATCCGCACTGCGAGATCGCTGACGCGGCTGAAACCGCGGAGGAACTGGGCATCCGCCACGAGGAAGTCATCGTGACGCCCGATGACCTGCGGGATTCGCTCACGGAGATCGTGCGATCGGTCGAAGAACCACTTGGCACAACGTCCATCATGCCCATGTGGCATCTGACCCGCCTCGCTAAGAGCAGGGCAGACGTCGTGTTTTCCGGCCACGGTAACGATGAGCTGTGGGGCGGGTACCGGCGGTACCGGATCGAGATGCTCCTCGGGCAGTACCCGCAGCTGAAGGGTAAGCTCTTCGACTTGCCGGAATGGACGTCCCGGCTGCCCCCGAGCGATGCCGTTAGGCGGGGCCTCGAGTGTCTCGGCAACAACGACACGGCGTCGCGATTCCGGTCGGCATACAGCCTGTTCACCGCGCGTGACATCCGGGACATGACCGGCTCGGACGTCGCCGGGACCGCTCTCGAACCAATTGCCTACTGGCTCGACTGGTTGAGGGGTGCGGGTGAGATGCCCGATCTCGAGCGCATGATGCAGATCGACACGCGCCTCGGACTTGCCGATGACTCGCTCCTCTACGCGGACAAGGTATCGATGGCGGCCGGGCTCGAGACGCGGGTGCCGATGCTCGACAGGGACCTCGTCCGGTTCATCGACAGTTTGCCAATCGACTACCGGACCCGGTTTTCGGAGACCAAAGTCCTGCACCGCGTAATGGCGCGCGACTACCCGCCGGCGCGGATCGTTGGTCGCCCCAAGAAGGGCTTCCTCGTACCGTTCGGGACGTGGAGTCGCGGCATCTGGCGCGACTTTGTCGCGGAGCGCCTGCTGGACCGAGGCACTAAGCTGCATGATCACATCCGCAGGGATGCGATTGAGTCGCTCTGGCGGCGGCACCAGCGGGGCATCTCGGACCGTTCGCGTCAGGTATTCTCGCTGCTGATGCTGTCGGGCTGGTGTGAGGAGTTCCTATGATGCAAGTGCAGAAGACGCCGTACGATCCGGTTGACCAGACGGGCGTGGTGATTGACGAACTCGACATCGGTCGTGTGGTGACGGACGTCCGGGAACGCGGCTATGCGATCGTCGAGAATTTCCTGTCGGCGGAGCAGGTCGCGACCATCCGCGACGCGTTCGACACAGAGGTGCCGATTACCGAGATGAAGGCGATTGGCACCGACACGGGCCGGACCCTGCGCGCGCACAACCTGCTCGCCAAGACGCGGGCCGCGGACTTCGTCTATCTCGACCCGCGCCTCCGTGCAATTGTCGAGGGGGTGATCGGAAAATACTGTCAGATAAATATCGCAACGCTGTTCAACACGCTGCCGGGCGAGACGCGGCAAAGCCTGCATCAGGATGACGGCCTGTGGCCGATCCCGCGCCCGCACCCGCCGTTTCTGTGCAACGTGCTGTTCGCGTTCGACGAGTTCACCTGTGACAACGGCGCAACGCATGTCGTGCCTTTCAGTCATACATGGACGAAGCCGGTGGATCAGGCCATCGAGACCGAACGCGTCGAGATGAAGCCTGGAAGCGCGCTCTTCTGGGAAGGTGGTCTGTGGCACGGTGGTGGCGCGAACACGACACCCGAGACCGAGCGAATGGGCTTCTTCATCAGCCACCTGGTGAGCTACATGCGGCCTTCTGACCTGCAACTGGTGTCGGTGCCGCGCGAGGTTGCGCGCGAGTTGCCCCACAAGCTACAGCGGCTGCTGGGTTACTACCGCTTCGGCAACGGCGTGGACGGGCGCGACCCGCTGGACACGCTGCATGACGGCATTGTCGTGCACCCCGAGGCCCACCCGGCCGCGTATTGGCGGGCGCGGGATTGAAGCCGCTGACCGGGGCGGGCCGATCGCCGTTCGCCGCCGCGGGTGCGCCACCACGCTGACGTAGCCGCCCACTTCTGCTAAAACCGCCGTTTCTCTGCAGGGAACGGACATGGCTGACGCAAACCAGAATCGCTTCGACGTTGTCATTGTCGGGGCGGGCTTCTCGGGCATGTACCTGGTGCACCTGTGCCGTGAGCGGGGGTTGTCCTGCGTGGTGCTCGAGAAGGGTCATGACGTGGGTGGAACCTGGTACTGGAACCGTTACCCCGGTGCACGCTGCGACGTGCCGACGGTCGAGTACTCCTACAGCTTCGACAAGGCGCTCGAACAGGAGTGGGACTGGAGCGAACTCATGTGCACGCAGCCGGAGATTCTGACTTACGCCAACCATGTCGCTGATCGCCACAAGCTGCGCGACGACATGCGCTTCGGGCGGACGGTGACGGCGGCCGCCTACGATGAAGCCCGCGCGCGCTGGTCGGTCACCGCCGAGGTGGATTCCGGTCACAGCGAGACCTATGACGCTCAACACGTCGTCATGGCGACGGGGTGTCTTTCGGTTCCCAACTGGCCTGCAATCGAAGGGCGCGACGACTTTGCCGGAACCGTCTATCACACGGGGCTCTGGCCGCATGAACCGGTCGATTTCACCGGGCTGACGGTTGGCATCATCGGTACCGGATCGTCCGCGGTGCAGTCCATCCCGGAGATCGCGAAGACCGCCAAACATCTGCATGTTTTCCAGCGAACGCCTGTCTATACGATGCCGGCCGAAAACGAGCCGTTGGACGATGCCTTTCGTGCCGACATCAAGTCGCGTTACGCGAAGATTCGTGACACGCAACGTGGATCGCTCGCAGGCATGGCGCTGTACGGCGTGATGGGCAGGCTCCAGGAGTTGTCCAGCGACAACATCATGGACCTCACCGAAGAGGAGCGACTGGCGCGGCTCGATGACGACGGCCTGCCGTCTCTGCGCCGCTACCCCGATGTGCTCATGAACCTCACCGCGAACGAGGTCGCGTGTGACATGTATCGCGACTATGTCGCGAGCGTGGTCGGGGACGACGCCACGGCGGACGCGTTGATGCCTCGCGGGTATCCGATCGGCTGCAAGCGTCAGGTCATCGACATTGGCTACTACGAAGCATTCAACAGGGACAACGTCACGATCGTTGATCTGCGTAAAGTGCCCATCCGGAAGATCACGGCCACCGGTCTGGAGACCGAAGCGGCTTCCTGGGATTTCGACGTGCTGGTCTACGCGACCGGTTTTGACGCCATGACGGGTGCGATCACCGGCGTCGACATTGCCGGTAGGAACGGCCAGCGCCTCAGTGACAAGTGGCAGGACGGGCCACGCACCTACCTTGGCCTGCAGACCGCGGGCTTTCCGAACCTCTTCACCGTGACGGGTCCGGGCAGTCCATCGGTGCTTTCGAACATGATGGTGTCCATCGAGCAGCACTGTGAGTGGATCAGCGATTGCATGGCCAACCTGCGGGACCGGAACCTGGCTTCCATCGAGGCAGAAGCCGGGGCCGAAGATGCCTGGGTCGAGCACGTGAACGATGTCGCGAAGGGTACGATGCTGGTCGCGGACTCCTGCAATTCCTGGTATCTCGGCGCCAACATTCCCGGCAAGCCGCGCATCTTCATGCCCTACGTCGGCGGAGTCGGCAACTACCGCAGGAAGTGCGATGAGGTCGTCGCAAACGGTTACGAGGGTTTTGCCCTCGCGTGATCGGGGATCAGGCGTTGGCCCGCCCGGCTGAGCATTGGGTTGACACGGAGTGAACGCCGGTCGAGTCTGCGTGTACTCCATCAACGGTGACAGGACTATGGCAGGCGAGATTCCCACCAGGCGACTCGGAAGGACCGGCCTCGAGGTGTCGATCGTCGGCTTCGGCGGCGGGCACAGCGTCAACGACCGCATTGACGAGGCGACGACGGTGCGGCTCATCCAGGAAGGCATCGATGCGGGCATGACCTTCATGGACAACGCCTGGGAGTATTCGGACGGCGAGGCCGAGCGCCGCATGGGCGTCGCCCTCGAAGGCCGCCGCGACAAGGTCACGCTGATGACCAAGGTCTGCGCCCGCGACAAGGAAACCGCCACCGCGCAGCTGGAGGAGAGCCTGCGCAGGCTCCGGACGGACGTCATCGACGTCTGGCAGTTCCACGAGTGCAACTACGACAACGACCCGGAGTGGATCTTTCGCCCGGGTGGTGCGATCGAGGCGGCAGTTGCCGCCCGCGACGCCGGCAAGATCCGTTTCATCGGGTTCACGGGCCACAAGAGCCCGCATATCCACAAGGCCATGCTGCAACAGGACTTCGAGTGGGATACGTGCCAGATGCCGGTGAACGTTCTCGACGCTCACTACCGCAGCTTCCAGCACGAACTGCTTGCGGAGCTGCAGCGCCGGGACATTGGCGTGATTGGTATGAAGGCGTTGGGCGGTGGTGGTCAGATCGTTCGCGAGGTGGGTCTGACGGCTGAACAGTGTCGCGGCTACGCGCTTTCGCTGCCAATCAGCACACTCGTGTGTGGCATCCAGTCGGACGCGAACCTGCAGCAGGACATCCGGTTGGCGGGGGGCTTCGAGCCCTATGGGGCAGATGAGATGGCCGCACTGGAAGCGCAGGTGCGCGAGCATGCGACCGACGGACGCCACGAGTGGTTCAAGAGCATGCAGCGGTTCGACTCGCAATATCATCGGGACCAGCACGGGTTCCAGACTGTCGGTTAGGACCAGGTCCGGCCGCCGATCCGGCATGAGCCCCTTGGACGAAACACGACGTGAGGCGTTGCTCGCGACGCCGAGACGTGCGAGCCTGATATGAGTCGCGACCCGGTGCCTGTCGGTGCAGCATTGCCAAATGGGTTTCCCCGGATGGCGCCAGTCGCCGACGCGCTCGGCGATGTTCAGTCCGCCGGTACCAGCCGCACGATCTTTGCATCGTTGGTGCTCTCGAGCAGCAGATAGACGAGTCCGTCGTAACCGACCTCGACATCCCGTATCCGGGCGAGTCCGTCGATCAGTGTCTCACGGCCGATCATGCGCTCTCCGTCGAGGGCCACGCGAAACAGCGTTCCGGCCTTGAGCGACCCGAGCAGAATGTCGCCGCGGAAGTTAGGGAACGCGTCACCGCGATAGACGACAAGACTCGACACCGATGGCGAAGGCGAGAAATCCACGACCAGGCCCGTCAGTTCCCCGACCGCGACAAACTCGTCGCCAAGCTCTTGACCGTCGACAGGCGTGCCGTCGCAGTTGACGCCCCTGGACACGAGCGGCCACCCGTAGTTGGCCTCGCGGCGTAGCAGGTTCAGCTCGTCGCCGCCCCGGGGTCCCATTTCCGAACCCCACAACAGGTGGGTAGTCCGGTCGAATTCGAGTCCCTGCGGACTGCGATGGCCAATTGTCCAGATCGATGGCATCGCGCCGGCGGCCCTTTGGCAAACGGGTTGTCCGCCGGAATGCCGCCGTCGTCGCGGACGCGATGGATCTTGCCATAGGGCAGTGAGAGGTCCTGGACGCTTTCGCGCGTACTGCGTATCCCGACGTTCAGAAAGACGTGGCCCGCGCCGTCGAAGGCAAGCCGCCCGCCGGCGATGATGTCGGGCGACGAATTGTAGGTGTCGATGTCGGCTTTCCAGATCGTCTCCCGGTCGGTCCAGATCCCGTCCCTGATGCGTGCACGCTCGACTCGATTCATTGCGACCGGAAATGGCGAAACGTGCGCGAGCCGATTGCACTTGTCCTGGCATCGGTCTCTGTAATGCAGGTACACCCAGCCGTTCTCGGCATAGTCAGGATGCAGCGCAACGTCGAGGTACCAC
>PBVL01000111.1 GCA_002728675.1 Gammaproteobacteria bacterium
ACCCTCATTCCTGTAGAGCGTATTTCGACCATAATTGCTCACGTAGAGGTCTGCGTCGCCATCGTTGTCATAGTCACTCACCGCGCAGCCCATAGACCAACTCGTGTCTCCTACGGCGGCGGCATTCGTTACGTCTTGGAATAGCCCAGTGCCATCGTTGCGATAGAGCGCGTTGCGCGGATGTGCTCCTTCTTCAAAACCATCAAAGGACGATCCATTGGCAATATATAGATCTACGTCACCATCGTTGTCATAATCAAAGAAGGCCGAGCCTCCCATCATACCCTCAACGATATAGCGCTGACTAGAACCGGACGTATTAACCAATGCGATACCCGCAGCGTCCGTAGCATCGATAAAATACAGTCCTTCACCTGAGACCTGTCCGCTCAGAGCAGTGACCAACGCACCTATCGCAGCGGAAACTTTCATCCCCTTACTCCTGTATAACGCGCAAAAATTGATCGGCCGATAGATCAACAAGCACTTGGCGCTGTCCGTCCGGCCAGATAATGACTAACTCATCGACAACCGAGCAGGTTCCCAAGCCGAAGTGCACGCGCGCATCGCTTGCAGATAAATAGGACCCGCCGCCCCAGTGAGGCGACCTTTGCTTCGTCAACGTACACCCCGGGCGCGCCCTCCCGCAGGGACCCTTCGACATTATAGTCGCCAAGCAGTCCAACCAGCGCCGATTCGATGCCGCAGACCAGCGTCCGGACGTTCAGTCCCGCCCTGCGCAGGTCCAGCAGCAGGTAGACCACAAGTTGCCCCGGCCCGTGATAGGTCACCTGACCCCCCCGGTCACTGCGTACGACCGGAATGTCGCCGGGCGCCAGCAAGTGCTCGGTCCGCCCCGCCTGCCCCAGGGTGAAGATGCGCGGGTGCTCGACGAGCCAATACTCGTCCGGCGTGTCCGCGGAGCGCGCGTCGGTGAACCGACGCATGGCGTCGAGGGCAACTGCGTAGTCGAGACGACCCCGCGCGCGCACGACGGGGCCGGGCAGATCGGGTCTGGTCAAAGGACCATCCGTACCGCGGAGATGGCCTTCAACTCGTTGAACATCGGCTGGAGCTGGGCCTCCGAGAGAACGTGGACGCGCATGGTCACGGAGCGGTAGTTGCCTTTGCGGGAGTCCCGTTCAGTGATGCGCTCCGCGGTCAGCGAGTCGTCATACGTTCGTACGATCGCCACCACCTGTTCGAGGAAATCCGGCACCGCATCCCCGATCACCTTGATCGGGTAGTCACAGGGAAACTCGATCCTGGGCGCTTCATCGTCAGCCATGTCACTCTCCGCCGCACAGGCAGTCTGCTGCTGTTACCGCAGGCGTTCACACGGCAAGTGGGTCGCCACCAAACAGCTCGAGGAAAAAGAGACTGACGGCATCGACGAAGCTGCTGAAGGCGCCAGCCTCCGGAACCTCGCTCAGAGCCACAAGCGGCCCTTCGTAGACCATCTCTTCCCCGTACATCACTGTCAGCTTACCCGTTTCGTCACCTTTGGATAGTGGTGCACGGAACACGGGCGACAGGTCCAGCTTCGCGGTGAGCTGTTCGGCGGCACCCCGCGGAACGGTGATCGTCACGTCATCAGGCACACCCAGCCCGACCGTCGCCGCGTCGCCGCCCCACACCCGGACATCCCTCAGGCTGGTCTCCGCGGAGTACGGTGTATGGGTCGCGTAATAGCGGAAGCCGTAAGACAGGAGCTTCTGGCTCTCTCTGGCGCGGGCCTCCATGCTGTTGGTGCCCATCACGACCGAGACGAGCCGCATGCCGTCGCGGAGCGCCGACGCGACGAGGCAGTACCCGGCCGCTTCCGTATGGCCAGTCTTGACACCGTCCACGCTGCGGTCACGCCAGAGCAGCAGGTTGCGGTTCTGCTGGTCGATCTCGTTGTACCGATACTCCTTCTCGGCATACATCGCGTAGTGCTCCGGGTAGCGTTTGATCAACGCGCGGGAGAGCGTCGCAAGATCCCGCGCGCTCGTGAAGTGCTCGTCATCGGGCCACCCGGTTGCATTGCGGAAGTTCGAATCCTCCATACCGAGCAGTTGTGCCTGCTGATTCATGATGTCCGCGAATGCATCCTCACTGCCGGCGATATGCTCTGCCATGGCAATGCTGGCGTCGTTGCCGGACTGAATGACGATCCCTTTGAGCAGATCCTCCACCAGTACCTCGGTACCAACACGGATGAACATCTTCGAGCCGCCCTTCTTCCACGCCTTCTCGCTGACGAGCACGGAGTCGGTCAGCGCGAGCCGACGGCTCGCGATCTCCCCCGCGGCAATGTAGCTGGTCATGATCTTCGTCAGACTCGCCGGCGGCAGTCGCTGGCGACTGTTGTGTTCGACGAGCGTCTTGCCACTGTCCGCGTCGATCAGCAGATACGCCGAGGCCGCCATTTGCGGTGGTGCCGGTATGATGATCGGCTCGGCGGCCAAGGTCACCGGACCACACACACCCGCCAGGATCACCAGCCACGTTCTCAACCACCCTGCGGGCGTACCCCGCCAAGGGGCAGCAAGGGCTCCTGTCATGACCGTCCGCACTCCTACTCGACTCTAACTTCGATGGGCTGGATGCCCGTTTCACGCAACTGATCGGCGACCCGGGTCCGCGCGCTGGTCCCTGCGAGGGGTCCGACCCAGACCTTGTGCACGTTGCCCGTTTCCAGTTCCGACACGAGGACATGCACGTCAGCGCCGTCGGGCGCATCCGCGAGGATGCCACGAAGCCGCTGCCTCAACCCCGCAGCCGCGGTCTCCTGACTGAACGCCCCGGCCTGCAGGTAGAAGGAGAGCGTCGGCTGGGCCGCGACTTCTTCGGGGTAGTTCCTGGCGTCGAGGGCCTCCACCACAACGGGAGCGGTGCCCTGGTTGGCGAAGCCAAGCGCCTCGGCCGCGGCGAACGACAGGTCGATGAGCCGGTCGTCATGGAACGGGCCGCGATCGTTGACCCGTACCGTGAGCTTGCGCCCGTTGTCGAGATTGGTGACCCGGACGAACGTCGGCAGCGGCAACGACTTGTGCGCGGCACTGATCGAGTACATGTCATACGTCTCGCCGTTCGCGGTGCGGCGCCCGTGGAACTTCCCGCCGTACCAGGACGCTACTCCGATCTCGACGTACCCTCTGCTTTCGTCGAGTATCTGGTAGACCTCGCCGAAGACCTCGTAGTGCCCGGGCGGCAGCGAGCGCTTCGGTTCGGCAGGGCGCAACTCAAGCTGCCCACACGCGCCGATGAGCAGCAACGCCGCCATGCTCGCCCAGGGACGCCATCGCGCAAACGCAACCTGCGATGTCCGGATCTGGCTCACGACCGCAGGTCTTCCACCAGGGCCTCACCCAGTTGATACACCGCCATCGCATAAAGCCTGGAGTGGTTGTACCGCGTAATCACGTAGAAGTTGTGCAGGCCCAGCCAGTACTCATCGCCGTCGGCGCCGGCGAGGTGCATGAGTGTTGCGTCTGCGTCGTCTTCCACGCCGTTCACCCTGACGCCCTGGGCGCGGACGGCGGCAACCGTCGTGTAGGGTTTGAGGGCCACATTCAGCAGATCGGCCGCGTCCGACGCCGGCTTGTTCACCGGCATCGTGATCGATTGACCCTGCCGCCATCCGTGCCGGCTGAGATAGGCGGCGATACTACCGATCGCATCAACCGGGTTGTCCCAGATGTCCTTGACCCCGTCGCCGCTGAAGTCGACCGCATAGGCGCGATAGCTGCTCGGAATGAACTGCCCGTACCCCATCGCGCCGGCGTAGGAGCCGACAAGCGCATCCGGCACGAGATTTTCTTCCCTCGTCAGGAGCAGAAACTCCTTCAGTTCTTTGCGGAAGAATCGACTCCGCGGCGGGTAGTCGAACCCCAGCGTAGTCAGCGCGTCGAGTACGCGGTAGCTGCCCTTGCGACGCCCGTACAGCGTTTCGACGCCAAGCACGGCGACAATGACGTGCGCCGGGACACCGAACTCACGCTCGGCACGACCAAGGGTTCGCGCGTGCTCGTGCAGGAACTTCCTGCCGCCTTCAATGCGGGATTCGGTCAGAAAGATCTTCCGGTATTCGCCCCATGTCAGCCGTTTCTCCGCGGGACGTGAGATTGCGTCGATGATGCTCTGCTTGTACTCGGCCCCGGCGAGCGTCGCGAGCAGCGCATCGGCATCGAACCCATGCGACTCGGACATCTCGTTGGCGAACGCAACAACGTCCGCGCGCCCGGAATACGCTTCCGCATGCGCGGCGCCCGTGTGCACAGCGCCCGCGCACACAGCGGCGCAGACCAACGACAGGAGAGATCTGTACTGCTTCATCTCGAGGGCCTCCTACATCATGATTCGACGGTGCGTGTGCACCGACATCAGCAAACCGAATCCCGCGAACAACGTGACAATCGACGTCCCCCCGAAACTCACCAAAGGCAAGGGGACGCCGACCACCGGCAAAAGTCCGCTAACCATACCGACATTGACAAACACGTACACGAAGAACGTGAACGTCAGCGAACCGGCCAGCAGCCGACCGAACGTATCCTGAGCTTCGATGGACATGATGACGCCGCGCCCGATCAGCAGCAGGTACAGGATCATCAATACGACCACACCAAGCAGGCCTTGTTCCTCTGCCAGGACCGCAATGATGAAGTCGGTCTGGCTTTCCGGCAGGAAATCGAGATTGGACTGAGTGCCATTGAAGATGCCCTTGCCGGTCAGGCCGCCGGAGCCGATCGCCGTTTTGGCCTGAATCGTGTTCCAGCCGGCACCGAGCGGATCGCGCTCAGGATCTAAGAACGTCAGGATCCTGCCCTGCTGGTAAGGTTTCATGACAAAAAACCACAGCAGGGGCGCAAGCATCACGCCCAACGCTGCGGCGCCGAAGATCATCCGGCGCGGCAGGCCAGCCAGGATGAGCACGAGGATGCCCGAGGCCCCAATCAGCACCGCCGTGCCGAGATCGGGCTGGCGTTCCACCAGAATCACCGGCATAAGAATGATCACCATCACCCAGAAGACGTGCCGGGGTTTCGGGGGCAGGTGCCTGTGCTGGAAGTAACCCGCGAGCACGAGCGGCACGACAAGTTTCATCAGCTCCGACGGCTGGAAGCCAAACACTCCGGGAATGACCAGCCAACGCCGGGCGTTGTTGACCTCCGTGCCGAAGAACGGCACCAGAATCAGCAGCCCAACCCCCGTTGCGTAGAGCCAGGGCGCAATGCGCATGTAGAACACCGGACTGATCTGCGCCATTACGAGCATGACCGCGGTCGCGACTCCCAGCTTGCCGAGCTGCGAGACCACCGGCGCCGTTTCACCACCGACTGCGCTGTAGAGAATGAGCAGTCCGTAGGCCGAGATTGCAAACAGCAGGCCTAGCAACACAAAATCGATATGTAGATGACTGCCAAGGCCGCCAACCGGGCGATAGACGTACCCCGAGTTGGTGAGTCTTCTGACAAAGTCATGGCTCATCGGCCGACGATCCCCGGCGTGTCATCAAGGAGGTAATGGTCGAGCACGGTGCGTGCAACAGGCGACGCAACCGAACTCCCGCCGCCGCCGTTCTCGACCAGCACCGCAAGCGCGATCGTTGGCGCCTCAACGGGTGCGAACGCCACGAACCAGGCGTGTTTTCGCTGGCGATCGTCAAGCAGTTCCTCGTCGTATTCCTCGCCCTGTTTGATCCCCACAACCTGAGCGGTACCCGACTTGCCCGCCATGCGGTAGGGAATGTCCTGCCCGATGTACGCCCAGGCGGTCCCATTCTCACCGAAGCCCATGTTGCCGCGGTGGATGACGTTTTCCATTCCAAGGATCACGGCATCCCAGTGTTCCCGGGATATTGATGTGACGTTGTCGACCTGCTCCCGGGCTTCCGGCACGTCAGCACCCTCCAGCAGAAGCCGCGGCGGAATGAACCGCCCACGATTGGCAATTACGGTGACCGCCGAAGCCAGTTGAAGCGGCGTCACCAGCATGTCGCCCTGACCAATACCAATGTTCACGGTGTCGCCGGGATACCACTGCTCCCCGCGCACCGTCCGCTTCCAGTCGGGTGACAGCAGCAGACCGCTCCTCCCTTCCGGCAGATCCAGCGAGAGGTTCCTGCCGAAACCGAAGAGCGCAAGGTTCTCATGGATCGTACCGATCCCCATCTTCACGGCGAGTGAGTAGAAGTAGACGTTGCAGGAACGGTACAGCGCCCGATCCAGGTTCACGGCGTCGCCGTGACCGCCGCGACCGTCTTTCGTCCAGTTCCAGTCCCGATAGAGCCGCTGATTCCCCCGCAGCCGGAACCAGCCGGGATCCTCGACGATGGTCTCCTCGGTCACCGTGCCCTCGGCGAGGCCAATCAGTCCCAGGAATGGCTTCAGCGTCGAACCAGGCTCGTACTGGCCCTGCAGGACGCGGTTGAAGAGTGGCACGTCGATCGAGTCCCGCAGCGCACCGTAGGTTTCGTGATCAATGCCGGTAACGAACAGGTTCGGGTCGTAGGAGGGTTTGCTCACCATCGCCAGAATGCCGCCCGTGGCCGGTTCAATGGCCACGACGACGCCACGCCGATCGCCAAGCGCATCGCTCGCAGCCTGCTGCAGACCCGCGTCGATCTGCAGCGTGAGGTTGCGTCCGGGAACCGGCTTGGTTTCGTCGAGCACGTTCATCACGCGGCCCAGCGCATTCGTTTCGATTCTCCGATAGCCAACCCTGCCGAGCAGCAACGGCTCATAGAACCGTTCGATCCCGGTCTTGCCGATGTGATCGGTGCCCGAATACGCCACCTGGTCGATTCGTTTGAGATCGTCCTCATTGATCCGCCGCACCGAACCGACCGCATGGGCCAGCAGGCCACGTTCCGGGTAGTGCCGGACGAGTTGGGCATCCACCCGCACACCCGGCAGTCGGTAGCGGTTGACCTCGATCCGCGCAATCTCTTCTTCGGAGAGGTGATAGCGCACGGGGACGGGGTCGTAGGGCCGGCGCTTGCGGGCCCGGCGTTTTGCGAACGCCTCGATCTCGGCGTCATTCAGCCCGATCACGTCGCGCAGCGCGTCAAGCGTTCCGGTGACGTCCCTCGTCAGTTCCGTGGTCAGCGTCAGAAATTTGGACGGGACGTTGTCCGCGATGAGGACGCCGTTCCGGTCGTAGATCAGACCGCGCACTGGCGCGATGGACTGGACCTGGATCCGGTTTTCATCCGCGAGGGTCGAATAGCGATCGTGCTCGACGATCTGCAGGTAGAACATGCGCCCGACGAGCAAGAGGGCACCCAGCACCAGCAGCCCAAAGCAGAACGAGACACGATCAATGTAGATCTGCGCTTCGCTGGTCTGGTCCTTGAGTGCTAGCGGTTCGGGCATCGTGAGTCAGGCACGGTGAACTATGGTTGATTCGCCGTTCGGATCTTTGAAACTCAGGGCTGTCGGCATGGTGATTCAGGCTCTGTGGTATGGGTGATTCTGCAACAGACTGACCGCGCGGTAGACCTGTTCCGCCACCAGGATGCGCACGAGAAAGTGCGGAAATGTCAGCGGCGACAGGGACCAGCGGGCATTCACGCTTGCGAGACATTCGGGATCCAGGCCGTCCGGGCCACCAACCAGCAGCTGCGCGCGCCCGACCCGGGTCTGCCAGTTCTCCAACTGTTGCGCGAACCCCTCCGTCGACCAGGGTTGCCCACCAACGTCGAGTGCCACGACATGCGCGTCCGGCATGAGATGCGACTGCATACGCCGCCACTCGTCGGCGCGGTAGGCCGCAACGTTCCCCGATTTCGCGCGTTTCGCCGGGGCAACCTCCGTCAGCTCCAGGCTGAATCCGCCGCCAACGCGCTTGCTGTATTCGGCGAAACCGTCTTTCACCCAGGCCGGCGGTTTGACTCCCGCCGCGATGAGATCGATTCGCATGCTCCCGATCCTCAGGCCCTACGGGCTCCGTGCACGGTCTCCGCTCGGCGTGACGCACCTCGTGACACACTTCCGCGGCAGTCCAATCTTCAGGTGGCGCGCAACCCGCGCATCCACGCTCCCTTCATGGCGACCGGTGCCGCGTCAGGTGGTCGCCGTCTCTGATTCGTCCGAAGTCACCCTGCCGAGGTCGCTCCAGAGTCGTTCAAGGTCATACAGTTCCCGGGCCGCGGCCAACATGACGTGAACGACAACGTCCGTCATGTCGAGCAACACCCACTCGCCTGCTTCTTCCACTTCGACCCCCAGCGGCCGTTCACCACGCTCGCGGCAGGCCTCGATCACGCGATCGGTCATCGAGCGCACGTGTCGGTTGGACGTGCCGGTAACAATCACCATGTAGTCGGTCACATCGGTGAGTTCGGTCACGTCCAGCGCTACGATTCCGACACCCTTCGCGTCGTCCAGAGCATCGATGATCAGGTCTTTCAGTTCCTCGCTGTTCAAACTTCCCTCAGCCCTCCTCATGCAGGGTTTGTCGTTCCGGCCAATCTGCCGGGTTCGGCAGGCGTCCGCGCGGGTCCGCCGTCATCGGCTCCCGCATCGGGAGACTGCAGGTACAGCCCCCGCGTTTCAATGTAGTCAGCAACCGCCGGCGTCAGCCAGTTGCGCCAGTCGGACCCGGCGCCGCGCCGATCCCGGACCGCAGTCGCGGACACGTCGAGTTGCGACAGCTCGAGGTGTGCGATGCAGCCTGCCGCGCTGTCCAGAAGCGCATCGGGCGCAACGCGCCGTCCGGCTTCCCAGGCCTGCAGCACGGGCGGCAGGACCGACTCGATCCCCGGTCGCGCGAGCGCCACGATGTGCGCGAAGCGGGTCAGCGCCTCCCATTTGTGCCACGTCGGCAACGTCAGATACGCGTCCATTCCCAGCGCGAACAGCAGTGGCTCCGACGCCCCGAGTTCCTCACGGATCGATGCGAGGGTGTCCACCATGAACGAGCGCCCTGACCGCTTCAGCTCTCTGTCGTCGATCTCGATCCGCGTCTCACCCTCGAACGCGAGCCGCAGCATCTCGAGACGCTGCGCGCCCGACGACGCAGGCGTATCGCGGTGCGGAGGCACGCCCGCAGGGATCACGAGCACCCGCGCAAGGGAGAGCCGGTCGCGGAAATCGACAATGCTTGCGACGTGGCCGCGATGAACCGGGTCGAACGTGCCGCCGAAGACGCCCACGCCGCGCGGACTGCTCAAACGCGAAGCTCTGTGCTGGGACGATGCCGCATGGGGACGGTGGGTGAGCCCTGGACAGATTGCCGCTTCACCTAAGCTGACCGTCTCCATGGACGACAAACTTCTGCGACGTGAGGCCCTCGAGACCAACCGGTCCGCGGGCATGAATCTTGTCGGTCGAGATCCCGATCTCGGCACCCAGGCCGTATTCGAATCCGTCCGAGAAGCGGGTCGACACGTTGACCATGACCGAACTCGAGTCCACCTCGCGTTGAAAGCGCCAGCTCGCGTCGTAGTTCGTTGTCACGATCGTATCGGTATGTTGCGACCCAAACGTGTTGATGTGCTCGATTGCCTCGTCGAGTCCGCCAACCACGCGCACGGCGAGTGTCGGTCCGAGATACTCGGCGCGCCAGTCATCTTCGGTAGCTGCGCACACGCTTTCACCGAGGATCGCGCGGGTCCGGTCACAGCCCCGCAACTCGACGCCCGCGGCTTCGTATCGTTTGCCAAGCTCCGGCAGCAGTTCTTCCGCACGGGACTCGGCCACCAGCAGAGTCTCCATCGCGTTGCAGACCGCATACCGCTGGGTCTTGGCATTCATCGCGAGATCCAGCGCCATGTCACGCTCTGCCGCATCGTCGATGTACACGTGACAGATGCCGTCGAGGTGCTTGATCACAGTCACCCGCGACTCCTGCATGATCCGCTCGATCAGTCCGCGACCGCCGCGGGGCACAATGACGTCCATGAACTCGTCCATGCGCGCCATTTCACTGACGGCCTGACGGTCCGTGGTGTTCACGAGCTGCACCGCGGTCGCCGGCAACCCGGCTGCAGCCAGTCCTTTCTGCACACAGTCGGCCAGCGCACGGTTCGAGTGAAACGCTTCGGAACCACCCCGCAGAATGAGCGCGTTGCCCGACTTGATGCAGAGACTCGCACCCTCGATCGTCACGTTGGGGCGCGACTCGTAAATGAACCCGATGACCCCGAGAGGGACACGCATCTTGCCGACCTGGATGCCACTCGGCCGGTACGCGAGGTCCGTGACCTCGCCAATGGGGTCCTGAAGGGCCGCAACCTGGTGCAGCCCTTCGATCATGGTGTCGACCCGCGCCGGCGTCAGTTCGAGCCGGTCCAGCAGCGGCGCGTCGATGTCATTCGCGCGCCCCCGCTCGAGGTCACGCTCGTTGGCGGCCATGACGGCGTCGATGTCCTCGCGGATCGCTCGCGCAATGCCGAGCAGCGCGTTGTTCTTGGATTTGGTCGAGGCCGCGCCCATGACACGCGACGCGTTCCGCGCGTCGGTACCCAGCGCACGCATGTATTCGCGAATATCAATGTTCTGCGAGTCGTTCATGGTCCGCAGTATAACCGACGGCAAGAGATCCCCTAAAGACTATGGCCAGCGTGAGGGGGTTCGCCCGCCCGGCGAAAGCGCGACAATCGGGCCATGCAGCTCGACACCACGTTCTTCGATCAACCGTCCCCCGATCTCGCGGTGGCCCTCCTCGGCAAGGTGATCCGGCACGCGGTCGTACACGACGGTCGCCAACGCTGGCTTGCCGCGCGCATCATCGAAACGGAGGCTTATGCGATCGACGATCTCGGCAGCCACGCGTCCCTGGGATACACGGCCAGGCGGGCAGCACTCTTCATGCCGCCGGGGACGATCTACATGTACTACGCGCGGGGCGGCGACTCGCTGAACGTCAGTGCGCGGGGTAAGGGCAACGCGGTACTGATCAAGTCCGCCTACCCTTTCTTCGATGCGCAGTCGCCCACCTCTGGCGCGGCGGTCATGGCGGCCAATAACCCGCTGAACCGTCGAAAGCGGCCCGTGGACAGGCTGTGTGCGGGACAGACGTTGCTCTGCAAGGCCCTTGGGTTGCGCGTCACCGAGTGGGACCAGCGATCATTCGACGCGACCCGCTTCTATTTCGATGATGTGGGGTACCGGCCCGCGCACTGGGTGCAGTGCCGCCGGCTGGGAATCCCGACCTGATGAGACGAACATCTCCCCTGGCGCTTCGTCGACGCAACCTATGCACGCGTGTGCACGCGCAATCCGCTGACGACGCGCAACGCAGACTACGTGCTTCATAGAGGGGGCTGACGGAATCCCGCACGCGGGGCCGCGCGCCTGTCTCCTGAGGGCGACTACTGCGCCCCCTGCATCTGTCGCACAACCTCGTCCAGCTGTTCGAGGCGCTCAACGGGATCAGACAGTTCCAGCAGGAACTGTTTGACGGGGTCCGGGCAGGGCAGCAGTTCGGTGAGTCGACCACCAACCTCCACCGCGGACTCGTAGTCGATCTGCAACCCGAGACGCTGCACCATCTCGTGTTCCGTGAACCGTTCGAGCAGCGTACTGAGGTGCCCGAGCGACTCCGGGACGGGCGCATCGTCATCAAGCGGCAGGAACTCGACGTCGCCCAGCATCAGGCCGTCGTCCTGACTGCTGCGCTCGCGCAGTTTCACCTTCACATCACCCTCGACCATGACGGTCAGCATGCCGTCATCGCGTTTGTCGAAATCGATGATCCGCACGTACGTCCCCGTTGTGCAGATCTCGGGCTGGTCGGCATCCGGCCCGACCATCACCTGCCGCCCCTGGCGGATCATGACGATTGCGAAGCCGGACTCATCGCGCATGCACTGCCCGATCATGTCGAGGTAGCGCGGTTCGAAGATCTTGAGCGGCAGGCGACCGCCGGGGAACAGCAAGAGCGGCAGCGGGAAGAGCGGTATCTTCGCCATGGTGTCTCCGTGTCAGGCTTGCCGGGGTCGCTTCGATCTTAGCGCTTTTTGCCGCCGGGTCCGGGCGGGGTACCATCACCGGCAAACCAGCATCCGGGAACGACATGCACAAGACGGGCAAGATCGCGGCAATCCTGCTCGGCGTTTACGTCGGCATCGTCGCGTTGTTCGAGTCTCTGCTCGGCTACTTTCAGCCGGCCAACCCCACGACGCTCGTGATCACGACGCGCGATGACGGAGGTGCGCACGATCGCGTGCTTGCTCGACTGGAAAGCGATGGCAACGTCTACGTCGCGGTGAATCACTGGCCACGGATGTGGTACTACCGCGCGCTCGACAATCCCGGCGTTGCGGTCACGTTCGAAGAGCAAACCACAGAGTACACGGCAGTACCGGTCACCGGCGCGGAGCATGACCGCGTAGATGCGGACAACCCGCTGCCGCTCGTGTTCAGAATTCTGACCGGCTTCCCGCCGCGCTATTTCCTGCGTCTGGACGACGCCTAACCGCGGGCGCTAGAAGGGGATGTCGTCGTCGAAGTCGTCGTCTGAAGGCGGCGCCGAGAATCCGCCACGGTCGTCGTAGCCACTGCCGCCGCCCTGTCCGCCCTGTCCGCCCTGGCCGCCGCCCTGCATGCCGCCGCCACCGAAGTCTCCTCCACCGCGGCTGTCGAGCATCTGCATCTCGTCGGCGACGATCTCGGTCGAATAGTGCTTCTGTCCTTCGCGCTCCCACTGCCGGGTGCGCAGGGAGCCCTCCACGTAGATCTTCGAGCCCTTGCGCAGATATTCGCCGGCGATCTCGGCGAGGCGATTGAAAAACACCACCCGGTGCCATTCTGTTCGTTCGTTCTGCTGGCCGGATTCGCGGTCCCGCCACGTCTGACTCGTTGCCATCCGTACGTTGGTCACAGCGTTCCCGCTCGGCATGTAACGGGTTTCCGGATCGGCTCCCAGATTACCTACGAGAATGACCTTGTTTACTCCACGACTCGCCATGATTCGGCTCCTGACTCTTCACCCGGTGAGCGCGACCTTCAAGTCGCACCCGATTGCGCCAGCAGGCGCTCAAGCCTGTCCTCGACAAAGTGCGCGTTGTCGATCTTCAGGTAGGCCATCCCTTCAGCTTCGACGAAAACAACGTCGTCGATGCCTTCGATGGATAATAACGCGTTAACCAACGAGTGGGCATGATCGGAGGTCGGATCTGCGATCTCGATCACCCGACCGGAGACATCGCGGACCGTGAGTCCCCACATCACGAGTCCAAACCACAGCACCGCACATCCAGCGTTGACGTACAGCAGCGCGGCGTTCCCCCACGTTTGAATGAGCAACCCGCCCACGGCGCCTCCGGTAAACACCCCGCCGAATTGCGCGGCGGAGAACAGCCCCGCCGCTGTGCCGCGGCGGCCTGCCGGAGCCGCACGCGTGAGTTGCGCGGGAAGCACCACCTCGAGGAGGTTGAACGCCATGAAGAAGCCACCCATGGTCAACAGGACACCCACGCCGCTCGCCTGCCCCGACAGCGCCGCAAGCGAACCCGCCGCGAGGGCAATCACGGAGAGCAGCACATGCTTCGTGAAGCGGGGGTTCGCTCCGAGTCGCATGACCGGCCCCATCAGCACAAACGTGCCGGCGAGCAGCCCGAGGTAGATGTAGTGATGCACGTCAACGGTATACCCAACCTCGACCAGCAACCTCGGGAACGCGAGGAAACCCGACATGAGGAGATGGTGCGCCAACAGGATGGATACGCAGAGGGCGGCTATGTCGGGGCGCGTCGCCAACTGCAGGATGTCCGCGGGAATCACGGCGTTGTCCAGATTCACGCGCCGTGCAGTGGGCGTCGGTACGAACACCGCCACGACCACCATACCCACAGCGCCGAGCCCGGCATTGAGCAGGAAGACTCCCGGCAATCCAATCAGCGTGTTGAACCAGGGGCCTGCGATCAGCGACAGCCCAAACGACACGCCGATGCTGATACCCACGAACGCCATCGCGACCGTCCGCATGTTGACGCGCGTCAGATCACCCATGAGGGCGAGCAGCGTCCCGGCGATTGCGCCACAGCCCTGCAGCAGACGCGCGGCGATCAGCCAACCGATCGTCTCCGCCCAGGCCGCCAGCGCACTGCCCGCGATGAACAGCGCAAGGCCCAGATAAATCACCGGCTTGCGGCCGATCCGATCTGACAGCAAGCCGAAGGGGATCTGCAGCAGGCCCTGGCTGAGGCCATAGACGCCAACCGCGAGCCCCATCAGCGCAATCGTCGCGCCCGCGTATGCGTCCGCCGCGAGCGGCAGCACAGGAATGACCATGAAGAGGCCAAACATCCGCACCATGTAGAGGAAGCTGACCGATGCGGTCGCACGGATCTCGAGTCCCGTCACGCGCCGTCTCCAGGAACAACTCCCCGCGCTGTTGACCACATCTGCCGCATGTCAGTCCCGGTGCCCGACCCTCGGCACACCGACGATTCCTGCGCGGAACTTCACGCTTGGCGCGTCCGGACTGCTGATTTTCGGGGACATGTGCGTGCCAACGAAAGAGTGGAAGGGGGCCGCGATCATACCAAACGCATGCGGGAGATCGCCGTCGCGCCATCGGCGCGAGTCCTCTGTCGGTAAGGCAGTCCCGCACGACTCGCACCGCGGAAGTCGCAATACAGGCCGGGGCAGAATCGCTGTCATCAAGCGCCCGCTGGAATGCGCCAGGTTCGGACCCATGCACTGCCGAGGCGTCGGCCGTTCCGTCGGGGTCTGATGGCCACAAGGTAGCCGACGGTCACAGATGAAGGTACGCCTGACCGCGACAGTCCGGGCCGAACGATGTGCTGTTGCCCGAACCCCGCCAATCAGCCGGCGTCGGACGATGCCTCGTAGAGCACCACGCATCGGACCTCGATGCTCCAGCGGTCGGGAGCATCCTCGGGCGTCCGCGGATCGTTGAAGGCACTGTGGAAGCTGAAGGTGCACGGGCCGTCCGATTCGTGATCGGGGTGCTTGCCGCGGCTCGTCGCCAGCAGCCCCGCTGAATCCCATTGCTTGATCAGCAACGCCTCGTCACGGGTCATGCCCGGATAGCTGTAAAACGTGTGCCGCTCATCGAACTTGGCCCAGTAGTTCTCGCCGACCCTGTCGGGCATGTGAATCTCGAACACCACGAGGTCGTCCGTCTCGACGTCCTGGCCGTCACACAGGGCAAGCGGATGGGTCGCGACCGGGACTGGCTCGATGTTGCGCCAGACATTGATGATCGCGAACCGGCCGCCGTCCTCGAGCGCGCGGTTCGCGATGTCCTCCGGGACAAGGCCCTGCCCCTCAGGGAGTACGTCCCGCAGCGTGTCGTTCACGCTCGGCAGACGCGTCAGCTGCATGAGCCGTTCCGGCGCGGAGCGCAGCGTATAGTCGCCGTGCACGATGTGCGCCGGCCCCTGCACGTCCTGGCCGCCTTTGATCTGACGTTTCTCGTTCAGCCCGCCCGCGGACCGGACGTTGTGATCGAACGCCCAGACCCGCGCACCAGTCGCCTCCGCCACCAGTTGTTCGCAGTCACGGTAGTAGCCGGTGATCACCTCCTGATGATCCAGGAAATCGTAGCTCGTCACCGGCGCGTGCCGAAGCTCGAAACCGTTTCGGTCAAGCGTCATGGCGTCTGCCGTTGAGAGTCTGCGGGCATCAATGACCGCGACTTCGTGCGCTTCGGTCGCCACGCCTTCGCTGTCGACGAAGTTGCCCCGGTCGTCCCTGGTCATCCGCACGCGATCGTTACGGAAGAGCGAAGACTCTGTGTCCGGAGTCAGAAAATGGAATACACCCGTCGTGTCGGCTTCAGTGCTGGACATTGTTCTCCTCTAACCGCGCCTGGCCTCACCAGAATACCAAGCGGAGACCGGGCCGGACCATCAGGCCTGTCGCAAGACCTGTCATCCTCGACCGATGATCCGCGCCGCCGCGCTCAGGGCGACGCCACCTCGCGAGCCATCGACATCGGATCATCCGCAAAGTACGCATCGCTCATGCGAGCGACGTACGCCACCAGGTTGGCGTGGCCCGAGGCCGCGTCCTTCAGACGTGAAGCGTATGGCGCGTTCAGAATCTGCCACAGGAACGCGTAGGCGGTCGCGTCAACCGACGTCGCCTGCTCGCCAAGCAGGTAAGTCTGGGTTCCGAGGAGCGCCGCGAGCGCATCGAGATCTTCCCGGCCGCGCGCGTCGAGTTCATCCTCGGTGAAGCCGCCAACGCCGTGCTCCAAACACTTGCGCAGGTTGTCCTCCCGAACCCCTGCATAGGTGGCCTCGTCGACCCCCTCCAGCAGGCCGGGGGTGTTCCAGTAGGGCGCCTCGGGAGCCGTCCAGCGCTCACGCGCCATCACCCACCAGATGTGCTCCTCGATCATGCGCCTGATCGTGTGGCCCCGCGCCCGGTCGACCGCGCTGAGCGAACCGTCCAGGGGGTCACCGAAGTGGGCCTTCAGATAATCGATGATGAAGCCGGAGTCTGCGATCCGCTCGCCGTCATGCTCGATGTACGGCAGCTTGCCCTTCGGCGCGGTTTCCGCGAACCCGGCCCCGAGGCTTCGCGTCTCGAATTCGATACCAGCCATGCGCAGGTAAGTCTCCACCTTCAGTACGAACTGACTGATACACCCAAACGTTTCCCATGCGGGACCGAAGCGGCACAGAGTGATCATTGTCCTACTCCCGTGATGTGTTCCCGCGAGCATACCGGAGCCTTCGCCCGAATGACGGCATTGCGTGCCGGACGTGCATGCATGGTCGAGCCCGCGCCGGGGAATGATTGTTGGCAAGGCGCTGTTGAAGACAGCAAACACATCATGTCCCCGCACGCGATTAAATGGCAGTATTGCCGCCCACCTTTGGGACCCGCGATCACCAGCACCGATGGACCAAATCGTCATTCGCGGCGCACGCACGCACAACCTCAAGAACCTTGATCTGGACATCCCGCGCGACCGGCTTGTCGTGGTGACGGGGCTCTCGGGGTCGGGCAAGTCGTCGCTCGCATTCGACACGCTGTATGCCGAGGGGCAGCGACGGTACGTCGAGTCCCTGTCGGCGTACGCGCGGCAGTTCCTCTCGCTCATGGAAAAGCCGGACATCGATCACATCGAAGGCCTGTCACCGGCCATTTCGATCGAGCAGAAATCGACGAGTCACAATCCACGTTCGACCGTTGGCACGATCACCGAAATCTACGACTACCTGCGCCTGCTGTACGCCCGGGTTGGCGAGCCGCGTTGCCCGGAACACGGCACGAAGCTCGAGGCGCAGTCCGTGAGCCAGATGGTGGATCAGATTCTGGCGATCCCCGAAGGAACGCGGGTCATGCTCTGCGCACCGGTCATCAAGGAGCGCAAAGGCGAGCATCTGCACGTCTTCAACGAGCTGCGCAGCCAGGGCTACGTCCGGGTGCGCATCGACGGCATCGTGACCGAACTGGACGATCTGCCGAGTCTGAACAAGAACAAGAAACACACCATCGAAGTTGTCGTTGACCGCTTCCGGGTCCGGGGCGACGTCAAGACACGCCTTGCCGATTCGCTGGAGACCGCCGTAAAGGTGGGAGAAGGTGTCGTTTCGGTCGCGAATCTCGACGATGACAGCGATGAGCTGGTGTTCTCGTCCCTCTTTGCGTGCCCCACCTGCGGGCACAGCATCATGGAACTCGAGCCGCGACTGTTCTCATTCAACAATCCGGCGGGCGCGTGCCGTGTCTGTGACGGTCTTGGGATTCATCAGTTCTTTGACGTCAACAACATCGTCACGGATCCTGAACTGTCCATCGCGGAGGGTGCAATCCAGGGTTGGGATCGGCGCAACGTCTACTACTTCCAGATGCTGACGTCGCTCGCAGAGCACTACGGCTTTGACCTCGGGACACCCTTCAAGTCGCTGGACAAGGCACACCAGGAGGCGGTGCTGCACGGTTCGGGCGACGAAGCAATTCGCTTCCGGTACGTCAACGACCGGGGTGATGAATACACCCGGTCGCATACCTTCGAAGGCATCGTGCCCAACATGGAGCGCCGCTTTCGCGACACCGACTCGGCGATGGTGCGCGAGACGCTGATGAAGTATCTGTCGACCGAGCATTGCCCGACGTGCCGTGGCTCGCGCCTGAACACCGACGCGGCAGCGGTCACGATCGAGGAACGCACGCTGCCCGAGATCAGCGCGTTGTCCGTTGCTGACGCGCACCAGTGGTTCACATCGCTCGAACTGACCGGCCAACGCGCCAGCATTTCGGCGAAAGTGCTGGATGAAATCCGTGCCCGGCTGTCGTTCCTGATGAACGTCGGGTTGAACTACCTGACACTCTCACGCAGCGCGGAGACGCTCTCGGGAGGCGAAGCACAGCGCATTCGTCTGGCCAGCCAGATTGGCGCGGGGCTCGTCGGTGTGATGTACATCCTCGACGAGCCGTCCATCGGCCTGCACCAGCGCGACAACGCGCGGCTGCTCGATACGCTCACGAACCTGCGCGACATGGGCAACACCGTCATCGTCGTCGAACACGACGAAGAGGCCATCCGAACCTCTGACTGGATCATCGACATTGGGCCGGGGGCCGGTATCCACGGCGGCCACATCGTCGCCCAGGGGACGATCGACGCCATCCGGTCGAGCGACGAGTCGATCACCGGTCAGTTCCTGTCCGGCAAGCGGGCAATCGAGATTCCTGCCCAGCGCCAGGCGTGCGACCCGGAGAAGATGCTGGTTCTGCGCGGTGCGACCGGCAACAACCTGCAAAATGTCGATCTCGAGATTCCGCTTGGCCTCATGACCTGCGTGACCGGGGTCTCCGGCTCTGGCAAGTCGACGCTGGTGAACCACACGCTCTACCCGATCGCCGCACGGCAACTGAACGGCGCGACAACCGTGCACCCGGCGCCCTACGAGTCGATCGAAGGGATGGACGCGCTCGACAAGGTGGTCGACATCGATCAGAGCCCGATCGGCAGGACGCCCCGCTCGAACCCCGCGACCTACACCAACATCTTTACTCCGATCCGTGAACTCTTCGCGGCCACGCAGGAAGCCCGCTCGCGCGGCTACAAACCCGGACGGTTCAGTTTCAACGTCAAGGGGGGTCGCTGCGAGGCCTGCCAGGGCGACGGCCTGATCAAGGTGGAAATGCACTTCCTACCGGACGTCTACGTCACGTGCGATGAGTGCAAAGGCCAGCGCTACAACCGCGAGACGCTCGAGGTGCTCTACAAGGGCAGGAATATCAGCGAGGTGCTCGACATGACGGTGGAGGACGCACACGAGTTCCTTGGCGCTGTGCCCGTCATCCAGCGTCGGCTGAAAACGCTCATTGACGTGGGCCTTTCCTACATCCGCCTGGGACAGTCAGCGACGACGCTCTCTGGGGGCGAGGCCCAACGCATCAAACTCGCGCGGGAGCTGTCGAAGCGGGACACGGGAAGCACGCTGTACATCCTCGATGAGCCGACCACAGGGCTGCACTTCCACGACATTCAGCAACTGCTCTCGGTTCTGCATCACCTGCGCGATCAGGGCAACACGATCGTCATCATCGAGCACAACCTGGACGTCATCAAAACGGCGGACTGGCTGATCGACCTTGGCCCTGAAGGGGGCTCCGGCGGCGGCATGATCGTGACACAGGGCACGCCGGAAGACGTGGCCACCTGCGACGCGTCATTTACCGGGCAGTTCCTGAAGCCCATCCTGGACGGCTCCGCCGCCGCGTGATCAGCGTTCAAGTGTCGTTCATCCCCGAAAGGGCACACTGGTGAGGACGGTGGTTTGCCGAGGAACCTGCATGCTCCGGCTACTGATGATCGCAGCAGTCCTGACGGTGGTTGACCCCGCACGCGCCGCGCTGGACGCGGGCGTCTGGGATGTGGCTGACCTGACGCTTACCTGGCATCCGCGGGTTGAGGTGGGCGGGCGCTGGCTGGACGTCGAGCAGCTCACAATGCTCGAAGCGGTCCACGAGCGAATCCAATTTGCCGCCGAGTATCCGGTTCGGCTGGTCATCGTCCCCGGCGATGCCCCAAACGCCTTCGCCACGATCATGGAACGCCAACCCATCATCGGCATCAATTTCGCGATGCTCGACGCGATTGGCGCGGACGACGCTCAGTTTGCCGCGTTGATCGGTCATGAGATCGCGCATCTCAAGCTGGAACACGGCGACAAGCAGCAGAAGCGCAACATTCCCCAACAGGTGGCAAACAGCGTCGTCGGGGGTCTGATCCAAAACCCGATCGGCTCGTTGCTGGGTCGCGCACTCGTCACGGCGGTCGATTCGACCTACAGCCGCAAGGCCGAACGGGAGTCCGACTACCTTGGGGCAGTCTGGGCCGTGCAGGCCGGCTATGCCGCGCAAGGCGCCGTGCGCCTGCAGGAGACGCTGGCGGCGCAGGGCAAGAAACACCCCCTCCCGTTCCTTTCGAGTCACCCCCGAACGGAAGACAGGATGGCGAATCTGCGGGCGCTGGCGGATCGTCTGTCACCGGGCGAACCGGAGATCCAACAACAGACGGAGTGAACCGACGGGCCAGATCAGGCGTATGCGTCAGGCACTTCCACCGTATTACAGGACACCCATGCTTGCTCCTCTCGTCAGCCTCGCGGAACACGGCGCTTTTCCTGACCCACTGCTGCGCATGGGCATCCGCCGGCTGGTTGCGGCGCGGAAACGCGAACTCGTCCAGGGAATCGGCCGTGTCGGCGCTGATGCGCTCGCGCACCGCGCGCTCGCGATCCACACCGACACGGCCAACGAGCAGCACTACGAGGTGCCCGCCGAACTCTTCGAGGCCGCGCTCGGCCCACGGCTGAAGTATTCAAGCTGTTACTACCCTGACGCCGGGACCACACTCGCCGAGGCCGAGGAGGCGATGCTCGCACTGACATGTGAGCATGCGGACCTCGCCGATGGGCAGGACGTTCTGGAACTTGGCTGTGGCTGGGGTTCGCTGACGCTCTGGATGGCCGCCCGCTATCCACGCAGCCGTATCACCGCGATGTCGAACTCACACTCGCAGCGCGAGTACATCCTCAGCCGGGCGCGGTCCCAGGGCCTGACCAACGTCGAGATACTCACCTGCGACTTCAACGACTTCGATGCCGAGGGCCAGTTCGATCGGGTCGTGTCGGTCGAGATGTTCGAACATCTGCAGAACTGGGACACCGCATTCGAGCGCGTCGCCCGCTGGCTGAAGCCGGAAGGCCGCGCGTTCCTGCACGTCTTCTGCCATCGGACCCACGCCTATCTGTTCGAGGGTCAGAACAACTGGATGGCGAGCCACTTCTTCACAGGCGGCCTGATGCCGGCGTTCGATCTACCGCACGCGTTCGGGCAACACCTCGCGGTCGAAGCGGACTGGTGGATTCCCGGCAGTCATTACGAGCGAACGTCCAACGACTGGCTTGCAGAGTTCGACGCCAGCACGCCAGCGCTGCGTTCAGTGCTGTCTGACACGTACGGCGAAGACGCCAGCCGCTGGCTGCACCGTTGGCGGCTGTTCTTCCTGGCGGTCGCGGAGATGTTTGGCTACGACGAAGGCGCCGAGTGGGGCGTCGGGCACTATCGGTTGAAGCGGGGTGGGTGACGCACCGACCAAGGCGAGCTGAGTTCGGGCCGCCAGCGTCGACGTGCCGCCTTGGGGCACGCCGCTCTGCTCACTCGTCGTCGTCTTCGAAATCTTCGTCGTCGTCTTCCGGAATCTCCCGGTCGACCAGTTCGATGTAGGCCATTGGCGCCGAGTCACCCGCGCGATAGCCGCACTTCAGAATACGCGTGTAGCCACCGGGACGTTCCTGGAACCGCGGACCGATGTCGGCGAACAACTTGCCGACCGCGGCCTTGTTACCGACTCGCGCGAACGCGAGCCGCCGATTGGCCACCGAGTCGTTCTTGGCGAGCGTGATGAGCGGTTCCGCAACGCGGCGAAGTTCCTTCGCCTTGGGTACCGTCGTCTTGATGATTTCATGCTCGATCAGCGAACACGCCATGTTGCGGAACAGTGCCTTGCGATGGGCACTGGTCCTGTTCAGATGTCGACCACTTTTGCGATGGCGCATTGCTATATCCTCGATCGGTCTCGCGTAGGGGGTTCGACGGGCGGCCTAGCCCAGAACGCGGTCATCGCCGCGCAGGCTCGCGGGCGGCCAGTTCTCGAGGCGCATGCCGAGGGAAAGACCNCGTGACGCNAGTACGTCTTTGATTTCGGTAAGGGACTTCTTGCCGAGGTTCGGCGTCTTCAGAAGCTCCACTTCTGTGCGACGAATGAGATCGCCGATGTAATAGATGTTCTCCGCCTTCAGGCAGTTNGCNNNNCGNACGGTNAGNTCCANNTCNTCNACCGGGCGCAGCAGGATCGGATCGATCTCGTCTTCCTGCTCGACCACTTCCGGCTCTGCATCGCTCTCGAGGTCAACGAACACCGCAACCTGCTGCTGCAGAATGGTCGCCGCGCGGCGGATCGCCTCCTCCGGGTCGATCGTACCGTTCGTTTCGAGATCAATGATGAGCTTGTCGAGGTCCGTGCGCTGCTCGACGCGTGCGCTGTCGACCTTGTAGGCCACGCGGCGCACCGGGCTGTAAGAGGCATCGAGGAGCAGGTTGCCGATCACTCGTGCCTGCTCTTCGTCACCGCCGCGGGAGTCCGCTGGCTCGTANCCGCGTCCGCGCGTCACCGTCGCGCGCAGTCGCAATTCGCCCGCCTCGTTGAGGTTGGCAATCGGCTGATCCGGNTTGGCAATCTCGACGTCGTGCTCGGCCATAAAATCGCCAGCGGTGACGACGCCCGGGCCGGACTTGGTGAGGCTGAGCTCAGCTTCGTCGACGCTGCCGAGGCGGATTGCCACGTTCTTCAGGTTGAGCAGGATCTCAATGACATCTTCCTGCACNCCTTCGATCGTGCCGTATTCGTGCAACACCCCTTCGATTTCGACTTCGCTGATCGCGCAGCCNGGCATCGAAGACAGCAGGATCCGACGCAGCGCATTGCCGAGCGTGTGCCCGAATCCACGTTCGAGCGGCTCGAGTACGACGTTCGCACGGGTATGGCTGACCTTCTCAACCTGAATGTGCTTGGGCGTCAGGAATTCCAATGATGAGTGTGGCATAGAGACACAGTTCTCCAGGGTCCGTTTGTTGCCGCTCCCCGCATCGGCGGTTTGCGATGTATCCGCGATTACCGCGAGTCGATGCTGCAGATCTCTACGGCTACCCGAGTCATCCTCTTTCCGGATGGCTCGTGACGACCAGCACCCCATTGTGGCGCGGGTCGTCTGTTTCCGAGGTTCGGGGGTCACCCGTCTCGCATGTATGCGCCCGCAGCATCCGCGCAGGCGCAGGATCGTTACTTCGAGTAGTACTCCACGATCAGATTCTCGTTGATTTCCTGCGGNAGCTCGTCACGCTCGGGGTACGCCCGAAACACGCCTTCGAGCTTGGTCGTGTCGACNTCGACCCACTCGACCGGCGTGCGGTTNGCCGCTACCGCGAGCGCGCCCTGAATGCGCAGCTGGTTACGCGACTTCTCGCGAATCGACACAACATCGCCCGGCGAAACCGCGTAGGAAGCGATATTCACCGACTGTCCATTGACCAGGACCGCCTTATGAGCCACGAGCTGACGCGACTCCGCGCGCGTCGAGCCAAACCCCATGCGATACACGACGTTGTCGAGTCGCCGCTCCAGCAGCCGCAGCATGTTGTAGCCGGTTGCGCCCTTCTGCCGGTCCGCCTTCTTGAAGTAATTGCGGAACTGCTTTTCGAGCACACCGTACAGNCGACGGAGCTTCTGCTTCTCGCGCAGNTGAATCGCGTAGTCCGAGGGCCGACTGCGTCGGGCCCCATGCTGACCGGGCGCCGCTTCCGCGCGACACTTCGACTCGAGCGGGCGTACGCCGCTCTTCAGGTAAAGGTCCGTGCCTTCCCGACGCGAGAGCTTGCAGGTGGGTCCGAGATAACGTGCCATAACTGATTCCTCGTCGTTTCCTGCTTACACCCGGCGCCGCTTGGGNGGGCGGCAGCCGTTGTGCGGGATGGGGGTGACGTCGGTGATGTTCGTCACCTTGAAGCCGGCCGCGTTGAGGGCGCGCACGGCGGCGTCACGACCGGGTCCNGGTCCCTTCACAAACACTTCGAGGTTCTGCACCCCGTATTCCTGCGCCGCGACGCCAGCCCGCTCGGCAGCGACCTGCGCTGCAAACGGCGTGCTCTTGCGCGCACCGCGGAAGCCCGAACCACCGGCAGTTGCCCAGGAGAGGGCGCCGCCCTGGCGATCGGTGATCGTAATGATCGTGTTGTTGAACGACGCGTGCACGTGCGCCAGGCCGTCTACCACCTGCCGCTTGCCGCGGCGCCGTACGGGCCCGGTCAGCGTCGTTGAGCTTGTTTCTTCTTCGGATTCGGACATGGTGTCTCCGATCGATTACTTGCGAATCGGGCGCTTCGGTCCCTTGCGGGTGCGCGCGTTCGTTTTTGTGCGTTGGCCGTTCGTAGGCAGGCTGCGACGATGCCGGATTCCCCGGTAACAACCGAGATCCAGCAGACGCTTGATGTTGAGCTGAACCTCTCGGCGCAGGTCACCTTCGACGGACATCTTGCCCACCTCGCTCCGCAGCTTGTCCAACTCCTCTTCGGTGAGGTCCTGGATGCGCATCCGCGGGTCGACGCCTGTCGCATCGCACAGATCGAGCGCGGTCTTGCGACCGACGCCGAAGATGTACGTCAGCGATATCCCGGCATGCTTGTTGTCCGGGATGTTGATTCCTGCAATACGTGCCATATCTGTCTACCTTCGCCTGACTCAGCCTTGGCGCTGTTTGTGCCGCGGTTCCGTGCAGATCACCCGCACAGCACCCCTGCGCCGGATGATCCGGCAGTTGCGACACATCTTCTTCACCGATGCACGAACTTTCATGTGGTTCTCCTGCCCTCGCGGGCCGCCTGTCGCCTGCCCCTAACGCCTGCCAAAGTTCTGCAGGTTGGATTTCTTCATCAACGACTCGTACTGGTGTGACAGCAGGTGTGTCTGCACCTGCGACATGAAGTCCATCACCACCACCACCACGATCAGCAGGGCGGTACCGCCGAGCTGGAACGAAATATTGAACTGCACCACGAGAAACTGCGGCATCAGGCACACGAGCGTCATGTAGATCGATCCGAACAGCGTGAGCCGCGTCAGGATCGTGTCGATGTACCCGGCAGTCTGATCCCCTGGCCGGTAACCCGGAATGAACGCACCCGAACGCTTGAGGTTATCTGCCACCTCCTTCGGGTTGAACATGATCGCGGTGTACCAAAAGCAGAAAAAGATGATGCCTGCCGAAAACAGAATGATGTTGAGCGGCTGTCCCGGCGCGATCTGAAGCGCAATCTCCTGCAGCCATTCCATGTTCGGTGATGCCCCAAACCACTGGCCCAGCGACGCGGGGAACAGCAGCAGACTCGAGGCAAAAATCGCGGGAATCACGCCCGCCATGTTCACCTTTAGGGGAATGAAGTTGCTCTGTTGCTGCGGGGCACCGCCCCGCTGCTGTCTTCGCGCGTAATTGATCGTGATCCGGCGTTGTCCACGCTCGACGAACACCACGCCCGCGATCACGAGCACGCCAATCGCACCGATCAGCAGCAGCGCGAGGATCGAAATCTCGCCCTGGCGCGCCTGCTCGAACGACTGCCCGAGGGCGCTCGGGAAGCCCGCAACGATGCCCGCAAAAATCAGGATCGAGATGCCATTGCCGACGCCGCGCTCCGTGACCTGCTCACCGAGCCACATCATGAACATCGCGCCGGTCGTAAGCGTCGACACGGCGACAAAATGGAATACGAACGATGACGTATAGGACAGGCCCTGGGAGGCCAGGCCGCTGCTCATCGCAAAACCCTGGATGAGCGCGAGTACCAACGTGCCCCAGCGGGTGTACTGGGAAATCTTGCGGCGCCCGGCTTCCCCTTCCTTGCGCAATTGCTGGAGCGACGGCGTCGTCGCGACGAGCAACTGCGTAATGATGGATGCCGAGATGTAGGGCATGATCCCGAGCGCAAAGATGCTCATGCGCTCGAGCGCACCTCCCGAGAACATGTTGAACATGTCCAGGATGCCGCCCTGATTCTGCTCGAACAGTGCCGCCAGCCGATCGGGATTGATGCCGGGAACGGGGATGTGGCTACCGACGCGATACACGATGATCGCAAGCAGCACGTACCAAAGCCGCTGCCGGAGTTAGGTGAGCCCGCCGCTGACGTTTGGGAGTCGCTGTGCCAGAGAACTGGTCATATTCGCGTCTTCGTTTTGCCGTGAGTTGGATGAGACCGCGTGAATGCTGTCTGTATCCGCCCGTTCCGACTTTTCCTCTCGTGTGTCTGTTCGTGGAAGCTGCGCTTCCTTGGTTTACCTAAAGCTGTTTATCTGAAAATGGTGCCTGACTAGCTTTCGCCGTCCTCGTTCTCGTTTTCAGTTTCGATGGCTGCAGACTCTGCACTCGCCGCAGGCACTTCATCGGCCGCAGGCGCTGCCGCCACTGGTGCGTCGTCGTCATCCAGGACGGAGCCGCCAGCCGCTTCGATTGCCGCACGCGCGCCCTTGGTCGCACGCACGCCTTTGAGCGTCACCGCGCGACTGATGCTGCCGGACAGCATCACCTTCGCCCGCAGGGTCCCGCGATTCACCACGTTGGCGTCCCGCAGGACGTCAACCGTGATCTCGGTCGCTTCGAGCTTGTCGAGTTCCGACAACGTCACCTCGGCCGTGACCCGCGCCAGGCGCGAATTGAAGCCGTACTTTGGCAGACGTAGTTGCAGGGGCTGCTGGCCACCCTCGAAGCCGGCACGAATCCTGCCACCCGAGCGTGACTTCTGGCCCTTGTGGCCGCGGCCACAGGTTTTACCTTTTCCACTGCCGATCCCGCGGCCGACTCGGCGCGCGTTCCGTTTGCTACCCGCAGCGGGTTGGAGTTCATTGAGTCGCATGGGTCGATTCACTCGATGATTTTGACCATGTAGGACACTTTGTTAACCATCCCGCGGTTTTCGGGAGTGTCCTCTACTTCAACCACGTGCCGGATCCGGCGCAGCCCGAGACCGCGTACGCAAGCCTTGTGACTCGCCAGGCGACCGATCGTGCTCTTGGTCTGCTGAATCTTGATCTTGGCCATGTGTCCTAACGTCTCTTCGCGTCTCTGGGTACCGTGGGCGTCAAGCCGCCACGATCTCGTCAACGGTCTTGCCGCGCTTCTCGGCAACCGAATCCGGCGAGCGCATGTCGCGCAAGCCCTGGAAGGTCGCCTGGATCACGTTGACCGGGTTCGTGGAGCCGTAACACTTCGCAAGCACGTTCTGTACCCCGGCCACTTCGAGCACCGCGCGCATCGTCTTCCCCGCGATAATGCCCGTACCGTCGGAAGCAGGCTGCATGAACACCTTGGACGCACCGTGGCGGCCGGTCACGGGGTATTGCAGCGTCGTGCCTGCAAGGTCCACCGAGATCATGTTGTGCCGCGCCGCCTGCATGGCCTTCTGGATCGCGAGCGGTACTTCACGCGCCTTGCCTCGCCCGAAGCCCACACGGCCCTGGCCGTCGCCAACGACGGTCAGAGCGGTGAAGCCGAAAATCCGGCCGCCTTTGACAACCTTGGCCACCCGATTGACCTGAACCAGTTTCTCGAGGAAACCTTCTTCGTTGTCCTGCTGATTGTGGTAAGCCATCTTTTCGCCCCTAGAACTTCAGCCCGCCTTCGCGGGCGGCGTCGGCCAGCGCTTTGACGCGGCCGTGATACTTGTAACCTGAACGATCGAACGCAACGCTCTCGACACCGGCGGCGATTGCCCGCTCGGCCAGCAGTTTGCCAACCGCGACCGCACCGTCGACGTTGCCTTTGGCCCCATCCCGCAGACTCTTGTCCAGCGTGGACGCTGCCGCAGACACCGTGGACCCGTCATGGCTGATGACCTGCGCATAGATGTGGCGCGGAGTCCTGTAGACCGTCAGACGCGCCACGCCCAGTTTGCGCATGTGCGACCGGCCACGCCGTGCGCGGCGCAATCTCGCCTGTTGCTTCTTGCTGCTCATCTACTTCTTCTTGGCTTCTTTGCGTTTCACGTATTCGTCCGCGTAGCGGACCCCTTTGCCCTTGTAGGGCTCGGGCGGGCGGAACGAACGAATGTCCGCTGACACCTGGCCCACCAGCTGCTTGTCGATGCCCTTCACCACGATCTGCGTGGGTTGCGGCGTCTCGATCTCGATTCCTTCCGGAATCGGGTATTCAACCGGATGTGAGAAGCCCAGCGTCAGATTCAACTGGCGGCCGCTGACCTGGGCCCGATAGCCGACACCCTGGAGCTGGAGCTCTCGCGTAAACCCTTCGCTGACCCCGATGACCATGTTGTTCACGAGGGAGCGCGTTGTCCCGGCAAGTGCCGACGCCTTGCGGTCGCCGGACTTCGTGCCGAACTTCAGGGCACTCTCGTCCTGTTCGATCGCAACGAGATCGTGGACGCGCATGGTCAGGCTGCCTTTGCCGCCTTTGACCGAGATCTCGCTCGGTGACAAGGACACCTCTACCCCATTGGGTAGCGTGACCGGATTGTTGGCAATTCTCGACATCGCTCGAATCCTAGAAAACCGAACAGAGCAGTTCGCCGCCTACACCAGCGGCGCGTGCTGCACGATCCGTCATCACACCTTTGTTGGTCGACAGGATGACCACCCCAAGCCCACCGCGCACGGACGGAATGTCGTCTTTGCCGCGGTACTGCCGCAGTCCCGGACGACTCATGCGCTTGATTTCCTCGATCACCGGCTTGCCCCGGTGGTACCGAAGCACAATCGACAGCTCCGGCTTCGACTCACCGCTCACGGAGCAGCCGTCGATATACCCTTCTTCCACCAGGACCTCGGCAACGGAGACTTTCGTCTTGGAAGACGGCATCGTGACTTCATTGATTCCCGCCACCTGCGCATTGCAGATGCGGGTCAGCATGTCTGCCAGCGGATCTTGCATGGTCATATCGGCAGTCCTCTCACCAGCTCGCTTTCACGAGCCCGGGGATGTCGCCCCGCATGGCCGCTTCACGCAGCTTTGTGCGCCCAAGGCCAAAACGCCGGTAAACGCCGTGCGGGCGCCCTGTCAGCGAACAACGCCGGCGCTGGCGACACGGACTCGCGTCGCGGGGGAGCTTCTGCAGGCGCGTCTGTGCTTCCCAGATCTCCTCGTCGCTTGCCTCCGGGTCGCGCAGAATCTTCTTGAGCGCCGCGCGCTTGACCGCGTACTTCGCTGCAAGCTTCTGCCGCTTCTTCTCCCGGTTGATCATTGATTGTTTGGCCATAGGTCTCGTCTCGGTCCGGCCCTTGCCGGCCTTTTCTGTTGCCGCGATTAACGCGCGCTGTTCATTCGTCTCTGGTTATTCGGCTCTGGTCAGTCTTCAGGCTTGTGCGCCCGGCTCGCGGAACGGGAAATTGAATGCCCGCAGCAGTGCGCGCCCTTCATCGTCCGTTCTTGCCGTCGTCACAATGTTCACGTCGAGTCCACGAATCTTATCGATCTTGTCGTAGTCGATCTCCGGAAAGACGATCTGCTCGGTCAGCCCCATCGCGAAGTTTCCGCGGCCATCAAAGGACCTGAGGGGAATCCCCCGGAAGTCACGCTGACGTGGAATCGCAATATTGATCAGCCGATCCAGGAACTCGTACATCCGGCTCCGCCGCAGCGTGACCTTGCAACCAATCGGGAAGCCGTCACGAATCTTGAAGCCAGCGATCGACTTGCGGGCGAGCGTGGTGACTGCCTTTTGACCGGCAATCGCCTCCATGTCGCCAACCGCGCTGTCAAGCTGCTTGCGGTCGCCGATCGCCTCACCCACGCCCATATTGAGCGTGATCTTGGTGATACGCGGCACGCGCATGATGTTGTCCAGGGCAAGCTCGTCTTTGAGCTTTGCCCGGATCTCGTCGTCGTACAGGGCCTTGAGGTCCGCCACCTTTTCCTCCAGGTCTCCGTTAACCGTCTATCTGCTCGCCGGTCGAGCGGTACACACGCACCTTCTCGCCGTCGTCGAGCACCTTGATGCCCACCCGGTCCGCCTTGTTGGTGGCCGGATTGAAAATCGCCACATTCGAGATGTGGATCGCTGCTTCGCGCTCAATGATGCCGCCCTGCCTGTTCAGCTGGGGATTGGGCTTCGTGTGCCGTTTGATCATGTTGATCCCGGACACGAAAAGCCGCTCTTCGTTAAGCCGCCGCGTCACGCGCCCGCGCTTGCCACGGTCTTTGCCGGCAATCACGATGACTTCGTCGTTCTGTCTGATCTTCTGCATTCGCGTTCTGTTCCCCGTGCAGCAGCGCCTATAGGACTTCCGGCGCCAGCGACACGATGCGCATGAAATTGTCGGTTCGCAGTTCGCGCGTCACCGGTCCGAAAATGCGCGTCCCGATCGGCTGCTTCTGCGCATTCAGCAGGACTGCCGCATTCCCGTCGAAACGGATGATCGAACCGTCCGGGCGCCGCACGCCCTTCTTCGTCCGCACCACAACAGCGTCCAATACCTGACCTTTCCTGACGCGACCGCGAGGAATCGCCTCCTTCACGGTCACCTTGATGACGTCGCCGACGTTGGCATACCGCCGACGGGAACCACCAAGGACCTTGATGCACATCACCCGACGCGCGCCGCTGTTGTCAGCGATGTCCAAATATGTCTGAGCCTGAATCATCTAACCGGACCTCAAATCGCCGTGGACTTGCGATCGACGCTCGTCAGCTTCCAGGACTTGCTCTTCGAGATCTGTCGCGTTTCCGTGATCGTCACCAGATCACCCTCGCCGCACACGTTCTCTTCGTCGTGCGCATGAATCTTCTTCGACCGCTTGATGTACTTACCGTACAGCGGGTGTTTGACCCGCCGTTCGACAAGAACTGTGATCGTCTTGTCCATCTTGTTGCTGACGACCGTACCACTGGCGGTACGCCCTACATTCTCTTCACTCATTGCGCACCGGCCTTCAGTTTGGCGTTGAGAACGGTCTTCACCCGCGCGATGTCCCGCTTGGCCTGCCGCAGCAGGTGGGGCTGGGTCAGCTGTCCTGTGGACCGCTGCATGCGCAGACTGAAGCGCTCTTTGGTCAGGTTCAGCAGCGTTGCCTGCAGTTCCTCGACCGACTGTTCTTTCAGCTCACTCGTTTCCATCAGATCACCGTCGCCGTCACGAACGTCGTCGGGATCGGCAGCTTCGCTGCCGCCAGACGAAACGCGTCACGTGCCGTTTCTTCCGTCACGCCTTCCATTTCGTACAGGACCTTGCCCGGCTTGATCTGGGCAACCCAGTACTCGACGTTCCCTTTACCTTTACCCTGGCGCACTTCGAGCGGCTTCTTGGTGATCGGCTTGTCGGGGAAAACCCGGATCCAGATCTGGCCACCCCGGCGTACGCGACGGGTCATGGCACGCCGGCCAGCTTCGATCTGGCGCGCTGTCAGACGTCCGCGACCGGTCGACTTCAGCCCGTAGGTCCCGAACTCGACGCTGCTTCCGCGATGCGCAAGTCCGCGGTTACGGCCCTTGTGCTGCTTTCTGAACTTGGTTCTTTTTGGCTGTAACATCGTGGCTTATCCGAAGTTCCGTTCTGCCTGTTGCGGCTCTTCACGCTCGCCAATGACTTCGCCTTTGAAGATCCACACCTTCACGCCGATGATGCCGTAGGTCGTCAGCGCTTCCGTGGTTGCGTAGTCGATGTCGGCCCGCAGCGTATGCAGCGGCACGCGGCCCTCGTGCTGAACTTCCGAGCGGGCGATTTCCGCACCGCCAAGCCGCCCTGCCACGCGGACCTTGATGCCTTCCGCGCCGAGCCTCATGGTGTTCTGCATCACGCGTTTCATCGCGCGCCGGAACTGCACCCGGCGCTCGAGTTGCTGCGCGACGTTCTGTGCGACGAGAAACGCGTCAAGTTCCGGCTTGCGGATCTCTTCGATGTTCACGTGTACCGGCACTTTCATGATCGAAGCAACCTCGCCGCGGAGACGCTCGACGTCTTCGCCCTTCTTGCCGATCACAATGCCGGGCCGCGCCGTATGGATCGTGATCCTCGCGGTCTGTGCGGGGCGTTCGATCTCGATGCGGCTCACCGAAGCCTGCTTGAGCTTCTTCTGAATGTACTCGCGCACTTTCAGATCGGTGTACAGGTTCTCTGCATAGGAGGCGCCGTCGGCGTACCACACGGAAGTGTGGTCCTTGACGATGCCAAGGCGCATACCTGTTGGATGTACTTTCTGACCCATGCCTCTTCCTTCTTGTCCAGCTACGCGCCGCGCGTCAGTCGGCCACTGCCAGGGTGATATGGCAGGTTCGTTTCAGGATCCGGTCAGCGCGACCTTTTGCGCGCGGCCGCAGCCGTTTCATCGTAAGCCCCTCATCGACGAAGATTCGCGATACCGTGAGCTCGTCGACGTCCGCACCTTCGTTGTGTTCCGCGTTCGCAATTGCCGACTCGAGGAGCTTGCGCACGAGATGCGCGCCCTTCTTCGTGCTGAAGGACAATATGTTCAGGGCGTCGCCAACCTCTTTGCCGCGAATCTGATCCGCGACGAGGCGGGCTTTCTGCGCACTCATCCGCGCACCCTTCAGCTTTGCCGTTACTTCCATCGTCTGTCTGCCTTAANTTCGCCCGGTCCCGTACTCAGCGCCGTGCCTTGCGGTCGCCCGCGTGGCCCCGGAACGTGCGGGTCATTGCAAACTCGCCGAGCTTGTGCCCGACCATGTCTTCATTGACGAAGACCGGTACGTGCTGGCGACCGTTGTGCACCGAAATCGTGAGCCCAACCATGTCCGGTGTGATCAGCGAGCGTCGCGACCAGGTACGGATGGGGCGCTTGTCGTTCGTCTCGACCGCCTGCTGAACCTTGTTGGCCAGGTGCAGGTCCACAAACGGGCCTTTTCTCAAGCTGCGTGGCATGTCTCTCGTCCTCTAACCCTTCACTCGCCTTCTAACGGCCCTTGCGCCGACGACGTACGATCATCTTGTCGGTGCGCTTGTTCTTGCGGGTCTTGTAACCTTTTGTCGGTACGCCCCACGGGGTCACCGGGTGACGGCCGCCTGACGTTTTGCCTTCACCACCGCCGTGGGGGTGATCAACCGGATTCATGACGACGCCGCGAACGGTCGGGCGAACCCCGCGCCAGCGGGTCGCGCCTGCCTTGCCCAACGAGCGCAGGTTGTGTTCGCCGTTGCTGACCTCACCAAGAACCGCACGGCACTCGGCAAGTACCCNACGCATCTCCGTCGACCGGAGCCGNAGCGTCACATACGNGCCCTCTTTCGCAACCAGCTGTGCGCTCGTTCCAGCGCTACGCGCCATCTGCGCGCCTTTGCCAGGCTTCAGCTCGATGTTGTGAATCACACTACCCATNGGGATGTTGCGCATGGGAAGGCAGTTGCCGGCACGNATCGGAGCAGCATCTCCGGACTGGAGTTCGTCACCTTCCTGCAGGCCCTTGGGAGCGATGATGTAACGGCGCTCGCCGTCGGCGTACTTCAGGAGGGCAATGTTGGCGGTGCGGTTGGGATCGTATTCGAGGCGTTCCACTACGGCTTTAATGCCGTCTTTGTTGCGCTTGAAGTCGATGATTCGATACTTCTGCTTGTGTCCACCGCCAACGTGCCGGGTCGTAATCCGGCCGTTGTTGTTCCGGCCACCGGTCTTGTTCTTGGTTTCCGTCAGGCCTTTATGCGGCTTGCCCCTGTGCAGATTGGGGTCGACCACCTTGACGACGAAACGACGCCCGGGGGAAGTAGGTTTGGCTTTTACGACTGGCATTGTGTTCTGTCCTGTACCTGCTTGCGCCTCAGGAGGCCGCGAAGTCGATGTCCTGACCGGCGGCAATACGCACGTAAGCCTTCTTCCACGAGGGCCGCCTTACGGTTGTTCCGCGAAACGTTCGCTTCGTCTTGCCTTTCACGTTGAGCAGGCGGACGCTCTCAACGTTGACGTTGTAAATCTTCTCCACCGCCTGCTTGACCTCAGGCTTGGTGGCATCCGTCGTGACGCGAAATGCGAACTGGTTCGCCTCGTCCGCGATGAGCGTGCTCTTCTCGGAGATATGCGCACCGAGCAGCACCTGATACATGCGTTCTTCGTTCATGCGAACAGCCCCTCGAGCTTGCGGAGCGCCGGGACCGTCACGAGCACCTTNTCGAATCCAATCAGATCAACCGGGTTGACCTGACCGGCTTCAACAACGCCGACACCTTTNAGGTTTCGCGCAGAGAGAAACAGGTTCTCGTCCNCCGTTTCTGTGACGATCAGCACGTTCGACAGTTCGAGCGCTTTCAGCTTACCGACCACTTCTTTGGTCTTGGGCGCGTCTACCGAGAAGTCCTCGACGACGACCAGACGTTCCTGGCGTACGAGTTCCGAGAGGATCGACTGCATCGCCGCGCGATACATCTTCTTGTTGACCTTCTGCCCGTGGTCCTGCGGCTTTGCAGCGAACGCATTACCGCCCCCACGCCANATCGGGCTGCGGATCGTTCCCGCCCGGGCTCGACCGGTACCTTTCTGCCGCCAGGGCTTGCGCCCGCCACCATTGACTTCGGAGCGGGTCTTCTGTGCGCGCGTCCCCTGCCTTGCGCCTGCGAGATAGGCTGTCACAACCTGGTGCACCAGAGACTCGTTGAAGTCGCGTGCGAAGGTTGTTGGTGACACGTCAACCGCCTTGTCGGCNCCAGCTATGTTCAGATTCATCGTGTTCCCCCGTCGCCTTACTTGGCCTTAACCGCCGGGCGGATGACAAGGTCACCACCGCGTGCGCCGGGTACCGCGCCCTTGATGAGCAGCAGGTTGCGCTCGGTGTCGACCTGCGCGATCTCGAGCGTTTGTACCGTCACCTGGGCAGCGCCCATGTGGCCGGCCATTTTCTTGCCTTTGAAGACACGACCCGGGGTCTGACACTGACCGATGGACCCNGGCGCACGGTGTGAAATGGAGTTGCCGTGCGACATGTCCTGCGTGCGGAAGTTGTGGCGCTTGACGACACCAGCAAACCCNCGGCCTTTGGATTGACCGGTCACATCGACCTTCTGACCAACCTCGAACGCAGAGACTTCAAGTGCGTCGCCGACCGCCAGCTCGGAGGCTGAGTCGATCCGGAATTCCCAAAGATCGCGACCCGCGGCGACGTTGTTCTTACTGAAATGGCCCGCCTGCGGTTTGTTGACCTTCGACTGCTTGACGTCACCCGCGGTGACCTGGATGGCTTCGTAGCCGTCGCTGTCGGCGGTCTTGCGCTGGGTGATCCGGTTGGGCGTTGCCTCGACCACCGTGACCGGAATCGACTCGCCTTCCTCGGTGAAGATGCGGCTCATGCCACGCTTGATTCCAACAATTCCTACAGTCATCGCTTCGTCGTCCTATCGATCATCCGGGCTCAGCCCAGGTTGATCTGCACCTCTACGCCCGCCGCCAAATCCAGCTTGGTGAGGGCATCTACCGTCTTCTCGGTCGGCTCGACAATGTCGAGGAGCCGTTTGTGCGTACGAATCTCGTACTGGTCACGCGCGTCCTTATAGACGTGCGGGGAAATCAGCACGGTGAACCGTTCCTTGCGCGTCGGCAGGGGGATCGGGCCACGGACCTGCGCACCGGTGCGCTTCGCGGTGTTCACGATTTCTTGCGTCGACTGGTCGATCAACCGATGGTCGAAGGCCTTCAGGCGGATGCGGATTCGTTGATTCATCACTGTTCCGACGTTGACTCTTGGTGCTGGCGCATCGACTTCGATGCGTCGGCTCGTTGTTCTGCTGCTACTGGCGACATTCCGACACCCCTCGCTGCTGTACCTCGCTCCTGTACAACGTCGCGGTGCAAGCGGCCCTGACCTCTAACCCGGTGACACGGCGCCTGAGCGCGGTCCTGGACGGAGGCCAGCAACTGCGCTGACAGCTGGTGGCGGGATCGGGTTGCCCCGGTTTGCCTGAATGTCCCCAATTTTCAGGCATTTACGGCGCGAATGCCGCCCCCCCTAAAAAAGGGAAGCGGCATTCTAAAGACGCCCCTAAGCTAAGTCAACATTCCGTCGAAATCCCCGATCCCTGACCGGATCTCCCGACGGCGTCAGCTTTGCCCTTCCAGTGGCCCCCTGTCGGGGCCTTTTTGTTTCGACTCTTGTCTCATCGCCGGACCGGCAATAACAGCCCGGTCTCAGCGGTGTCGCGTCGCGACACGGTTCCCGCGATGCCGCTGCGGGAAGTCTGAGGCGCGAGTCTAATGATCCGCGCCCCGAAGTCCAGTATCCCGGACGCTCTTGCTTATTCGATGATTTTGGTGACGACGCCCGCGCCTACCGTACGGCCGCCTTCGCGAATTGCGAAACGCAGCCCTTCT
>PBVL01000112.1 GCA_002728675.1 Gammaproteobacteria bacterium
CACTTTCGGTTTGCGCGTTGATCGAAAATGGCACGTCCTGTATCGAAGCTGAACGCTTCGTTGCGGTGACGACCACCTCTTCGATCACAGAGTCCTCTGCCGTGGCGCTCGACGTCAGGCCGTCGCCCAAAGCGAGCACCGCCGCGGCAACGGACCGCCCCCTGCCCCGGAGGCGCGACCGCGCCCATCGCGTGCATCCCTGAGTGGGCCCCTTCGCTCGGTCAGACCACTCATGCACGCAAGCGCGACCATATTTGGTGAGCAAATCCGCCCAATCAAGCGAAAGGTGCGAACGCACTCAGGCCGGGTTCAGGTGCATGGGCAAGAACCCGGTACCGTCTCAGCCGTCCAGACC
Organism: Gammaproteobacteria bacterium; assembly: GCA_002728675.1. Classification (GTDB taxonomy): domain Bacteria; phylum Pseudomonadota; class Gammaproteobacteria; order Pseudomonadales; family Azotimanducaceae. Next base: position 356 of record PBVL01000112.1, read on the forward strand.
GTAGAGCCGACGGACGTTGTCCCGGGTGATCTTGCGCCGTTCGTCCTCGGGGAAGTCGGCAAAGAGCTCGTCCAGCACGTCGTTGGAACACGGCCACGTCGAGTCCGTATGGGGATAGTCTGACCCCCACATCAGGTTGTCGACGCCGATGAGATGACGCGTCGCCAGTGCGGCGCGGTCATCCTCGATCGTAGCGTAGAACTGACGCAGCCAGATCTCCTGGGGATGCGCCCCCGTATACGGTTCCGACATGTTGCGCCGTTCACGCTGCAGTCCCTGCCAGACGCGGTCCAGCCAGTGCGCGATCCAGCCCGCATTGAACTCGGCAACAACAATCTTGAGATTGGGGTGACGTTCGCAGACACCGCGACACATGAACTCCACGATCGTCGGCTGAACGGTCGCCTGGGAGCCCGCGTAGCCGGCAATGGCGTCCTGGCGCACCGGGCGCGGGCGGTTCTCTTTGGGCAGGTACGCGTTGCACCCAACGTGCATCGAGAGGGGAAAGCCTGCCTCCTCGGCAAGCGACCAGAGGGGCTCGAACGCCTCATCGAAATACGGGTGGTCGGCGGGCGAGGTGCAGGGAATGCAGCCGCCCCTGAACCCCAGTTTCATGACCCTTTGAAGTTCCTCGTACGCCGCCTGCGGATCCTGCACCGGCAGCGCCGCAAGGCCGTTCACCCGCCCGCCGGACGCGGACGAATAGTCGTGCAGCCAGTCGTTGTAGTTTTTCTGAATCGCGATCAGCAGTTCGACGTTCGGGAAGTTGAACATCGCGAAGTAGCCGGGATAGACGAACTCGGCGTCCAGCCCGTCGACATCCTGATCGATGTACCGCTGGGCACCGTCGGTCAGTCCCGCCCGCATACCGGCGTACCCCTGTTCGAACAGTGCGACCAGTTCAGGGTCCTGCATGTGCGCGACGTCGGGTTTGTGGCCGGCTTTCCGCTCGAGCGGCTCGTTCCGCGCCAGTCTGGTGGCTGCCAGGCCCATTTGCGCAACGGACGTCCCTCCCCCGCCTCGCGCCGGAATGACGATGCAGTCAGCCCTGTCACCCACGTTCGCAATCCGGGGCGCCTCGTCGCCGAACCGGTCGGCAAGACCGGCAAAGACGTCACGCCCTTCAACAACGTGTGAATCAGCGGATATTGGTCTCATGTCGTGCACTCCTTACTCTGATAGACAGACGGGTGGTGATCAGAGGCCCGCCAGGGCCTCGGCGAGCGGTACATCTCCGTCCAGCACCGAAAACGCTTTTCTGATCGTATTGTCCGCATCGAGACAGCGCGCCATGACTTCGGCCAGCGTCTCGCGGGAAGTCATGCCCCGCCCGGTGAGTCGGGCACTGAGGTCCGCCGTTCCCGGGTCGGGCTCGTCTGTCAGACCTCCCGGGCAGACGATGGTGTAGTCGAGATCAGTCTGTCGCAAGTGGTAGTCCGCGTGGGCTTTCGCCTTGTGATAGTGGGCAATCGTAGACGTGCTGTTGATGTCCGCATTGATCGAGCTCAGCATGATGTAGCGCTGCGCGCCGCTTTCCTGGGCGGCGACCATCGAGCGGATCGCACCAATGTGGTCAACCAGAACCGTCTTGTCCTTGCCGGTCTTGCTGCCCGACCCGGCCGCAAAGATCACCGCGTCACACCCGCGAACTGCGTGATCGATGGGGTATTCGACGTCACCCAGGACGGTGGGCACGCCCATGTCGTCGAACAGGCCACGCTGACCGGCATCGCGGATCATCGCGACCGGATCGTGGGGGCCGGCGGCGAGTCGCCGCAGAAGCCGCTGCCCGGTATTGCCGTTAGCGCCGATAACGAGAACTTTCATGGTGCACTCCGATCGCCCTGCCGATGAACTACGACTTCCGTCATGACGAACACGACCCACGCCTCATTGCCCGCCCACGGCGTGTCTCCTCGAGCGGATGCGCGGCTTTCTCCGTACCTGGTATCCACCGCATTCCTTTGCGCCATTGGGCTCCTCCTTCGGACTGACTATATCGTGGTGACGAGAGGAATGCCTTGAGATTTCAGAGTGTCGACACTCTGCATCGACCCCCAATGGGGATACCCGCATGTCACGTCCCGGGCCTTCGGGACCTCGACGCGCTCGACAGACCGCGTCCCCAACGACAGTTCTGAGTTGCACCGGCACTCGGCAGATCAGTAGCCGAGTTCTTCCGCCAGACGAAACGCGGCGTCAAGCATGGGACGAATCTGGTTGCGGCCGTGCTCAGGCCGCTCGTGCACCCAGCCCACCGACGCGAGCATGCGAACGAGTCGAAACGTCGGCACCATCCCGAACGCCACCTCCGGCAGCGGGTTCTCGATCCGGTATGCATCGAGGTAGGCCGCGTCCATCGCATCGCGCCCCTCGCGTTGCGGAAATGCCGACAGCGCCACGGCAATCTCGTAGCCGTGCCAACCGAACCCCGCGTCGTCAAAATCAATGACCGTCACGTGCTCCCCGTCGATGAGCACATTGTGCGCGTGCAGATCGGCGTGAATCACACTGTAGTCGCCATGCCGCTTGCCGTGCGCGGCCAGGCGCGCGTGCAGGACATCCCGCAGGTCGATCACTCTCGCTCGCTCGTCGACGGAGAGCTCCGGCACATCCCAGAACGGCCCCCAAAATGGCGCCGCTCCCATCAGACCATCGGCATCGAGGTGATGTCGGACAAATCCGGCGGGCGGAGTCCACGCCGCAGACAGCCGATCGATCTTCCCCGTCAACGTGCCCAGTTGGGACACGCGTTCGATCGCGGCAGGAAGTGACGCATCCGCCAGATGGTGTGCCGCCTGGACACCCGGAAGCCAGTCGACGATCCCAGCCTGCCGCACGTCGCCTGTATCGGCAACCTGAACCGGCACGTAGAACTCACCGGTCAGCGCGCGCCGCGCGTGCGGTACGCCGATTCCGCTGCCATCCAGAAACTGCGTCCAGATCTGCTCCGACTTCAATTCGGGAAGCGAGTGATAACCCGGCCGGTGCAGGCGTACAGCGACGGTCTCCCCGGCTGCGGAAACAACCTTGAGTACGACGTTCTCCGATCGCGAAAAGACTTCAACGGTAGCGGCTTCGAGGCCCCAGTGCGGCAGGACCTCCCGCGTCGCGGCAAGTGCCGCTTCATCCGTTACCGTAGCCAATGTCAGCTAGCCGCGAGGCACTCGGCCAACGCGGCCAGGAACAGGTCCGCATGCTCCCGTTGATACACGAGCGGCGGGCGCAGCTTCAGCACATTGCCGAGAGCACCCGCGTTGCTGACCAGGAACCCTTTGTCTTTCAACCCGTTCGCGAGCGTCACCGCACGCTCGCGGTCGGGTTCCCGGGACTCCCGGTCGAAAACACACTCGAGTCCGAAGAAGAGCCCGTGTCCGCGTACCTCGGCAATGTCGGGCGCGTTCTCGGTCAGCGATTCGAGACCTGCACGGAGGTGCGCGCCCACCGTCTGCACACTCTCCCTGACGCCTTCGTTCTCAATGACGTCGAGCACCGCATTCCCGGCGGCCGCCTGCAGCGGGCTCGATGCAAACGTATTGAAGTAACCGAACTTGCGGAACGTCTCGACCATCTCGCGCGAGGCGCAAACGGCCGAAAGCGGCATCCCGTTACCAATCGGCTTGCCCATCACGGCGATGTCCGGTTCGAAGTCCATGACCTCGTAACCCCACCAGTTTCCGCTGCGGCACAGTCCCGCCTGCACCTCATCGGAGATGACCACGCCACCCGCGGCGCGAACCCGGCGCGCGGCTTCCGCCATGAAGCCCTGCGGCACGTCCGGCAGACCTTCGTTGGCAAAGAGCGGGCACACGAGCAGCCCGGCAAGTTTGATTCCGTCCGCCTCGAAGCCCGCAATCTGCTCATCGAGGGCCGCGAGATACGCGTCGCGGAGATCCGCGTCCGCCACATTGTCCCTGAGCGGACGGTACTTCTGCGGATACGGGAAGGCGCGGATCTCGGGGTCAGGGTCGCGCCGGCCCACGTGGGTCAGGCGTCCAACCAGTGCGCTGTTACCGTGATAGGCAGCGTCCGAGCAGATGAAACCCCGACCGCCCGTCACACGTTGCGCCATTGCCATGGCGACTTCATTGGCCTCCGTACCCGAGCATGCGAACACCGCGCTCTCGATCCCGTCGACGTGATGGCCGGTCAGCCGCTCTGCGTACTCCACGATTGGCTCGGACAGATACCGGCTGTGGACGTTGAGCGTGCCGAGTTGATCGGTCATCTTCGCCACGACGTGGGGATTTGCATGGCCCACACATGGCACGTTGTTGTACATGTCGATGTACTGCTTGCCGGTCTCATCGTAAAGGTACACACCTTCACCTTTCACGATGTGCACAGGCGTCTTGTAGAAGAGCGGCGCACCCGCGCCAAACGCGGCATTGCGACGTTCCAGAAGTGCATCAATACTCAAGGGAGTTCTCCGCTATCGTGTCGAGACGTGACCCTGCGGCCCCGCCGGAAGTCCACGCGGCGATGAGGGCCTCATCCGCGTTGTGGTCACGCATATGTGTTGCTAGGGCGGCCAGCGTTTCTGTAACGGCCTCTGCCTCACCCTCTGCAACGTTGTCAGCGGCAAGTGGATCCGCCGACAGATCGTAGAGTTCGACGCCACCCTCGGGTCCAAGCGGTGTCAGTCCCCAACGCCCGTCCGTTACGAACGGAGTGACACACTGGGCGGGAACGCCCCCTGACTTGCCGAGCCCGATGTAGCCGCCCGTCACCGTCAGGCTCCGTGGGTAACTCCCATCTCCCAGGATGGCGGGCGCAAGGTTCACACCTTCGAACGGTTCGGTCGGGGACAGTGCCAGCCCCGCCAACGCCTCAACGGTCGGCAGTACGTCCACCGGCTGCCCGAGGATGTCGAGGCTTGCGCCCCGTGGCACGTCACCCCCCGCGATCAGGAAGGGCACATGACTCACCTCCGGATACAGCGGCCAGAACCGCTCGTCGGTATCGCAGATGTTGGACTTGCCGGTCCGGTTGTGTTCACCGAGGCTCGTGCCGTGATCGCTCGTTACGATCACGATCGTGTCGTCCCAGAGATCGAGATCGTCGACCTTCTGCAGCACGCGGCCAAGGTGCCGGTCGACAAGTTCCGCCTCCGCGGCGTAGTGCGCCCAGAGGTTCCTGAGCTCTGCTTCCGTGTAGTCCGTTGCCGGCCCGTAGTTACAGTGAATCATCGGTACGCCATCGTAGTCCGGATCGTAGCGACGGACCATGTACTCGGGCGGGTCCCACGGCTCGTGCGGGTCGAAGAAATCCACCCACAGGAAAAACGGGTCGGCCCGGTAATTCTCTTCGAGCCAGCGCGATGCCGTCGCCGCCGTCCGGGCCGTGAATGTCTCCTCTTCGACGTTGAAGTACCGGTTGATCCAGCGGTGCATGTCGGCAAGCGAATGCCCGTTGAAACTCGGCGTCCGGCGGAGTTTGTCCTGCGGCTGCACGGTCGGAATCGCGTCGTTCAGATGCAGCAGGTGTTTGTCACCCTCCTGTCCACGATGCTGAAACGCCGCCGTGAATGCGTGGTGGAACCGCCCCGTGAACAGGTGCGGACAATCGCAGATGAGTTGCGTTGCATACCCGGCGTCCCCGAGGTGTCGGGCAATGTGATTCCGGCTGCTCCTGCTGATCGGCTGCCAGGGGAAATGCGGCCAGCCGAGCCGGCTTGTCGCCACGTCCGTACGATGCGGCACCGTCGGGAAACTACCCGCGTAGAAACCGTGGAGTTCCGTCGCGCGCTCGGTGATGAAGCGATCGAGCACGGGGGTCCGCACCGGGCGCTCCGCACGGTCAAAGAGATTGTCGTAGCGGAAGGTATCCGTGATCAGCAGGATGACGTTCTTCATGCCTGCACCTACGGGCGAAACTGCAGCGAACGAGGACCGAGCCGGTCCGGCTGTGTCACCAGGTTGTAGGCGAGTTCGATCCACTCGCAGATGAACCTGCGGGTATCGCGCGGATCGATCATCTCCTCGAGCTGAAACTTGTTGAGCGGACCAACCGGGCCACGGGCGCTTTCGATGCGCGCGTTGAGTTCTTCGCGCAGGGCGTCCGGGTCTTCGGCTTCGGCAAGCTGACGTTTGTAGGCCGCTTCGATCCCGCCTTCGGGAGGGATCCCGCCGACGTCCGCGGCCGGCCACGCCACACGCATCGAGGGTCGTGATCTCGGCGTCGCGTAGTTGTTGCCCGCCACGCCGAAGCTTCTGCGCATCACGACTGTGAAGATCGGAACCGTCACCTGCGCAAACGCCACCATCCACTCGCCGCCCTTGCGGATCGTGCCGGCCATCTCGTGTTCGAGTCCCACCGCAAAGCCGGGATTGTCGACAAGGTTGACGACCGGGATGTGAAAGAGATCGCACAGATCGAGGTGTCGCTTCAGTTTGTCGCAGCCGTTGGCCGTGAGCGCGCCGCCGTTGACGTGTTGGCTGTCGGACGCGATGACCCCGACGGGGTGGCCGTTGAACCGAGCAAAACCGGTGACCTGATCCGTACCCCAGTGGGGGCCCACTTCGAAAAACGAGTCCGTGTCCGCCATCAGCGCAATTGCGCGGCGCACGTCGAAGGTCGTCGTGCGCTTGCGGGGAATGATCGTGAACAGTTCCTCTTCCCTGCGGTCCGCCGGGTCGTCCGGGTTCCGCGGCAGCACAGGGGGTGACTCGTACACCGAAGCCGGCAGATACGAGAGGAACCGACGCGTCTGTTCGGCCGCGTCTTCTTCACTCTCTGCGAGGTTGTCGACCGAGCCGTTGGTGCAGTGAATGTGCCAGCCGCCGAGGTCCTCCTTCGTGATGTCATAGCCCATGGCGTGCGCGACGACGGGAGGCCCGGCAACGAACAGTTGCGAGATATCCCGGACCATCACCGAGAAGTGCCCGAGGACGGCCTTGGCAGCACCGATGCCGACGACGCTGCCGAGCAGCATGTTCACAACCGGGACAGTCGTGAGTTGCTCCGTATACATGTTGGAACCAAGATGGCCAGGCAGGAATGACCCACCACCACCCGCGACTCTGGGTCGCCCGGCCTTGATCGCGCCGGAACTCTCCTTCGCGTTGGACTCACCTTCCTTCTTTTGCGCGGGCACCATCGCGGCGACGCTGCCGCCACCGGACGATCCGTCGAGTAAACGCACCGAAGGGGCGCGCATCTCGACCGATAGGCGGTCAAGGTAGCCGCTCTTTGCGCCAATCGCGCCGTCGGCATGGCCGCCACGCGAAGTGAAATCGTCCGCGCACACGATCGTGGTACGACCGTGTACCTTGCCCCAGCCGCCGACCGAGTTGGCCGGCGTGAAGGCTTCTATGTCCCCATACTCGTCGTAGGACGCGAACCCGGCGACGCTGCCAACCTCACGGAACGAGCCGTCGTCCAGCAGCATGAGGATACGCTCACGACATGTCAGCTTGCCCCGGGATCGCTGCCTGACGACTCCCGGATCATCGGAATCCGGCGACAGGCGTTCCTCGGCGAGGCGCCTGAGCGTGGCCACCTCGTCAAGCAAGGGGCCCCAGTTCTGAGCGCTGCTGGCCGCCGCGGCGAGGGCCGCCCCGCCCTCCGCGGGCACGACCACAGCGACAACCTGACCTTCGCCGATGGCGTCCCCTTCGGAGAGCGGCTGAATGGCAACGACCGTGCCGCCGCAGGGAGCCGAAATGACGGTTTCCATCTTCATCGCATTGACGACGAGCATGGCGTCACCGAGTGCGACCGTGTCACCCTCGGCCACCTCGACCCGCACCACCGTCGACGCCATGGGCGCCGGGATGCCGCGGGCCCCGTCCGGTAACGCAAGCTCCGGCATAGGAGTCGCGTCGATTGCGACGGACGCACGACCGGTGCCGCCGGCACCAACGTTGCGCGCCTGCGCATCGAAGAGCGACAGGGTGTCACTTTCGCCGGCCCGCGCGGAGAGCAGTTCCGGCGCCTCGGTCAGCAATGTCGTCCGCGCGTCACCGGCGGCAACGTCGGGATGCCCAAGAATTGCCTCGAGTTGTGCAAGGTTCGTCGGCAGTCCGGCAATGTGGTACTCGCCGATCGCGCGCCGTGCCTTGTCGACCGCTGCCCCAAGGTCGTCGCGCAGCGTCGAGACGATGAGCTTGCCGAGCAGCGGATCGAACTGCGGCGGCGGCGCATAGCCCAGATAGCCGCACGCGTCGACGCGCAGGCCCGCACCGGACGGCTCCTTGTAGCCGCTGATCGTCCCCGCGCCCTGCGCCACCACTCGCGTCTGCACCGAGAACCCGCGCGTCGCGACAGGCGCGTCGGCAAGCCCGAGGTCCGCGAGCGAGCCGCCACCCGCGACGTGAAACTGTGCTTCGAGCAGATCAACCCCCGTGACCTGTTCCGTCACCGTATGCTCGACCTGGATGCGCGGGTTGCACTCTATGAAGTAGTAGGCGCCCGTCTCGGGAACAATGAGGAACTCAACTGTTCCGGCATTCCGATACCCAGCGGCCTTCACGAGCCGGATCGCGTCCTCGTGCAGGCGCGTCCGCAGCGTTTCGTCCAGCCCGGCCGCGGGCGCAATCTCGACGACTTTCTGGTTGCGCAACTGAACCGAGCAGTCACGTTCGAACAGGTGAATCGTGTTTCCGGCCCCGTCCGCCAGAACCTGGACCTCGATGTGTCGCGGACGTTCAACAAGCTTCTCGACGAACATGGCACCGTTACCGAACGCGGCCTCAGCCTCGCTCTGACACCGCGCAAACGCTTCGTCGAGATCGTCCGCCGAGTGCACGGCGCGCATGCCGCGACCGCCGCCACCAGCGGCCGCCTTGAGCATCACGGGATAGCCTGCGTCAGCGGCAAACGCGGCCGCATCATCGGCGCTGGTGATCGCAGACGGGCTGCCCGGAACAACCGGAATATCCTGCGAGACCGCCAGTTCGCGCGATGCAACCTTATCGCCGAACAGTGTCAGCGCTTCGGGTGAGGGGCCGACAAACGTCAGGCCAGCCTCGCCACAGCGGCGCGCAAACTCCGCGTTTTCGGACAGGAAGCCGTAGCCCGGGTGCACGCAGTCACAGCCGGTCTCGGCCGCGACCCGCAGCATCTCGTCAATGGAAAGGTAGGCGCCAACGGCGCCGTCACCGGTAATTTCACGCGTCTCGGTGGTGTAGCGCGTATGCATTGCCAACGCATCAACTGCGGCGTGCACCGAGACGGACTCCATTGCGAGTTCCGAAGCGGCGCGCGCAATCCGAATGGCAATCTCGCCGCGGTTGGCGATGAGGACCCGTTTGAGCATCGTCTGGCCTTTTTCTAGGTTCTTAGGTCGTATGCCGACACACCTGCCGGCCGGGGTTCGCGAGAATGACGGAGCCGGGCCGCCCTTGTCCAGCCAGCGCCTTGGTGGCACTGGTACAATCCCGCGTCCGACCACAGGGAAGCAGCCCAATGGGATTCCGCGAAGAGACGAGAGAGTGGCTCGAGGCTAACTGCCCGGAAAGCATGCGTTCACCGGGCATGGTGACAAGCGGCGGTCGCCGCGCCACGTTCGCCAATCCGGACACGAAGCTCTGGCTCGACCGGATGGCGGAGAAAGGCTGGACCGCCCCCGACTGGCCGAAAGAATACGGCGGCGGCGGCCTCGACAAGGACGAGCAGCAGATTCTGGTCGAGGAGATGCGGCGGCTCAACGCACGTGCGCCTCTGGGCGGCCACGGCCTCACCATGATCGGCCCGGCGCTCCTCGAGTTCGGCACTCCGGAGCAGTGTGCCGAACACCTGCCGCGCATCCTCTCCGGCGAGATCAAGTGGTGTCAGGGCTACAGCGAGCCGGGCGCCGGTTCGGACCTCGCGAGCCTGCAGTGCAAGGCCGAAGAGGACGGTGACGACTACGTCATCAACGGATCGAAAATCTGGACCTCGGGCGCGGACATGGCCGACTGGATTTTCTGCCTCGTTCGCACCGATTTCGAGGCGTCCAAGCACGAAGGCATCTCGTTCATCGTCTTCGACATGACGACCGAAGGTGTCTCGATTGCGCCCATCGAACTGATCAGCGGGTCTTCCGAGTTCTGCCAGACGTTCTTTGACGACGTCCGCGTCCCCAAGCGCCACCTGATCTCGCGCCCGGGTAACGGCTGGACGGTGGGCAAACGCCTGCTCCAGTACGAACGCACGTCGATCGGCGGCGTGGGTGGCGCCAAGCAAAAGGTCAGGACGCTCGATGAATACGCGAAGGAGTACGCTGGCGAGGCGGACGGGAAGATCTCCGATCCCGGCATGCGCGAAGACGTGCTGGGCTGCCTGATGGATGACCGCAGCTACTCGCTGACGATGCGCCGCTCGGCGGAAGAAGCGAGTACCAGCAAGGCCCCCACCTTCCTCTCATCGCTCTTCAAATACTATGGCACCGAGCAGAACATCCGGCGTCAGCACCTCATGATCTCGGCACTCGGAACGCAGGGTCTCGGCTGGTCGGGCGACGGCTTCAGTTCAGGCGAACTGGGGATGACGCGGGGTTGGTTACGCTCCAAGGCGAACTCCATCGAAGGCGGCAGTTCGGAGGTCATGCTGAACATCATTGCCAAGCGGATTCTTGCCCTGCCGGACTGACGGTTCGGCGCATCCGGGGCATTGGGCCGCGCCGCCGATTGGTGCTTAAATGTCGGGACGTCAATGTCGGGAAATCGTCGTTCCGACGACGTCCCGTTCAGANATCCAGCAGCGGAATCCCTGATGAGCGCACAACTGATCGAGAACGTCGGGGCATTCGACCCCTGGAACGGCCCCGTCGAAGCACTCGATCCGGCCCAGCCGGCATTGTTCGAAGCGGACGCACACTGGGGTCTCTTCGAGCGTCTGCGCGCCGAGTCACCCGTGCACTACACACCGGACGGTCCCCACGGCGCGTACTGGTCCGTCACCCGCTACCAGGACATCTTCACCGTCGATACCGACCACGAGACGTTCTCGTCGGCCCGCGGCATCGGACTCGGCAGACAGTCGGACGAAGACCGCCGACCGGACGAAGAACTGACCGACGAGCAGCGCAAGTGGCGCGAGCAGATGGGCGGCTTCTCGATGTTCATCGCAATGGATCCACCGCGACACGACCTCCAGCGGGCAACCGTCTCGCCAGTCGTTGCTCCGCCCAACCTCAAGAAGCTCGAGAGCACCATCCGCGAGCGCGCAGGCACGATTCTCGACAATCTGCCGCGCGGGGAAACGTTCAACTGGGTCGAACACGTCTCGGTCGAGTTGACCACCCAGATGCTGGCGACGATTTTCGACTTCCCGTTCGATCAGCGTTACAAGCTGACCCAGTGGTCGGACATCGTCACCGGCGGTGAGAGCGTGGCGCACCTGACCGGCGAAGAACGCCGTGCCGCCCTCATGGACTGCCTTGGCCAGTTCACGACGTTGTGGAACCAGAAGGTGGACCAGCCTGCCACACCCGACCTCGTGAGCATGCTCGCGAACGGTGCCGAGACCCGGGAACTGAAACCGTTCGAATTCCTCGGCAACCTGATCCTGCTGATCGTCGGCGGCAACGATACGACCCGGAACTCGATTTCCGGCGGCGTCCTGGCACTGAACCAGAACCCTGACCAGTACGACAAACTCCGCGCAAGGCCTGAACTCATCCCAAACATGGTCTCCGAGATCATTCGCTGGCAGACGCCGCTCGCACACATGCGTCGGACCGCAACCCGCGATGCCGAGGTCGGCGGCAAGCAGATCCGCGAAGGCGACAAAGTCGTCATGTGGTACGTCTCAGGCAACCGCGACGAAGCACAGCACAGGAATCCGAATGACTTCATCATCGATCGCGAGCGCGCGCGCGAGCACCTGTCGTTCGGCTTCGGCATCCATCGATGCATGGGCAATCGCCTCGCCGAGATGCAGTTGCGCGTCCTCTGGGAAGAAATACAGAAACGATTCGAGATGATCGAAGTTGTCGGCGCACCCAAGCGCACCCGTTCGATCTTCATCAAGGGTTACTCGCAGCTACCCGTGCGGGTCCACGAGAAATAGCGGTACTGCCGCTGTTCCGGTCGGCGTGACCCGACCGGTGGGGAGCAAACATGAAACTTGGAGTTCTGGCCGGAGGCGGCCGCGACTGGCGGTCCGCTGTCGAGAAAGTACAGATTGCGGAATCGCTCGGATACGAGTTCGTTGCGACCGGGGAGTCATGGGGACCATCGTCGATCCCATGGATGACGCTGCTGGCGACGAACACCGAGAAGATCCGGATCGGCACGTCCATCCTGAACATCTACTCGCGGACACCCGGCGCGATCGCCCAGGAGTTCGCCATGCTCGACATGCTGTCCGGCGGACGCATGGTGTGCGGCCTCGGCTCGTCGGGCCACCGGGTGATCGAGCATTTCCACGGCGTCCCTTTCGACAGACCGCTGCGGCGTATTCGCGAGTACATCGAAATCATCAACGCGCTGATTGCCGGCGAGCAGCTGCACTACAAGGGCGAAATCTTCCAGATGGATCGGGGGTTCCGGCTGGACTACGAGCGCCCGCGCGATCACATCCCGATGTATGTCGCGGCGATCACGCCAAAGTCGATCGCCCAGACCGGCGAGATCGCCGACGGGATTTTCCCGATCCATTGGCCCAAAGGACGATTCGAGTCGCTGAAGGCTGAGCTTGGATCCGCTTCGTCGGCAGCCGGACGTCCCGTCGACGCCGTCACCGTCGCGCCCTTCACCAACGTCTACGTTCTGGGTGAGGGTGACGATGCCGCCACCTGGCAGGCCGCACGCCAGCCGCTTTTTCACTACATCAACCGGATGGGCGACTTCTACTGGAACATGCTCGCGAGCAACGGCTTCGAGGCAGAGGTCGGCGAATCGCGCTCAGCCTGGTCGAACCGCGACCGGGACGGTGCGTTCGATGCGATCACCGAGGCGATGGTCAGAGAGATCCAGGTGATCGGGACGATCGGGGAAGTGGGCGAGCAACTGGCCGAACGGGCAGCCATGGGTGCCGACGTACAGATGGTGCAGATGCCAGGCGGCAGTCCCGCAGAGGCGGGCGCCCGGCTCGAAGCGTATCTGAGGGCGGGCTGAGGTGGCCCCTTCGGCGCTTGTCTGCTGGAACTGCGGAGCCTCGCTGCGCGACCATCCCCTGCCCCTCAGTCGGCACGACACGTGTCAGCAGTGCCACGAAGTCCTGCACTGCTGCCGAATGTGCAGGTTCTACAAAGTTGGCGCACCCGGTTCATGTGATCACGACCGGGCGGAGCCGCCCGCGCGGAAGGAAAGCGCAAATTTCTGCGGTCACTTCCGCCACAAGCTCGGCGCGTACGAACGCCGTCAGACGACCAGTAAGGAAGACGCGGAACGACAGTTGGATGCGCTGTTCAGCGACGCCGGTGGGGGCGACACGGGCACCGGAACGCCCGTGCCCGGCGAACCTGCGGACCCTGATCGTGCCGCAATGAAGTCCCGGCTCGACGCGCTCTTCGACGACTGACCTATAACGCTTCATGTCCGATTCGACCTATCCTTCAGCCGAAGCACACTGCCAGGCCTACCGGGGCTTCTTCCGTAGCGAGCAGTACAACGCCGCCGAGCACGCCAGGCTCGGCAGCTGCGCCGCAGGAGACTGACCGTGCCCCGACCGCCCGCAGACGACACCGCGCTGGCCCGCCTGGTCAAGCGCAATAAACGCTACGGCTTCGATGTTCCGGAAGGCTTACTGGACATGTTGCGTCAGGGTGAGGACGGCCAGTTCTCCGGCTTCACTCCGGGGTTCCGTGTCTGGAGTATCGAAGACCTCACCAGCGGCCGCGACCACGCCATCGAGATCGACGGCTTCTTCATGTTTGCTTCGGACGATGCCGGAATGACCTATGGATTGAACATCGGGACCGGGGAGGTCCTCGGATTCACCGTATCGGGTGTTTTCTCGCAGGTTGCCGCGGATTTCGACACGTTCAGGGCGCGCCTGGGCTGAGGACGTCCACGCGGAAATCTGCCATGCGGTGCATGGTCAGGGCCGGACTCAGTCCGGCAGCCCCAGTACCCGCTTGGCGATGATGTTCAACTGCACTTCCTTCGTTCCGCCAGCGATCGTGAGCGACTTGCCGTACAGCCAGTTCCGCGTGATCGCGAGTTCCGCGCTCTCGAATGTGGCCGCATCGTCGCCCAGGCCCTGGGTCCCCATGGCTTCGATCATCAGCTCGTCACCTTCCTGCTTGAGCAGC
>PBVL01000113.1 GCA_002728675.1 Gammaproteobacteria bacterium
TGCAGCATGTCCGCCTTCAGAGCGAGGCGCTGTATGGCGGCTTCGATCGCTTTTGCGGAGGCCGTCTCGTCGGTCTCGAAGTAGCGCAGCTTGGACGGCTTGACGCGGGCAACCGTTGCGTCGATCGCATCCGTGAGACTGATGCCGGTATTCAGATCGAAGTAGTGGACCGTGTGGCCCTCGCGGGTGAGCGCGTCCCGATGGTTGCGCATTGCCGCCAGCAGAAAGGCGAGCTTCTGTTTGTGGAACCGCATGCGACGGCAGAGTGTCTGGTCCTCGACCATCAGGACGTCGAAATTCCTGTCTTCGAGGTGTTCCAGATTGAACAACCCCGTGCCGAGGACGATCAGTAGGTCTTTGTCTTTGGGCATGGCGCGCCCCTGTTGTCTCTCAGGTAAAGCTGTTTGCTTCCATATATATGACAGGCGTTGCAGTAGAAATGTTCCGCCTGCCTGATTCTGACTGATCTACGACTGCGCACGCTCGTTGGATCAACGTTGCCGGTTCCTTCCTCACTCTCCGCGCAGTCCTCTGAGCAATCGCTCATCTCGCCCGATCGCGTCCTGGGACGTTGGTGTGTCGATTTTTGCGAATGGAGCGTCCACTGACCTGTTCGACACCCTCCTCGGCGATGGTCCGGACCAGGGAAATGGGGTCTGGCGTTCCGCATGAGCGTGCCAATGCGGTCGCAGGTCCGGAGCGTTGTAGGCCGGGGCTGACCGGGAGTGGGCGGCGGATACAACGCGTTAGCTAGGTCGGATCAGCCTGTCGCGCGTCGGGAACGTCCGGAGACGCGATCTATCGCATGAGTCATGCAAGAACACATAGATCATCATTAAAGTTGCAGTTACGAATCATTATCATTAAGCTTTGCCTTCACTTCAACGAGTGATGTCAAGAACGATGCAATATTTACTCACTAAGCTCACCGGGCTATTCCGCAGCACACCGGTCTGCGCCATGGCCATTAGCCTGCTCCTGCTCCTCGCCGGTTGCGATAGCAGCTCTGACAGCCGCTCCTCCATTCCTGACATCCCCGCCATTACTGATAACGATGGCGATGGCGTACCGGACTCACAAGATGCATTCCCGGCCGATCCTGCCGAAACGGCCGACTCGGACGGTGATGGCGTTGGGGACAACGCGGATGCGTTTCCCAATGATGCTGAGGAGACTGTCGATACAGACGGTGACGGCGTGGGTGATAATGCTGACGCTTTGCCTAGCGACGCGGGGGAGACTGCGGATGCCGATGCGGACGGCGTCGGGGACAACGCGGACAATTGTCCGGCCGACTCGAACGCTGATCAGGCAGACGGTGACGTCGACGGTGCGGGTGATGCGTGTGACGCGTTGCCCGAGGTCTATGCCTATGAAGGTGTATTCGTCCCCGGGGCCAGCGCTGTCAGCTATACTGGACAGACTGCCCGGCACATGCTCATTGCCGGACTGACCGATGCGATGGTGGCGCTCACAGAGCGGCCTGGCGAGGCCGCGTTGATCACGAGTGAACTGCAGTTCTATGTTGAGGGCGACGGCGTCGATGTAACGCCGCACGGCTTCACCGTTAAAGGCAACGAAAACGTGATTCCCGGACCGAACTACGGTGATGTCAGTACCGGTAAGAATCTGGACGGGAAGATTGCCGGCGGCAACGGCGAAGGAGGAGGCGAGACCGGTCGACTGATCGGAGAGTTCATTGGGTGGGACGAGGGTATGGATGCGGATCCGTTGCCGATCGAGTTGGCTGACTGGTATATCGACCGACTCGCCGCAGAGGCATCGGACGGCACGACGCCCACCATCGCGACGCCCACCGACCCCGGCGTTAGCATCAACACGGTGACGGTTGACGCTTGGGGGCGTGATTACCGGCAGTTGCTGCAGAAGTTCCTGCTGGGCGCGGTCACGCTGTCCCAGGGTACGAATGATTACTTTCAAACCGACTTCGCTGCCGCGCTCGACCAGGAAGGGACCAAAAACTACACGGCGGGCGAACACGACTTCGACGAAGCCTTCGGGTACTTCGGCGCCGCTCGTGATCACAACTCGTACACGGATGATGAGGCCGCGGGGAAGGGCGGTCGTGACGGCTGGAGCAATGGCTATCACGACACCAACGGCGACGGAGACATCGACTTGCGCAGCGAGTTCGTGTTCGGCAACGCTCAGAACTGTGCAAAGCGCGACCGGGGCACGGCCGGCAACGCCAACCCAACGGACTACTCGAAAGAGGCGATGGACGCCTTCCTCGCCGGGCGCCAGATTCTTAGCAACGCCGCCCATGACGGAGAGTTGACGGAGGAGGCCCATACGGCGCTGATGGCGCAGATCGAAATCGCCGCAAAGACTTGGGAGCGGTGCGTTGCCGCGACTGTCGTCCACTACATCAATGACACCATAGCTGACATGGGGGACTATCAAGCGCCGAACTTCGCCGATCTCGACAACTTTCTCGACATGGCGAAACACTGGGGCGAGATGAAGGGGTTTGCGCTCGGCCTCCAGTTCAGCCCGTTCTCACCCTTTCGCGACGGCAGCGTCGAGGGAATCGACGTCGCAGACTTGAGCACCGTGCTTGACCTCATGGGCGATGCGCCGGTCCTCGCGGACGGCTCGCAGGCAGGGGTGCCGCCCACGGGTACCGCGCAGGAAGCGATTGATGCGTACGTAGCCGATCTCATCGCGGCTCGGGGTACTCTACAGACAGCCTACGAATTTGACGCTGAGAACGTCGAGAACTGGTGATGAACGTGATCAGCATTCCTGATCTAACAACGGCGGCCCGGGCGAAGACGCTCGGGCTGCTGCTCTTTTGTGGCACAGTTATTGCTTCCTGTGTGGACGAGTCTCGGGACAGCGCGGTGGCCGTGCCCGTGAACAATCCCAGCAACCAGCAGCCGATGCCGGACCCTGAGTTTGACGTGCCCGCGATGTTGGTCAACCTCGCCGACGAGGTGCTGATTCCCAATTATGCGGCCGCGGTGGTGAGCACCGCGGCCTTGGCCGACGACGCGGGCCCTCTCGCAGCATACTGTGGCGCGATCGGAGGGGCAGATGAGGTGAACACCCTCGATGCTGCNCGGGATGCATGGCGCGAAGCCATGGCTGACGTTCAGGCGATCGAGTCCCACGCGCTCGGCCCGGTGCTAGACAACGGAGAGGCATTGCGCAACCGCATTCACTCGTACGCGAATGACACGATTTCGCGTTGTGGCATTGATCAGGCGGCAGTCCTCGCGGGCGGTGACGGCTTCGAGGTCACGTCGCGCTCAATTAATCAAAGAGGGATGGGTGCTATTGAATATTTGATCTTCAATGAAGATCTCCAGCACAGCTGTGCACCGCAGGTCCCTACGACCCAAGGCTGGAACGCTTTGACAGAGGCCGAGCGGCGCGGAGCGCGATGTGGGCTTGCGCTTGACATTGCGGATGACGTGGCGGGTGCCGCGCAGACGGTCCTCGAGCGCTGGGAAAACGACGGCTATCGTGCCACGTTCATCGCCGCTGGTGATGCGGGCAACACGTTGCAGATGGTTACCGACGCGTTGTTCTTCATCGAGGATGGCAAGGACAAGAAGCTTTCGGTGCCGCTGGGGCTCATAGCCGCCTGTTCCCAGCAAACCTGTCCCGAGTCCATTGAATCGCCCTTCAGTGAAACCTCGCTTTCGCATCTCCGGAAAAACACCGAGACCTTTTTGACACTCTTCAATGGCGGCGCAGGGGCGGGCTTCGATGACCTGATCATCGATCGCGGATTCCCGGACGTCGCGACGCGCTTTCAGGTGAATGCGGCTGCGGTAATCGCGGCCATCGACGCCAACGCCCAGTCCCTGTCGGCCCAGGTGGCGGCTATCGACTCGCAGGCAGCAGAGGCGGCATGCGCGAATGCCGCCGCCAACCCGGATTCAACGGCCGAGGTTGATGCGTGCGTCGTGGCAGGGCTCCTGAAACGCATTACGGACGACCTGAAGATTGACTTCGTCACGATCGTCGAGGTCGCCATTCCCGGGAGAGTACAATCAGACAATGACTAGATTGGTTCCCGGGGTCCTCTGTGCTGGTCTGGTGCTGCTTGGTGGCAGCGAGGTGGTAGCAGCCGACGTTTCACTCGAAGAGATCACCGTATTGGGCGCCCGCGAGGACGTGTTGCGCCTGCCTGGTTCGGGAATGGTCATCGATGAAGAGGCGCTCGACGCGAATGACTACGTGGACCTGGGCCAGGTGCTGTTGTCTGTGCCCGGCATCTACGTGCGAGAGGAGGAGGGGTTTGGACTGCGGCCGAACATCGGTATTCGCGGCGCTTCTGCTGAACGCAGCCAAAAGATAACGCTGATGGAGGACGGCGTCCTGATCGGCCCTGCGCCCTATTCTGCGCCGGCGGCCTACTACCTGACGAACACCGCACGCATGCACCGTGTCGAGATTCTGAAGGGTCCGGCCGCGATCAGCACCGGCCCGCATACGGTGGGCGGTTCCATCAACTTTGTCACCCGACCTGTGCCGACAGTGGCTGCAGCAGAACTGGACGCTACACTCGGAACGGACGGTTTCCGAAAATTGCAGGCGATGTTCGGAAACACGCTGGAGACCAAGAACCTCGGCAGCGTTGGTTTGCTCTTCGACGGGCTCTTTTTCGGGAGCGACGGGTTCAAGTCGCTGGACTCGGGTGGTGACACGGGATTCGCGCGGGATGACTTCAATCTGAAGCTGACCTGGCTACCTGCAACTGAGCGCGCGCAGACCGTGACGCTGAAACTCGGTCGGGCCACCGAGGCCTCGGATGAAACCTATCTTGGGCTGACGGATGCCGACTTCAACGCGGACCCCACACGGCGCTACCCGGCCTCGGCACTCGATTACTTCGAAAGCGACCATGAACAGGTCCACCTGAACTACGGTGTCCAGGTGCACGAGGGCCTGCGCCTCAATGCCAAGCTCTACCGGAACAGATACGAGAGGCTCTGGAACAAGTTCGATGGGCTGATCGACGGCCCGGACGCCAGAGCAGCTCTGAGGCGTCCGGACCTGTTCAGCAACGCCTATCGCGTGCTGACGGGGCAACTTGATTCAGACGGTGCCGCCGCGCCGCTCGTCGATGTGACCGCAAATGATCGATGGTTTCTGTCGCGCGGCGTTGAGTTCGAGGCGAACTGGCGGTTCGCCCTTGGCGGGGCGGAGCATTCGCTCAGCCTTGGCGTCCGCCATCACTTCGATGACGTTTCGAGGTATCACCAGCAACGCGGCTATCTGATGCGATCCGGGAGACTGGTGGCCGACGGTGCGATCCGATTGCCGAAGGTTGTGAACTACGCCGAAACGACGGCAAATGCACTGCATCTGACGGACGAGATCCAGTGGGGCGATCTGACCGTGCTTGCCGGCGTTCGCTTCGAAGAGATCGATGGCGATCTCACATCGCTGCTGAACGGCACGTCTGTCAGCAGCAGTCAGTCGACCATCGCGCCCGGACTTGGTGTGTTCTGGCAGGCAACACCGTCGATTGGCCTCCTGGCGGGTGTCTATCAGGGCTTCTCGCCCGCGGGACCGGGCCGTGACGCAGACCCGGAGGAAAGCCTCAACTTCGAGTACGGCGCGCGCTATGACGGCGGCGCTCTGACCCTCGAAGCGATCGGGTTCTTCAGTGACTACGACAACCTGTTGGGGCGTTGCCGCGTCAGCGACGCGGGTTGCGATCCCGGAGTTGAGTTCAACGGTGGCGGCGTCGAGATCGCCGGCCTCGAGCTGAATGCGCGCGCCGAGACATCATTTGCGGATGGTCAGCTCGGGACGGGCATCGTGTACACCTACACGGACTCTTCGTTTCAGACGACTTTCCTGTCGGGGTTCTCGCAGTGGGGTCTGGTTCAGGCAGGCGATGAGTTACCTTACCTGCCGGAACAGCAGATGCGCCTCGAAGCGGACTTCAGACGCGGCCCGCTGACCCTGCAGGCGGCATTGAAGGTCCTGGACGGGGCTCGGGAGGTCGCGGGGAGCGGTACCCCGGAACCCGGGCTCAGAACCGAAGCTCATGCGACGCTCGATCTGGGTGTCGGGTGGCAGTTCACCGACTCCCTCAGGGTCCAGCTGCTGGTTCGCAATGCGACGGGCGAGGCGGCCATCGTTGCGCACCGGCCGTTTGCCGCCCGTCCCAACGTGCCGCGCACCGTCTTGCTGCGTGTGAAGTACGTCACGCTCTAGCACAGCGCTGGTAGGAGACGGGTGACTGCACTGGCCGAACTGCTCCAGCCCCTTGGGTGGGTCGACGATCCCACGCGGAGGATCTACTGGATGGCCCTGCTGGCCGCCCTCGCTGTCGCGTCGTTGGTCACCGCGTTCCGGGCCGGACGCTTTGACGTGCGCGGCCAGCTCAAGGCGGTGTTCGATCGTCGCTACTGGCTCCAGCGTGACACCGGGGTTGACGTTGCCATGCTGTTCTCCAATCACGTGGTTCGGGTGTTGCTTCTGGTCCCGCTCTTCGGCAGCCACCTGGTGCTTGCGATCGGCGTTGGAGGATGGCTCCAGGGCACGTTTGGGGACTCGCCCTCGCCCGACTGGGCACGGTGGCAGGTCGCGTGTGTGTTTACGCTCGTCTTCTTCGTTGCGGAGGACGCGAGTCGGTGTTTCCTGCACTTCGCGATGCACCGGGTCCCGCTGCTGTGGCGTCTGCACCGGCTGCATCATTCGGCCGAAACCCTGACGCCGCTGACGCTGTTTCGGGTTCATCCGGTGGAGGCGGCCATGTACTACGTGCGCGGGGCGATCGTCTTTGCGCTTGTGAGTGGTGCGTTCATCTGGCTGTTTGGCGGCAAGCTTTCAGGCTGGCAGATTCTTGGCGTCGACGCACTCGGCTTTCTGTTCAACATGGCCGCGGCGAACCTCAGGCACTCGCATGTGTGGGTGTCGTTTGGCCCACTCGAACGGTTTTTCGTCTCGCCTGCCCAGCACCAGCTTCACCACAGTCGGGACCACGCGCACGCGAACCTTGGCACGTGTCTCGCGGTCTGGGACCAACTGCTTGGGACGTGGTCTCGCGCTGGGGCGCGGCCTCCAGGGACTGTGCGGTTTGGTCTTGCGCCTGGGTAAGGCTCCCCGCTATGACGCCGGTGACGGCGCGAGCGACGGATGCGTGCGCAGCGTGGCCGATGTGCCGGTGCCCGTTAGGGAGATGAATGTCACCTTTCCAGCCGACGAAGTCGGCATAGAGCGCATCGGCCTAGAGTACGGTTCCGGCGGGCTCGAATGCGGGGCGCACGTCGCCGGAAATGGAGGAGATGATCGCTTCCGTGGAGACGAGCGGGATACCCGCGATGACCAATCGGATGCCCCGCTCCCGGCAAACGTTGCCGAGCCGCGTCAACAGTGCAGCCATCAGGTCACCTTCGTAGGTGAAGACCTCAGTGGTCTGTACCCCGTATTCCGCCTCTACCTCCTTCTGCGCGGCTGCCGCGACGACAGCCTTCGCCGCCTTGTAGGCCATGTTGAAGCCGAACGAGTAGAAGTAGGAATTCTCGCTCAGCCAGCGAATGATGCCCCACGCATAAATCATGTCCTAGATGCGCACACCGGGCAGGTGTTCGGTCTTCCTGACGAGCCTTGCCGCCTTCGAGTGAGAAGAGACGGGACTTGAGGCTGTCCGCGAAGTCGTTGCCGTAGAGATAGACGAGCTGCGGCTGTGCCAAAGCCCGAAATCCCGGCGTTGATGACTTCCGCGGCGCGCCCGTCATTTTTCAGCAGTGCCTCGAGGGCTGCTGAAAACGCTCGTCCTGCTGGACCTCGTGGCCGTTCATGTGTGAGTCACCAAACGAGAGCACCAGGAGCGCACCAGGGCGTCTGTCATAGGGGGTACACGCTCCATCCTTAATCCGGCGCCGTTGGTCTGGAACTTCCACCGTGCGTCGATACTCGTGTGGCTAAATTCGGAATTCGGGGGGTGCGTTCACAAACGGTATTCGACATAGTCGGCGACGGTGTGATACCGAGGGAAAAGGGTAATGCTATTCTTGAAAAAACTCCGCAGGAACGCCTCGGCCATGAGAGCGGCAACGAGGAAGCCGAGTCCCATCAAAGCTAGAGATAGAGCGGCATTGCGCACACTTTGGCCATCTGGACAACTAACCGATCCGCTAGCAGATTTGGCGGGATTTTGTACGGGGCCTATTCATGGGAGTCAAAACCATCCTCGGTCTGTCGGCCTACTACCACGACAGCGCCGCAGCCCTCATACGGGACGGCGAGATCGTTGCCGCCGCGCAGGAAGAACGCTTCACTCGCAAGAAGCACGATTCGGCGTTCCCCAAGAATGCGATCGAGTACTGCCTCAGAGAGGCGGGCTGCAGCATGGAGGAGCTCGACAGCGTCGTCTTCTACGACAAACCCCTCGTGAAATTCGAGCGACTGCTCGAGACGTACCTTGCGTACTCGCCCAACGGCTTCCGTTCGTTTGCGATGGCCATGCCGGTCTGGCTTAAGGAAAAACTGTTCCTGAAGAACACGCTGAAGGACGAACTGGCAGACCTCGGCGGGATGAAAAAGAAGGAGGTTCCCGAACTGCTGTTCGCGGAGCATCACAAGTCGCACGCGGCGTCTGCGTTCTACGCGAGCCCGTTCCCCAAAGCGGTTGTTCTGTGCCTCGACGGCGTGGGCGAGTGGGCCACGACATCGGCATGGCTCGGCGACGGCAAGGAACTCGAGGCCCTCTGGCAGATCGATTTCCCACATTCCCTGGGCCTGCTGTACTCCGCGTTTACATACTTCACGGGGTTCAAGGTCAACTCCGGCGAGTACAAGCTGATGGGCCTCGCGCCCTACGGCGAGCCGAAGTACGTCGATCTGATCATGGATCATCTCATCGACCTCAAGCCCGACGGGTCGTTCCGCCTGGACATGCAGTACTTCAACTACTGCACGGGCCTGACGATGACCAACGACAAGTTCGCGAAGCTGTTCGGAGGCCCCGCGCGGGCTCCGGAATCCGAACTCTCTCAGCGCGAGATGGACATCGCCGCTTCGATTCAGGTCGTCACCGAGGAAGTGGTGCTGCGTCTCGCGCGCACGCTGCAGGAAGAAACCGGCGTCGACTACCTCTGTATGGCCGGAGGGGTTGCGCTCAACTGCGTCGCGAACGGTCGCCTGCTGCGGGAAGGCCCCTTCAAGGACGTCTGGATTCAACCTGCGGCCGGTGACGCTGGCGGCGCCCTCGGCGCGGCGCAGATTGCCTGGTATCGGGAGGACGAGGCTGAACGGACCATCGGCGAGACACGCGATGCGATGCGGGGCTCCTACCTCGGGCCACGGTTTGCAGACAATGCCATCGAGTCATCGCTCAACGATCTCAATGCTAGTTTCACGCGGCTGGACGATGCTGAGCTCTATCCGAAGCTTGCCAGGATCCTCGCCGACGAAAACGTGGTTGGCTGGTTCCAGGGTCGCATGGAATTCGGTCCACGCGCGCTCGGTGGACGGTCGATCATTGGCGATGCTCGCTCGCAGAAGATGCAGAGCGTGATGAACCTGAAGATCAAGTACCGTGAGTCGTTCCGGCCATTTGCGCCTTCAGTTCTTGGTGAACGTGTCAAGGAGTACTTCGGTATGGACCACACGAGTCCTTACATGCTGATCGTGGCGCCCATCGAAGACCAGTTGCGGCTGCCTATGCCCGAGGGTTACGAGAACCTGTTCGGGATCGACAAGCTGAACGTGCCACGCTCGGAGCTGCCGGCTGTCACGCACGTGGACTACTCGGCGCGCATCCAAACGGTGCACGAGGACACCAACTCTCGTTACTACCACCTGATCAAGGCGTTCGAAGCGGAAACGGGTTGCGGGGTCGTCGTGAACACGTCGTTCAACGTGCGTGGTGAGCCGATCGTGTGCACGCCGGAAGACGCCTACCGCTGCTTCATGCGGACCGAGATGGACTTCCTCGTCATCGAGAACTACATACTCGCCAAGGGTGATCAGCCCGCGTGGGACAATGACGAATCCTGGATGGAAGAGTTCGAACTCGACTGAGTCCGGACACCCCTACTTTGTGCGGCGTTGCTCGCCGGGAGAACTGAATTTGCACGGTGTTATTGAGACTCTGGACGCTGCCGGCTATCGCCGATTCGGGTTTGAATTCGGCGCGATCATCGCGGTCTTCTTCGGGTTGCTGTTGCCGTGGGCCTGGGACCTCGGCTGGCCGCTCTGGCCCTGGATCGCATTCGGCGTCCTCGCGATCGCAGCGCTGGCCGTGCCGATGGCGCTCAAGCCGTTTCACTACGGTTGGATGACGATCGGACACTGGATCGGCAAGATCACGACGCCGATCGTTCTTGCGGTCATGTTCTATCTGCTCATCTTCCCCTGCAGTGTCATCATGAAGCTGTTTGGACACGATCCGATGCGACGTAAGCTGGACACGGTCGTGGACTCCTACCGGCTCGACAGTAAGGAAAATCCCGAGGCTAACTTGGAGTACCCGTTCTAGATGCTAGATCTACTCGTCGATCTGTGGCGCTTCATGCGCGTCAGAAAGAAATACTGGCTGTCGCCTATCATCCTCGTCATGGTGCTGCTAGGTGGCCTTCTGATCTTCGTGCAAGGGTCGGCAATCGCGCCGTTCATCTATACGATCTTCTGATCGTCGCGCCTGGCGGGACCCGCTCAGTCAGGCGCCCATCAAGGGCGCCCTTCCTGCAATCCGGCTGTTGGCGGCGGGGCGTCCGTACTCGTTCGATCAAAGAGGGGCCTGCGACGCGTGCCCTTGAGCGTCTCCCAGAGCGGTCTGGGCTCGGACTTCCCGCTCTCCGCCATTGCACCCGTTGTGAATCCCGGCCTGGGCAGTCTTGCAGAAAACAATAAAAGATAATAAAAACAGTGTTTTAGTTAGTTTTCTTGGCATTGGCTTCACGTGTTTTGTTTGAGGATGCCCGGTCTGGCAGAGCGGACTGATACTGCTCA
>PBVL01000114.1 GCA_002728675.1 Gammaproteobacteria bacterium
GCAGGCAGTCAGCCAGGCCGTACTCCACCAGCGTTCTCGGGATGTAACCCTGACGGCGCAGGTGTTGCTCGGCAGCGCGGGCACGGGCCGGGCTGCCAAAGTCCACCAGAACGAAGTTCACCCCGTTGCCGGTGGTACCGAGTCCCGCATCTTCCAGGGCCCGTCGCAGCCAGGGCTGCCAACGGGCATTGTGCTCGACCGCGCGCGAGAGGTGTGCGGTATCGAGAAGGCCCGCGTGCGCAGCGGCCAGACTCGCGCGGCATACCGGGAAGATATCACGCACACGATCGAGCGCCCCTGCTACGACGGGCGGGCAGTGTGCCCAGCCAATCCGTGCGCCCGCGAGACCGTAGGCTTTGGAGAACGTGCGCAGGACGACCGTGTTCCCCGTCGTCGCGTCAACGAGTTCGTGTCCCGGCCGGTAGCCGGCAACGGAATGGTTGGCGTGTTCCGCATAGGCTCCGTCGAGCACAAGGAGGACGTTCGGATCAAGTGCGTTTCTCAGCCTCGTGATGGCGCCCGCGGCAAAACACTGCCCGGTTGGATTGCCCGGGTTCGCAACGAAAAGGATACGTACATCCTCCGTCAGCTCGTCAGCCATGCGCACGAGACTGTCATCCGACGCCGGTTCCGGTTCGGGCAGCGGCACCGGGCACGCCCCGGCGACCTGTGCGGCAATCTTGTAGGCGGCAAACGAGAACCGCGGAAAGGCAATGGCGTCGCCAGGACCGGCAAACGTCCGGGCAATCAGCGTGATCAGCGACTCGGAGCCGGCGCCGAACACAATCGAGTTCGGATCGATGCCGTGACACCACGCGAGCGCGCGCCTCAGTGCCTGTGCGCCCGCATCCGGGTAGCGTGCCAACGCCATGGCCTCGGATCGGAACGCCTTCTTCGCGCGTGGCGATGGTCCAAGCGGACTCTCGTTGGATGAGAGCTTGACCACCCGCGCCGTACCGCAGCGGGCACTGTCGCCCGGCAGATAGGGCTCCACGCAGTCCAGGTGAGGTCGGGGCCGCACCGGCATGAGCACCTCCTTGGCCGACAGGATCCCGACCGTCGATGGCCCGGCACCCCGTGTTCGGCATATGGGTGTGACTGACTCTTTGAGTTTGGACTGCGGTTTGCGCCTGGAGTGCCCCACGTGAACAGCCGGTCACAGCTTCCCGACGACCGGCTTTACAGGCAGCCGCCGGACATTCTGGTCAGATCGATGTCGCGCACCTCCGGTACTGACTGCTGAAGCGCGTCTTCGGCAGAGGACAGCGCCCGGGCGTGGTCACAGAGTTCCTCTGCCCTCGCCTCCAGACCTGCTGCGCGTTCACCAACCAGCATGTCCATGTCACGCTGGAATCGTTCGATGCGCGCACCAAACGCCTCCATCCGCTCGACGAAGGAACCCTCGCCATCGCTGAACGCCCGGCCCGCGGCGCTCAGGGCGCTGCCGACGAACCTGCTCATGATCTCGCCGATACGCGGTTCGAGGTCCGCCATAGTTTCGTCCAGGGCGTCGATCCCGTCTCCATTCAGGTAGATGCTGCCGTCGCGGTAGTGCATCCGCTGACCAACCCGTTCCCGTACTTCGTCCATCAGCACGTAGAGGTCCGCGGGCGGCCTGGAGCCGAACACGGCGCCCGCCACTTCGGCCGCCGCGGTCAGCCCGATCTCCACACCTTCGAGGGCCACCTCGACGACGTCCGGCATGGTGGTCCGAATCTCCCCGACGTATTCCGCCACCCGATCACGCTGGGCGTCATTGAGATCAATCACACGACCGTCGACCAGCAGACTGTTCGACGCGGTCACGATCAGTTCGCTCCCGTTGCTGTGAATCCGCACGAGTTCCGGCGTCACGGCGACCGCTCTGCTGAAATCGAGACTGCAGCTGAATCCATCGAACCAGTGCGCGGTCGCTTGGATGGGCACCAGGGTCAGGGCCGCCAGCAGCGCGGCCGCGGGTGTGTACAGAACGCTCATGCAAATGCGTTGTGTCGTCGTCAACGCACATCGCAGCAACTATCACGCCAGCCAGCCCAAGGCATTGATTTTGTTGAAGGCACGGGGCAGCGACTGGTGACGCCCACCAATCGGTCGCCAATGTCGCCAACCGGGTCATGTCGCGCTATGTTGCGTCGATGGCCGACCGCGAACTCCCCAGCGACCCGGAACTCATGGCACTCCAGGACCAACTGGGACAGTGCCGCGCGTGCCCGCAGATGGTTGCGCCGCCCGTGTACGGACTCCCCGTGCGATCCGCCGTCATGATGGTTGGCCAGGCACCGGGCGTGCACGAGCAGCAGACCCTGCGACCGTTTGCCTGGACGGCGGGGAGACGCCTCTTCAATTGGTTCGACTCGGTTGGTGTCCCTGAACGAGCGTTTCGACGGAGCGTCTACATGACCGCCGTCTGTCGCTGTTTCCCGGGGAAGAAGCCCAGGGGTGGCGACCGCGTCCCCGACAAAACCGAGATCGCGAACTGTCGGCGCTGGCTCGACGCCGAATTCAGCATCGTACGGCCACGCCTTGTGATACCGGTGGGCAGGCTTGCGATCGAATCAATCCTCGGCCGGATGCCACTCGCACAAGCAGTGGGCCGACTGCTCGAGCGCGACGCGGACGGGCGGACATTCGACGTCCTCGCCCTCCCCCATCCGTCAGGCGCGTCCACCTGGACGCATACCGAGCCCGGCAAGTCGCTGCTCGTCGAGGCGCTGGGCCTGCTGGAGGCGCACCCGGACTGGCAGGGCATTCGCACAAAGGCAGGAGGGATGGCGTAGGCTTGGCGGCACGCCAACCAGACGGACCAGCACCGAGATGAGCGACTTCGCCGGCCTACCTGCCAGCTCCGCGACCGACGCGGGCTTCGACCCGGACCGGCTCGCACGAATCAACAAGACGATGGACGCCGCCGTCGAAGACCGCAGTGTCCCGGGCACCGTCACGGTGATCGGACGGGGCAGCGACATCGTTCACACACACGTCAACGGCAAACTCGACGTCAATCGTGACGCGCCCCTTGGGATGGACAGCCTTTTTCGAATGTACTCGCAGACGAAACCCGTCACGGCTGTCGTGTTGATGTCACTCTTCGAAGAAGGTGCGTTTTTCCTGAACGATCCCGTCTCGAAGTGGCTCCCGGAATTTGCGGAGCCGAAGGTCAACCGGCCGCTCGCATCTCACGAACGGGTGCGGGGAGGACTTGGCACGGGCAGCGTCGAGAGCGCCCGCAGGGAAATCACGCTCTTTGATCTCATGACCATGACGTCCGGCCTCCCGAGCTTCATGCGCACTCCCGCCGCGTTCTGGCCAACGCTCGGGCCCGCATGGGAGGGCACCGGCTTTTCGCCCACCGATACAACGCGCTTCAACGATCCGGAAGGCTCGTACGAAGATCACGTCGTTGCGCTGGCGCAGACCCCTCTGCACGCACATCCGGGCGAGGTCTGGAACTACGGGTCGGACTTNGATGTGCTGTCGCTCTTTCTCATGCGACTCACCGGGCAGAATCTCGACAGTCTGTTCCGGGAACGGGTATTCGGCCCGCTGCGGATGACCGGCGCCAGCTTCTATTGCCCCGAGGGCGCCGAGGGCCGCCTTGTGACCGATCACGCCTGGAACGAAGGCCTTGAAATCGAGCCCCGGGACCGCCCGGAAACGAGCGAGAAGACCGGAAAGGCGAACCGCGAACTCATGTCCGGCAACGGTCTGTTCGGCGGCATCCTCTGTACGCCGCCCGACTACACGCGGTTCGCGCGGATGCTCCTGAACGGCGGTGAACTTGACGGCACGCGGGTGCTCGGCCGCAAGACGGTCGAACTCATGACGTCGAACCACATCGGCGATCGTGACATCGACCTGACTGGCGAGCCCAATCTCGGCTTCGGCTTCGGCTACAGCGTGCGCAAGGGACTTGGCGGCACCTACACGCCGGGCACGCCCGGCACCTTTGGCTGGGGCGGCGCGGCAGGCACGTTCTTCTTCGTCGACCCGGCAGAGGACCTGTTTGGACTCTTCTTTACCCACGTGTTCGGATACCAGTTCAATCCGGACGCCGACCTCGCCGCGCGTTTCGAGAAACTAACCTACGAGGCGCTCATCTGAGCGCAACAGGAAGACACGCCCGTGTACACCGTACCCATGCTGTTCGTCGAGGACGTCATCGCGACCTCAAAGTGGTATCAGGACTTCCTTGGCGCAAAATCGGGCCACGGTGGCGATGAGTTCGAGATGCTGNTCGGCGACAAAGGCTCGATCCTGCAGTTGCACAAGATCGACGATGACCACCACGACCACAGCGTCGACGTCAGCGATCCGCGGGGGCACGGCGTGGTCGTNGTCGTGTACGTCGACAGTGCCGAAGCCGCATTTGCAAAGGCGAACGAGATGAAGGTCGAGATTCTCTCGCCGCTCGCCTTCAACGAGATTGCCCACATGCACGAGTTCACCACGCGCGACCCGAACGGATACTCGCTCATGGTGTGCAAGGCCGATTGGGCCTGATCCCGGAGAATCAACATGGCTGACATACCAACATTTNCCGAGCCCGANGACGCCTACTTCGAATTCTTCCGGGCTGACAGTGCCAAGGAACCAATGGGCTGGGCGAACGTGATGAGCTATCCCCACGTACGCGTTTCCGCACGCGGGCGCGCAGCGCTCTACCCCACCCGGCAGGACTACGCGGCCGCCGCCGACTGGTCCGGCCGGGAAGCAACGGGCTGGGTGCGGTCAGAGGGCATTCCCCCCGTTCGCCTGCACGAGTCGCCGAACAAAGTACACCTGCTCGGCGGCTGGACCCGGTTCAACAAGGACGACGAACCCATTCTCGAGAACCGGGTGACCTACATCCTGACCAAACCCGCTGATTCCTGGGGTATCCAGGCACGATTCGGAACGGATTCGTGGCCGGGGACGGACGATGACGCTGCCGGCTCCGAAGCATGTGCCGAGCTGGCGCGACTCTACGCGGAACTCACTGCCGTCCCGGAACGTGCAGCAGAACGTTGCATTTACCCGATGACGGTGGTCGAGGTCGGGGCGGTGCGGCAACTGGCCGACGCCGGTGAGTTCGTCGCGGCACACTCAGGAGGCGAAGCGGTCGAGTGGACTGCAAGCGAGATCAAGGCCGTGCAGGCAGGGTCCCGGGGTGTCGTCGTTTCTGCAATGCTCAACGGACCGTCGGTCGGCAAGGGCCTCTTCCTGCTGGGTCGCACGGACCAGGGCTGGAAACTTGCCGGTACATCGCTGATTCGATAAACGACCAACATGAACCAACAACTGGGAGTCACACATGTCTGAAGCCAGAAAGAAGCCGGTTTCTCCCGTCGCCGCACGCATGCTGGGCAAAGACGACGAAGCACGTGAACGTGTCCTGGGGCACATTCACGAACTCGGACTCGACAGCAACCTGCTCGA
Source organism: Gammaproteobacteria bacterium (assembly GCA_002728675.1). Lineage (GTDB taxonomy): Bacteria > Pseudomonadota > Gammaproteobacteria > Pseudomonadales > Azotimanducaceae. The sequence continues at coordinate 5,416 of PBVL01000114.1, forward strand.
ACTCGAGACGCAGGGTTTCACAATCGTCAAAGGCGCACTCTCCGAAGACCATGTCGAGCGTGCCAGGGCGGCGATCCTGCGCCGTGTCGAACGCAGGAAGGGCGCCCCCGTCGACCCGGCCGCGGCCGGGCCCAAGGACTTCAACGGCATGGCGTATCAGCATTACCTGATCTTCGATGACCCGGTCTTTCCGGAGATTCTCCTCGAGGCGCGGACCCTCGCGCTCGTGACGTACCTGCTTGGCGAGAGTTGCGTCCTCTCGTCGATGGGCAGCCACTTCCGCGGACCGGGCGGCTTCCCGCTGCCAGTCCATGCGGACGGCGTGCACGTGGGCATGTCGGAGACGTCGCTCGTCGCCAACTGCAACTATGCGCTGACCTCATACAGCCCCGAGGCCGGTGGGCTCGTGCTGTTCCCGGGCAGCCATTTGAAGCAACGCCAACCCACCGCGCATGAGAACTGGATGGTCGGCCACGAGACGTTTCCCGAGGTAATGACAAAAGGCCTCGAACCCGAAGAGATCGACCAACTCGAATGGACCATGCCACGGGGCGCTGTCACGCCTGCCCTCGAACCGGGCGACGCGGTCATCTGGCACGGCAACTCCTGGCACGGCGGCTGGCGAAGGGACATACCGGGTACGCGAATCAATCTCGCGGCCTACTTCTGCCGACCGCACCTCGCGACCCAGGAGCGGCGTGGCGACAACCGCTATCCCGAGGTCTTCGAACGTTACAAGGATGAACCACGGTTTGCGCGCCTCATGGGCGAGAAGATCTACAACGGCTGGCGGGACGAAGGGCCGGACTTCACCGGGCGCAAAGACTCGCCAAGCGGTTACTTCGACTGAGCGGTCAGCGACGCTGCCGGGTTGCGTGGAAGTGGACAGTCGACTCCGAAACAGCGCGATCACTGTCGCGCTGCTCGGGCTCGTTGCGTTGTCCTGGAGCAACTGGATCGACGAACGCGCGGACGCGGTCACCGCAGAGAACCTGAAACAGGCCCTGGCGGTGTTCGCGCTGGCGCGCACCTTCAACGGCGTGATCTCGGTCGCACAGGGAACCGAGCTCGCGATTCAGCCGGTAGGCGTCGGGGTGACCCTGACCCCGGGTGAGATCCTCGACTCGCTCAACGACCTGCTTGAACAGTTCTCGGCGCTCGCACTGCTTGCCAGCGTTTCGCTGGGGTTGCAGCTCACGCTTGGCAAAATCATGGCAAGCCCGATGCTGTCTGGTGTGATCACGATCGTCGTCGTCGGGTACCTGGGGTTTCGGTGGGCGTCGAAAACTTCGGACCCGGAGCTTGACCGGTCGCTCAACCGGATTCTGGGTCTTGCCCTGTTCGTGCGGTTTCTGCTCGCTACCGTGCTTCTGTGTACATGGTGGATCGACGCACAGTTTCTGCAGGGCATCCAGGACCGTGCAGTTGCGAACCTCACGGCGACGTCCGGGTCCATCAGGGCGATCAACGCGGAGTCGACGCCTCTGCCCCCGGAACCCGAGAGCGGCTTCCTGGACCGTACCGCCGACGGAATTTCTCGTCTGCTCGATACCTCGCGCGATGCACTCGATGTCGAGAATCAGCTGGAACGCCTCCATGAGAAGGCCGAAGCGAGTATCGAAGAGCTGATCAACCTGATCGTCGTGTTTCTGCTCCAGACGCTGCTGATCCCCATCGCAACCCTCTATGCCTGTGGGTGGCTGCTGCGCTGGTACTGGCAATCCGTCACGAGGTAGCGCGAAAGCCCCGTCGTTCAACACGGCGCGGCAACTTGCATCCGGCCGGGATTTCAGCGCAACCGAGCGAACGCAACGGGGCCAGCCGTGGCTCACGGTCGGCGCTTATCTGTGCGACGACCGCGCGCACACTGTCATCCCCGGGAGATCATCCGTGTCCGATGACCCGGGTGGGCGGATGACCAGTCTGGCTGCGGCATGCCGGCTCCCGTCGAGGCTCGCGGATTCGTTCGTACTCATGGTTGCCTCTCCTGACGCCGCCATCGTGGCCCGCGTATGGCCAGTCCCCCGTGCGCGAAGTCACTCAGACCGCGTCCCGACGGTCAACCGCCGCGAGCACCGCCGCCACCCGGCTCGACCAGGCAGCGGCCTCAGCGCCATTCCAGTCGTTGCCCGATGCCTCCCGAACAACACCGACGAACGCCTTCAGGAACGTGCGATACATCACGGCGGTAGCGCCGTAGGCACGGTGATTGTCGTACTCCCAGCCGATGTAGCCCCCGGGATCCGTCGTTGCCGGATCAAGCAGCGACTCGATCACCTGCTCCAGCATCCGGCCGCGCATGTATTCGTCGGTCAGTCGCATCAGTTCAGCCGCGGCAGGATCGTCGTCGAGCCAGCGCCCGTAGACGATCGGGGCGATGTCCCCAGCCCGCTCTGCGCACCGTTCGAGCGACCGCATGATCAGGATCGCGGTCGTTCGTGTCCACCCTGGGTGGGTCCTCGAAGGAGGGTGTCACGCCATGCTCAGTCGATGCAGAGTGTGATACGCACCGCCCAGTTCGAGAAGCTCTTCGTGGCTGCCCGACTCGGTGATCCTGCCCCGCTCCATCACGATGACACGGTCGGCATCCTGGATCGTCGAGAGTCGATGGGCAATGACGATGGCAGTCCGGCCTTCGAGCAGCTGGCGCAACGCTTCCTGCAGCGTTGCTTCGGTCTGGGTGTCAATGGAGGCAGTCGCCTCGTCGAGGATCAGGATACGGGGGTTGGCCAGCAGGGTTCTGGCAAAGCTGATCAGCTGACGCTCTCCCAGACTCAGGTTCCCACCGTTTTCCTCGACGTGCGTGTCGTAACCCGCCTCCAGCCTGCGAATGATCGCGTCCGCGCCGATCGCGCGAGTCGCAACCAGCATGTCCTCCTCGCCAGCCCCTTCCCTGCCATAGAGAATGTTGTCCCGCACCGTTCCCGAGAACAGGAACGGCGTCTGCAAAACGACGCCGATCTGCGGGCGCAGCGAGGCCTGTGTCACGTCGCGGACGTCGACGCCGTCGATTCGCAGGCTGCCCCCGGAGACGTCGTAGAAGCGGTTGACGAGATTTGCGAGCGTACTCTTCCCCGCGCCCGTCGCTCCGACCAACGCAATTGTCTCGCCTGCCGCGATCGACAGGTCGATGTCCCGGAGGACCTCCGTACCTTCGACATACGAGTACCGGACATGATCGAACTGAACCGAACCACGAATCGTCGGCATCCCGACCGCGTTTTCACGGTCAGCAAGGTCCGGTTCCACATCCAGCAGTTCAAAGACGCGCTGCCCTCCTGCCATCGCCCGCTGCAGCACCGTGTACATCCAGGCCATCCGGTAGATCGGGTCGAAGAACCGACCGACGTAGATGCTGAACGCGATGAGCGCGCCGGGCAGCAGGGCGCCGTCCAGCACCTGAAAGCCGCCAAAGATGATCACCAGCGCCGACGCGACCCCCGTCAGAACCGCCACGATCGGTTCCATCCCCGCGGAATAACGCGCCGCGCCGAGATTCGCTTCGAGGTTGGCCCGGTTGACCGTTTCGAACTCCGCAAGGTTCTGCTCTTCGCGAGACAGGGTCTGCACGGCCTTCGCGCCGGAGATGTTCTCCTGCAGGCTCGCGTTGACGACCGAAATCGCCTGCGGCACCCGACTGAAAATGCGGCGACCGTGGCGTTGCCACACGTACAGCGTTCCGATGAGCACCGGCACGATCGACAGCGTCAGCAGTGCAAGCTCAACGTTCATCGCGAAAAGAATCAGGATGACTGCGGCCATCGCGACCAGATCACCAACCAGCATCGCCGCGATCCCCGCAAGCACTTCCTGCACGGCACCGACGTCATTTTGTACGCGTGACATCAGCCGACCAACCTGGTGGCGGTCGTAGAAGGCCATGGAGAGCGTCTGAAGGTGCGCGAACATCTCGGTCCGCAGATCGTAGATCACGGTGTTGCCCAGATACGCCATCGCGAGCATGTTGACGTACTGGCTTGCCCACCCGATGAGCCCGACAACGACGAAGGCAAGGAAGACGAGCAGCAACGACGGTTCCGCAACGTCGAGTCCCAGCACCCTGCCGTTGCCGATGGGATGATCGATCGCGTAGCCGATGAGCCAGGGCGGTGCGAGCGTCGTGGCCGTCGTCAGCAGCATCGACACGACGGTGGTGACGAGCAGCACCTTGTAGCGCAGAAGGCGGGCGAGCAACCGATAGACCACCGAGTGATCGTAGATACGGTCAGCTGCCACCTCATCCACCAGATCCCCTTCCTGCGCGAGACCCGCAACACCAGTGTTGTCCGAGGTCCCTCCGTCCGACGTTGAATCAGGGGAGGCGACCGCGGACGATGCAGCCGGTTCATCCACGATCTGATGACCAACGAGATCCGGATACACCTCACCCCGCGCCATCAACTCTTCGTGCGAGCCACGCTCGACGATCCGGCCGTTCCCGAGCACAAGGATGAGGTCCGCGTCCATCACCGTCCGCAGTCGGTGCGCCACGACAAACGTCGTTCGATCCTTCACGAGCGCCTTCAGCGCCTGCTGAATCTGGTACTCCGTTTCCGCGTCCACGCTCGAAGTCGAATCGTCGAGGATCAGGACACTCGGATCGACGAGCAGAGTGCGCGCGATCGCGAGGCGCTGCTTCTGTCCACCTGACAACGTGACACCACGTTCCCCAACTTCGGTCTCGTAGCCTCCCGGCAGGCTCTCGATGAAGTCGTGCAGATGCGCGGCCCTCGCCGCCGCCACGATGTCCGCGAACGACGCGTCTGACGCACCATATGCGATGTTCTCGCGGATGGACGCCGAGAAGAGGAACACCTCCTGCTGAACGATCCCGACGTTGCGGCGAAGCGACGCCAGAGAGACATCACGAACATCCTTGCCGTCAAGGGTGACTCGGCCCTGATCGACCTCATAGAACCTTGGCAACAGGTTGACGAGGGTACTCTTGCCGCTGCCCGTTGCCCCAACGAGCGCGACAGTCTGCCCCGCCGCACACTCGAAGCTGAGCGGACCCAGGTGCGGAGCGCCTTCGTGGAGTGAGTCCGCAGACGCGTAGCTGAAGGCAACGTCCTCGAACTGGACGTGCCCCTCGGCCCTGCCGAGTTCGCAAGCGTCCTCTGCCTCCTGCACCTTCGACTGCGCGTCGATCACCTCGAAGATGCGCGCACCGCTCGCAAGTCCACGCGACAGCATCGTCACGACGTTACCGAGCATCGCGACCGGCCAGACGAGCATCGCAAGATAGGACGAGAACTGCGTCAGTTCGCCGACGGTCATGTCGCCCCCCACGACCGCGATGCCCCCGAACAGCATCACGATCGCCGTCGCGAGACTGAACATGAATGTCATGAGCGGCGTGTTGAACGCCTGCACACGTCCCGCGAACACGCCCGCGTCAAAGAGCTGTTGGCTGCGCTCTGCATACTTGCCGATCTCAAAGACCTCCCGACCGAATGCCCGCACCACCTTCACGCCGGTGAGGTTTTCCTGCAGCACGGTGCCCATCTGGGCGAGGGACTCCTGCACCTCGTTCCAGACGGGCTCGAGGCGCTTACCGAGATGCCAGGCCCGATGCAGGACGAACGGCATGCAGGCAAGCGAGAGGAGCGCGAGTCGCCAGTCGAGCGAGAAGAGGATCGCCCAGATTCCGGCGTACCAGACGACGATGAACCCCGCCATCGCCAGCATGATGACGAAGAACCGGATGCCTTCGATGTCCTGGGTCGCGCGGGACATCAACTGACCGGTCTGCGCGTGATCGTGGTATTCGAAGCTGAGGCGCTGAATGCGGTCGTACATGGCCATCCGCAGCTCGAACGCGAGCAGCTGTGAGACCATTTCAGACAGGTACTGGCGGCCGAAGCCAAAGAGTCCCCGCGCCACGCTGACCACCAGCATCAGCACCCCGAGCCAGATGATCAGACTCCGGCTGCCTGACGCTTCACCGGCTGCGTAGTCGTACGCGATACCGCTGTCGATCGCGCGCTTCATCAACTCGGGCCCCAGGATGCCGAGTCCCGAGGTGAGCAACAGGCAGACGAACCCGCAAGCCAGCCACTCCCAGTGTCCGAAAAGCTGCGCGATGATGCGCGTGAAGATCCTTCTGGATTCGCGTTGGGCGTTCATGAGCGTGAAGCGTTTGGGCCGCCGCATTCTACTTGAAGGGGGCACCGGCCCGCGGGCGCGCCCCGGACACCGGCAGACCTCACGCGATCCTGACGGGCGGCTCGTTGGTCACCATGTGCAGGGTGTCCTCATCGGACATTCCCATCACCGCCTCGTAGGCACCCCTGGGGTAATTGGTCATGTGTGGACCGGGCGCGGACCCAAGCTCCGGCTGCGGAACCCCACCACGTTCGTCCGCGAAACCGGCCGGAGTCTTGTATCGGGCGAGCTCCTCGGCACTGATGCCGGCAAGGTCGACCACTTCCGGGTCGATCCAGGCTTCGGCGTTGATCGGCTCGTCGGAGTAGCTCAGCTCGAGCGACAGGTGCTCCGGTCCCGCGAAATAGATCGATTGACACATGCCGTGGTCGAGTGGCCCCATCACCGGCACGCCTTTGCTTCTCAGCCGATCGCGCATGGCGAGCAGTTCTTCGTGATTCCTGACCTTGAGCGCGATGTGCTGAACTGCGCCGCCCGCGCAGTTGGCACCAGGGTTGCCGGCATGGCTCTCCCCCAGGGTACGCGGAATATCGGCAATCTTCGGATTGCAGACGAAGGCAATTGAACTCTCGTCATTGAGCCGCAGGAAGCCATGCCACGTATTTGCAACGCCGTGCATCCAGTAGAGCGCCTGCAGCTCCATGCCAAGTTTGTCGGTGAAGAACTCGATCTGCGCCTTCATATCGGCCGTGCAGATCGCGAGGTGGTGCAGACCTTCGACTTTGTTCATTTGGAGTTCTCCGGCTGTCGTCTGATCATCCTAACCGTTTGCGCTGTGATGTTGTCGATCAGGCTCATGCCGCCCTCCAGGCCTTGGCACGGGCATACCCGGAGCGCCGCAGGCGAGACGCCCGCGGCAATGGCATCGTCGATCACCAGTCGCACGCAAGCGCCACAATCCGTATCGCGCACTGACCCCGGCGCCGCGGAAACCCTGGGGGTCAGGCCTCGCAGACCGAGGCGCGTGGCCCCCTGAGCCATGCTGTGGGCTGTGCCCCGCGTCCGGTCAGTGATCCGTTGGATCGACATGCCCGCCGAACTCCTTGATGGCCCTCAGGATCTGCCTGCAGCTCAGCTGACCAACCACGATTCCGTCCTCGACGACCGGACGTCCGCGGTGTTTGTGGTCGAGCATCGACGTCGCAACGTCGACGATGTCATCGTACGGTGAGCCGTCTCGACATCCTTCGTCATGATGTCCTCGACGCGTCCCTCTACGAACTCATCGCCGTTGTACACCGCGTTCAGCATGGCCCGCAGACAATCGAGTCCGGACACCATGCCCAGCAGATGCCCCGTCTCGTCGACAACCACCGCTCCCGACACCCGCCGCCGTCGGTGCCTGGGTGGACGCCTCGGGTGCGCATCGTGCAGCCAGATTCCGGCCGTGTTCGAACAACCCCGATCTGCCGCGACGGATCGGCACAGAATTCGACGTATAGTCCTCGAACCAAGTAGATTCGCCATGCCCAGACTCGCACTTGCACTCATACTCACGTCGCTGACGGTCGCTGCCGGCGCGCAGGACGCTGGTGCGCCCGGCGGCCGGGGCGGCATGATGCGTTCCCTCCCGGTCGTCACGGCACTCGACGCGGACGGCTCTGGCGACATCTCTGCGGACGAGATTCGCAACGCACCAGCAAACCTCCGGTCACTCGACGCAGATCGCAGCGGCGCGCTCGAGGTTGCCGAACTGTTACCCCCCCGTGGAGAACGCGGGCAACTCAACAGGGACCCGGACGCAATCGCAGGTCGTCTCATGCGCTTCGATGACAACGGTGACGGCGAGCTCGATTCGAACGAGCTTCCGGTCAGGCTGCACAGGGCTGCAGTGCAACTCGATACCGACAACACCCGCTCGCTGTCACAGGCGGAGCTCGCGAAAGGGATCGCCGACGGGACCCTCGGCGGAGACGGTGCTGAGCAGGGCCGCGGGCCCGGTGGCGGCGGCATGGGTCGCCCGGGACCCGGCGGAGATTCGAGACGCTTCATGCGCCGGTTACCCATCATCGCCGCGCTCGACCGGGACGAAAGCGGTGTCATCGAAGCGACGGAAATCGAAGGCGCGTCCCGCGCGCTCGCCACGATCGATATGGACGGGGACGGGACGATCAGCACGGACGAGATGCGCCCGTCCCGCGGCAGGCGTTTCTAGACAGAGGCAGGCAAGCAATGGCAGTCACGATAGAAGACATCCAGGTCATCCTCACTCAACCCGGGCGTTCGCGGCTGGTCATCGTGAAGGTACTGACGTCCGAGCCCGGGCTTTACGGACTTGGCTGCGCCACCTTTACGCAACGCGTACACGCAGTTGTCGCCGCGCTCGAACACCACCTGAAGCCGTTCCTGATCGGGCGCGACGTAGCCCGAATCGAAGAGATCTGGCAGATGTCGATGGTGCACGGCTACTGGCGGAACGGACCGGTCCTCAACAACGCAATCTCCGGTGTCGATCAGGCACTGTGGGACATCAAGGGCAAGCGCGCCGGCATGCCCGTCTACGATCTGCTCGGCGGCAAGTGTCGCGAAGCGGCGCAGGTCTATGTGCACGCCGATGGGCCGACGCCCGACGCGGTTGCCGACCGGGTGAAGGCCTACCAGCGGGAAGGCTACCGGTACGTG
>PBVL01000115.1 GCA_002728675.1 Gammaproteobacteria bacterium
AATGCCCCATCAACACTCTGGGGATCAACATGAACAACCTACTGGCTTTACACAACTAGCATCCTCACTCCGGAGTCATCCCGTTGCCCAAGTTGGTGGTCACACGAGCTTGCTCGGGACCGATGGAAGCGGGGCCGACTAATTCAGGTGTCGTCGCTCGAGCCGGAATTGCCATCACCGCCGGAGTCTTCTGACGGGCCGTCCCAACGGCGGTCGTCGTCGTCCCGATGCACGTCAGAGTCGTCGGAGTCCTCGTATTCCTCGTCGTACTCGTCATCTCCATCACTTCCCGGAGACGAGTCGCCCGGCGATACGGTCGTCGCGAACCGATCTCTCGCAACCCACAGCGCAATCGCGAGCGCCATGAAGAGGCCGCCGGCAATGAGTCCGCCAACGATGCCACCGCGGTCTTCGGGATAGGTCCAGAGAAACATGGACAGGGCAACCTGCGCGACGTACAGCCCAGCCCACGGATGCATCCAGGCCCGCATGCGGTAGAAGCCCCATGCGCCGGCACCGTAAACCACCCAGTGTGCGACAGCGCCCGCTTTCGCTGCCCAACCTTCGAAGAGCAGACCAAACCAAACCTCTTTGTCTTCATCAAGCGGCTTGATGAAGAGATCCCACGGGACGTAAATGAACGTCATGTAGAGACAGAAGAGGAAAATGGCATGCATCCAGATTGGACGCTTCGCGTATTCGTCCTCGAGAATATCCATCGCTGTCTCCGGCTGCCCTGATGCGACCATGATAGCGCCGCTGGTACATTGGGCCGCGACACGACCCCAGACCACACTGAACAACCGACTAGAAGAGGACGCCCATGAGCTCTTTCTACGATCCGCGCGTCAACGACGACGGCTCCTACGACACCCTACAGATTGAGAAGGATGGCCCGATCGACTGGGTCACCCTGAACCGTCCCGAATCGCTCAACAGCATGAGCCGGGAACTCATGCTTGAGCTGCAGCACTACTTCGGGCACCTCTACACGAACTTCGACACGCGCGTCGTCCTGCTGACCGGGGCCGGGCGAGGGTTCTGCGCCGGCCTTGATCTCAAGGAGGACCGGAGCGACGAGGGTGGCGGACCCGTTGCAGGCATGCGCACCCAGCGGCGCGTGAGCGAGATCATGATGCGCATGCGTCGAGCCCCGCAGCCGATCATCTCACTCATCAACGGTCCGGCGAGCGGGGGCGGCTTCGGCCTCGCGCTCGCGTCCGACATCAGAATAGCCACGCCCAACGTCCGCATGAACGCGGCCTTCATACGGATCGGCCTCTCGGCATGTGACGTTGGCGTGAGTTACTTCCTGCCCCGCCTCGTCGGCTCGTCGCTCGCGTCGGAACTGCTCCTGACGGGAGACTTCATCGATGCCGACCGTGCACTGCGCACGGGGTTGGTATCGGATGTCGTTGCGCCTGACGAACTGTTGCCACGCGGCCGTGCCATGGCGGAATCCATCCTGCGCAATTCGCCGATCGGGGTCAGGCTGACGAAAGAGTGTCTGAACATGAGCGTCGACGCGCCAAGCCTGGAATCCGTCATCGCCATGGAAGACCGGCAGCAGATTCTGATCAGCCAGGCGGGCGACATGAAGGAGGGCGTGGCAGCGTTCCGGGAGAAACGGCCCCCCGAATACAGTGACAGCTGAGTCGATGCCTCAGTCGCCCTGCACGGGGTGGTACGTGTACCCTCGAAGTCGAGCGCCTTGACCATCATGGCCTGGTGGCCCGGATCGACCACGACCTCAACCCGGCGACGTTCCGCGAAGACCAGGAACCGCAACGGTGCGTCCGATGAGTTCACGATGTGGTGCGCACTGCGTCTGGCTCCGCTGCGACTGCCGACCAAAAAGGGCGACCCGAGGGCCGCCCTTTCGTCTTGCCTGCTTTGCTGCCGCGCGTGCGGTCAGCGGTTAGCCGTCAATGAAGCTCCGCAGCTGCTCGGACCGGGCCGGGTGCCGCAGCTTGCGCAGCGCCTTGGCTTCGATCTGCCGGATCCGCTCACGCGTGACGGAGAACTGCCGACCAACCTCTTCGAGCGTGTGGTCGGTGTTCATGTCGATACCGAAGCGCATCCGGAGCACCTTTGCCTCACGTTCGGTCAACGCCGTCAGCACATTGGTCGTCGTTTCCTTCAGCCCTTCGTCCGTTGCGTGATCCATCGGTGATTCGACCGACGCGTCACTCACAAGATTCCACATGGTGGAATCTTCATCGTCACCGACGGGCGTTTCGAGCGAGATGGGCTGCTTGGCGACATCGAGCGCTTTGAGCACCTTGTCTTCCGGCAGTTCCATCTTCGCGGCGAGTTCTTCGATGGTGGGCGGACGTCCAAGCTCCTGGATGAGCTGACGCGTCATCCGGTTGAGTTTGTTGACTGTCTCCATCATGTGCACCGGCACGCGAATCGTGCGCGCAAGATCGGAGATCGAACGCGTGATCGCCTGCCGAATCCACCAGGTCGCGTAGGTCGAAAACTTGAAGCCCCGACGATACTCGAACTTGTCGACCGCCTTCATCAGACCGATGTTGCCTTCCTGGATCAGATCGAGGAAATGCAGTCCACGATTCGTGTACTTCTTCGCAATCGAGATGACGAGCCGGAGGTTCGCTTCGATCATGTCCTTCTTCGCGGCCTTGGTCTTGCCAACCGCGAGGAAGAGCCGGCGATTGATGTCTTTCGTCTCAGCAACCGACAGACCGGTACGGTCGACGATCCGCCGAATGATCTTGTGCCCGTGACGGATCGAGACCCGATACTGCCGGAGCGAATCCGAATACGGCTCGCCAGCAGAGATCAGTCCGTCGACCCAATCAGGATTCGTCTCGTTGCCCACGAAGCTGCCCACGAATTCGCGCCGGTCCATCCTGGCTTTGTCGACGCAGATCTCGCGAATCAGCTTCTCCTGGCTGCGGATCTTCTGCATATCGTCGCGGACGAGTTCGAGCAGCGGCTCCATCAGGGTCGGTACGAGCTTGAAGCACGAGAACGCTTCGCCCTGCTTGTCGAGTTCCCTGATGGTCTTGTCGTCTTCCCGGCCGTGCTTGGCAATCGCGCGCAGCGTCTTCGCAAACTGCTTCTTCAGATCGCGAAAGCGCTTGTGCGCCAGGGCCCGGTCAGGTCCCTTTTGCTGATCGTCCTCCTCAGCCTTGTAGTTGCCCGAAGACTTCGCCTGCGCAACCTTTGACATATCGGGGATCTGATCCTCCGGGTCGAGGAAGCCGCTGATGATCAACGAGACATCGTTTTCCTCAGCCTGGACTTCATCGTAGGCCTCGACAATCGAATCGACGACACCGGGGTAGCGCGCAAGAATCGCCATCGTCTCGCGGATACCTTCCTCGATGCGCTTGGCAATCTTGATCTCGCCGTCCCGCGTCAGGAGCGGTACCGTGCCCATCTCGCGCATGTACATCCGGACGGGATCCATGGTCTTGCCGACCATCGAATCGACGGCGGCGATCGCTGCCGCAGGATCTACCGCGACCTCTTCCTCTTCTTCGGCGGCGGGAACACCTTCCGGCGCCTCCTCATAGACGGTGATCCCCATCTCTTCGAACATCTGAACAATGTTCTCGACTTCATCCGACTCACTGATGTTTTCGGGCAGATGGTCTGTCAGCTGATCGTAGGTCAGGAAACCCTGCTGCTTGCCCTTTTCAATGAGGCGCTTCAGTCGCGATTCTTCAGAAGTGCCGTCTTCGCTGTCATCATTGCCGTCCAGCGCATTGACGTCGGCGATCTCATTTGGATCGAGATCCTCCGAGTTGCTCTCGAGATTCGATTGGATAATCGATTCGAGGTCTCCTGTTCGTGCATGATTCATAAGCCGAAGCTCCTAGTTGCTGCGTTGGTCGGGTTGTTCAGGTATTGCCGCGTTACAGAAGATCGGTCCTCCTTACATGGTNAGCCCACTGCCCGGTATCCCTCGCCCCATGCGACGAGTGGTACCGGTAGCCGCAACCCGCTTTCTGCAGCGTGATNCAGGCATCCGAGCCAGTTATATAAGNCCATTCACCCAATTTTGTAGACCTGTACTTCTGTACATCGCAGTTGGGTGCGCCTATACTANCAAAGCTTCNTCNTGTATCCGCCACATTCCGTGGGCCAACGGTGCATTATCAGCACATCTGTACGTCATGTCCACCCGGTACCTGACCGGCTGTTGATTTGTTCGTACCAACGACGACAAGCCCCCTCTGGAACCGCCTGTTACCCTACAGGCCCTGATTTCGTGCCGCTCAATCCCGCCGGGCGTGATGAGTACGGCTCAACCCCCACGATGGTTTACAAATCCCGTGCCAAAGCGCGGTTCCCGCGGATTCATTGCCTGACCCCGACCCGCCAAACGAGCGGTCAACGCGTTCCCCGAGTGCCGTGCAGACAGCAACCTTAGACCCCCAAACCACCTGCCTGGTTTCCCACCATCGACAGAACATTTGTATCGCCAGCAGCCCCCATCGTGCTACTTCAAGAAAATTTACCATTATAATTAGGTAGTTATATGCACAACCTAATTGTCAAGAGCTATCCAGGGAAGGAATCTCCATTTTTTCAGTCTTCTTTTTGCCGAACCGGCCGGATATATTAGAACCCTCGCTAGCCAAGCTGTATTTATATACAGTATTCTCCTCGGCAGGAAGGATGCGCTTGCAGCTTGGCTAGCCGAGACCAATCCCCCCCGGCATTGCTGCCACTCACCACCCCGTTTCGCACCGCGCGTCACTTTTTGGACGCTTTGCGGCACGTTGTGACCTTCTGCCGTCCGTTGTGACGTTTCTCGTCCCGTGACCCTCTACACTTCAAGTCGTCTTGCCCCGGGAGCGCGGGCCCCGGGAGTCGCCGGCCTAGAACGAGGCCTCCGATCCAGTCGGTCACAGGTTGTTCCCTGCCCGGCACACCCGCCCGCAGAATGCGTCTCGACGGGCAGGCAAATGGTTCACGCAGGCTTCAATCGACCGCCCACACACGCAAAACGCTCAGTTGGCCGTCAGGCCTCGTTGGTCATGATGATCGTGCCACTCGCGGCGAACATGCCGCCCACACCGTGGCAGACAGAGAGTTTTGCACCCTCGACCTGTGCAGGCGCTGTACCCCGCATCTGTCTGACCGACTCCTGAAGGGCATACATTCCGTACATGCCGGAGTGCATGTAGGACAGCCCGCCACCATTCGTGTTGAGCGGCAGCGATCCGCCCCGCGCGGTATTGCGATCGGCGATGAACGCACCCGCCTCTCCGCGCTTGCAGAACCCGAGATCCTCGAGGCCGTAGAGCGGCAGGGGAGCAAATGCGTCGTAGATCATGAGGTGATCAACGTCAGCATGCGTGATACCCGCCTCGTCGAACGCCTTCGCGCCCGCGACCCGAAAGGCCCTGGACGACGTGAAGTCTTCCATTTGGCTCACCATTGGCGTCTCAACCGACTCGCCGGTGCCGAGAATGTAAACCGGCTTCTGCGGGAAGTCCTTCGCTCGATCCGCACTCGTGAGGATCAGCGCACCGCCGCCGTCAGTCACCAGACAGCACATGAGCTTGGTGAACGGGTAGGCAATCATCCGCGCGCCGAGCACGTCATCGAGCGTGATGGGGTCGCGATAGGACGCCCGGGGGTTCTCCCCGGCCCACTCCCGCTGGATCACCGCCACTGTCGCAAGCTGCTCGAGGGTCGTGCCCGTCTCCTTCAGATAGCGGAGCACCGGCAACGTGAAATTCGTGGTGGGTCCCATGCCGCCCCAGGTGCCTTCGAACTGCCCGGACAAGGTTCCACCACCGCCGCCGCCAAAGCCGCCGCGACCCACACCGCTCCTGCCACTCTCACCGTGGGTAACGATGACCGTGTCACAGAGACCTTCGTTGATCGCTGCTGCCGCGTGGCGCACGTGCAGCATGAAGGAACAACCACCGACGCTGGTCGCATCGACCCATTTCGGCGTGATCCCGAGGTAGTGCGCCAGGTTGACAGGGGACTCCCCAGCGCAGGCAATGCCGTCGATGTCCTGCGGTTTGATGCCCGCATCGGCGCAGGCGTTCAGGGCCCCATCGGCGTGCAGCATGGTCTGGCTGACGTCCGGGACCTTGCCGAGCTGGGTCGTTTCGGATGCGCCAACAATGGCTACGGAACGCGGCTTCATGAGGCACCTCCGGCAGGCTTGAAGTAGGGCAGCGTGATGTCGTCATTGAGGGGCTCGAACTTCACTTCGAGCGCCATGTCGAGCTGCAGCGCCTCGGGCGTCTGCTCAACGTCGACAATGTTCGTCATCATCCTCGGGCCTTCCTCGAGTTCGACCGTGGCGATCGAGTAGGGGCCGTCGAACGCGGGATGCGGACGATGGTTGATCACGTAGCTGTAAAGCGTCGCTTTGCCGCTCGCTTTGACGACGCTCACCTCACGGTGACCGCACTTCGGGCAGAAGGGACGCGGTGGAAAGTAAACGTGCGAACAGTCGTTGCACTGTTGCAGAAGTAGGTCGCCCGCCTTCGTCCCGTCCCAGAAATGCTGGGTCTCGGGCGTTGGTCGGGGCACGGGCAGTTTGGACCGGTCGGCCATCGACGTTCCCTTTAGTCGCTGTAAGGATGTGGAAGGCGCCCAAGTGTAGAGACACCGACCACTCGCCACAAATCGGCAAAAGTGGGTGTGTCGGTCCTGTCGTCCTTTCAGCCGAGGAGGTCGGCCCAGTCCAGGCCCGTATCGCCCATGACGTAAAAGTCCGGGTTCAGCAGATCGTCCTTGGTGTTGTAGCGCAGCGGCTGAAAATCAGGCCCGACAACGCGCCCACCGGCAGCCTCGAGCACACCCTGGGCCGCGGCGGTGTCCCATTCGCAGGTCGGGGCGAGCCGCGGGTAGAGATCCGCGCGACCTTCCGCGACAAGGCAGATCTTGAGTGAGCTGCCCATGCTCGTCATATCGACGGACCCAAAATGCCGACCCAGTCGCCCGACGAGCGCCTCGAGCGCATCGCTTCCATGGCGACGGCTGCCAACGACAGTGAGTGCGCTGCTGTCGACACCGCGGGTGCTGATCGGTCGTCTGCCGTCCGCGTCTTCGACCCACGCCGTCTGTCCCCCGGCATCCCGGGTCCCGGCATACAGCACCCCTGTCACGGGGACGTACACGACACCCATGACGGGAACACCACCGTCGATCAGCGCCACGTTCACGGTGAACTCGCCGTTGCGACCCACAAACTCTTTTGTGCCATCGAGGGGGTCCACCAGCCAGTAGCGGTTCCAGCTTCGGCGCACCGACCATGCGATCGCGTCGGACTCCTCAGACAGGACCGGCAGCTCGGCAATGCGGGTCAGCCCCGCGACGATCACCTCGTGTGCCGCAAGGTCGGCCGCCGTGAGCGGGGAGTCGTCGGACTTCATCCGCACATCGAAATCGGGGCCGTCGTACACCCGCATGATCGCGGTGCCCGCCTCACGCACGATGGCGCATACGTCGTCCAGATATTCCATGTCACCCCCGGACCGATGGCCCGTTTCTCCGCGATCGCGGAGCCTAGCATGTGGATCCGACGTGGAAGACGTTAGGATGACCGCGCAGGGGAGAGTCCATCGGAGAGGAGACCATGACCGACGTCGGAGTAAGGGTCGACAAATGGCTGTGGGCGGCGCGGTTCTTCAAGACCCGCGCCAAGTGCAAGGAGGCCATTGCCGGCGGCAAGGTGCACATCGACGGTGTCCGCGCCAAACCGGCCAAACTGCTTGCCGTTGGTGACGTCCTGGAGATCCGTCAGGGTTACGACTCGAAGACGATCATCGTGCAGGCTTTGTCCGATCAGCGCCGGGGCGCGCCGGAGGCGGCACTGCTCTATGAAGAGAGCGCCGAAAGCGTCGAGGCGCGCGAGGTCGCGCAGGCCCAGCGCAAGGCGGCAGGCGCCCTGGTCCGAAGTGAGGGGCGGCCCACCAAACGCAATCGCCGACAGCTCCACCGGTTCCGCACCGACAACGGCTGAAAGGCCCACACAGCCGCATTCTCCGGTGGGCGACCAGGCGGCAAATGGCCGTTACAACGCCAACCGGGTTTGGCATAATCGCCTGTCACGGTTCCCCGTGGACGTCCCACACGACAATCATCCAACGACTGGATCTGGACCTCACAGCATGCAGGCTATCGACGACGCTGGCAGTGCGCCGGTTTATACCGATCTTTCCGTCCCTGAACTGATCGAGCAGGCGCTGCGGAACGACGAGGGCCGCCTGGCGGACAACGGTGCGTTCGTCGTCTACACAGGCAAACGCACCTCCCGCCATCCCGCCGACCGATTTATCGTCAAAGAGCCCGGCACCGAAGCGCAAATCGAGTGGGGCGCGGTCAACCAGCCGTTCGACCCCGCGAAGTTCGACACCCTCTGGGATCGCGTCGACACCTATCTGACGAGCGTGCCCAGCTACGTTGCGCACCTCCACGTGGGCGCGGACCCGGAACACTATCTGCCCGTCCAGATTCGCACCGAGACCGCCTGGCACAACCTGTTCGGCCGCGCGCTCTTCATTGAGCCCGGCGAGGACTTCAACGCCGGGCAGAAGGACGTCTGGGAAATCATCAACGCCTCCAACTTCGAGTGCGTTCCGGCGCGCGACGGCACCGTTAGCGACGGCTGCGTCATCATCAACTTCGCCGCCAAACGGGTGTTGCTTGCCGGCATGAAATACGCGGGCGAGATGAAGAAATCCATGTTCTCCGTGCAGAATTTTCTGCTGCCGGAGAAGGGCGTGCTGCCGATGCACTGCGCGGCCAACGCCGCCGACGATGGCTCGGTGTCACTCTTCTTTGGTCTCTCCGGTACCGGCAAGACGACCCTGTCAGCCGACCCCAACCGACTCCTGATCGGCGACGATGAACACGGCTGGGGACCGGGCACCGTCTTCAACATCGAAGGTGGCTGCTACGCCAAATGTGTCGACCTCACGCGGGAGAACGAACCGGTCATCTGGGATGCGATCCGCTTCGGCGCAATCATCGAGAACGTCGCGGTTGATGAAGTGACGCGCGTCGCCGACTACGCCGACACGACGATCACCGAGAACGGTCGGGCGTGTTACCCACGCGAACACATCGCGCTGCGCGTCGACGCCAATCGCGGCGGCGAGCCCCACGCGCTGATCTTCCTGACCTGCGATCTGTCGGGAGTGATCCCACCCGTCTCGATGCTTTCCGAGCACGCGGCGGCCTATCACTTCCTCTCGGGCTACACGGCCAAAGTGGGTTCCACGGAGGCGGGTGGGAGCGATGCCATAGCGTCCACGTTCTCGACCTGTTTTGGCGCGCCGTTCTTCCCGCGACCCGCTGGGGACTACGCCAAACTCCTGATCGAGCGGATCGCCGAGTTCGGCAGTCGCGTGTATCTCGTGAACACGGGCTGGACCGGCGGCGCCCACGGGGAGGGCGGTGAGCGCTTCAGGATCCCGGTCACCCGCCGCATCATTGCGGCCATTCAATCCGGAGAGCTGGCCGACGCGGATACCGAACACCTGGACATCCTGAACCTGACTGTGCCGAAGGCGATCGACGGCGTGGAAACCCGGCTGCTGAATCCGCGCTACGCCTGGAAGGACGCGAACGCCTATGACGAGCGTGCCCGCGCCCTTGCGGAGGAGTTCTGTAGAAACTTCGAGCGTTTTGAGGTCCCCGAGGAGATTCGAAACGCCGGTCCACGCCCCTGAGATAAGGGTCTTCCGGTGCCGTCTTCCTTCGCCGCCCCAGTTCGGCTGAACGCTTCAATCGAACACCCGATACGGCGAGGACTGGAACGCGAGACCCTGCGCACCGCGCCTGACGGCACACTGGCGCTGACCCCCCATCCGTCCGCCCTCGGCTCGAAGCTGGCGCACCCCCACATCACGACGGACTTCAGTGAAGCGCAGCTCGAACTGATCTCCGGCATTTGCCCCACGCCGGCGAACCTGATCGGGGAGATGCGGGCAATCCACGCCTGCGTCTATTCGGGTATTGGCGCCGAACTCCTTTGGCCCGCCTCGATGCCCTCGGAGTTGCCGGCCGCTGATTCCGCCATTCCGCTCGCGCTGTACGGCACCTCGAACGCGGCACGCACGAAGACCACCTACCGCAACGGTCTGGGCCTGCGATACGGACGCGCGATGCAGACAATCTGTGCCGTGCACTACAACGTGTCATTCACGAATGACGTGTTCGAGGCGCTCGCCGAGGCTGAAGGCGTGCAGAACAGCCAGCCCTTTCGCGACGAGAAATACTTCAATCTGATGCGCAACTTCCGCGCAGTGTCCTGGCTGGTCGTTTATCTCTTCGGCGCTTCGCCCGCGGTGTCCGACTCATTCGTGACCGGCCGCGCAAACGACTTCGAACGCCTGACCAGCAGCACGCTGCACCTTCCCCATGCGACATCGCTGCGCTGCGGCGGACTTGGCTATCAAAGTGATATTCAGGCCAGGCATCTGCACGTGCTCTACAACAACCTCGGCGAGTATGTCCGGAGCCTCGCGGGCGCCATCACCGAACCCTACCCGGCGTACGCCTCGCTCGGTGAGGACACCGACTCGCCGGCGCAGCTCAATCACTGCATTCTGCAGTCGGAAGCGGAGTTCTACTCTTCAGTCCGCGCAAAGCGTGTCGCCAACGGTAACCATTCCGGGCTGGCGGCCCTTGCCGGAGACGGCGTCGAGTACATCGAGGTGCGGCTGCTTGATATCGATCCGAAATTAGAACTTGGGGTCTCGGAAGAGACCCTGCACTTCATGGACACCCTGCTGACCTGGTGTCTCCTGACGCCAGCGGAGCCGCACGACGCCGCGCGCTCTGAAGAAATCGCGGTCAACGTCGCCACAACCGTGAAGCGCGGCCGCGAACCGGGCATCACGCTGAGCGATCGTGGTGAGCAAAAGGGGCTCGCAGACTGGGGCAGCGCGCTCCTGGAGGAACTTGCGCCGATCGCCGCATGGCTGGATTCGGCATCCGACGACGCGCCCCACGGCGCTGCCCTCGCCGCGCAGCAGGCACGGCTGACCGATCCCGACGCCACGCCCAGCGCGCAGATGATCGGCGAACTTGCGGCAAACAACCTTTCGTTCAATGAGTGGGCCCTGCGCCTTGCAGAGCGCCATCGCGACGCGTTACACGTCCCGGTCGACCCGGCGACCTCAAGCCGCTTCGACCGCCTCGCGACAGAATCGCTTGGTGCGCAGGCGATGGCCGATGCGGCGAAGGAGCCCCTGACCCTCGCGGCCCATCTGCAGGTGCTGCAGCACGGGTATGCCGAACTCCTGGCGGACGAGCCCCGCGCCGAGGCCGGCTTGCCCGGGCGCCCATGAACCACCTCGCCCACTTCCTCGTCGCATACGGGGACGACGGGCTGACCGCTGGCGCGCTCCTCGCCGATCGAACCAAAGGACGGCTCGACGGGACGTTTCCGGCACCACTCGAACGCGGCATCGCGCTGCATCGCGCGGTCGACGCGTGGACCGATCAGCATCCCGAAGCGCGTGCCGCCGCCCGCGCCTTCGACCCGGAGTTCCGACGCTTCGGGCCGATCATGACGGACGTCATCTTCGATCATTTTCTCGCGCGTCAGTGGACGCGGTTTGGGCCATGCGCCATCGGCGATTTTGCGGACAACGCCCGGGCGTGCGTCGCCTCCTGGGGTGAGACGATTCCCGCGGATACGCGCCAGGCGATGCACCGTATGCACCGGAATGGAACGCTTGCCCGCTATGCGGACGCAGACTTCGTCGTGAACGTCCTCGAACATCTCGGCACACGACTTCGGCGCCCCAACCCGCTCGCCGAGTCGGGTGTGCAATTCACCCACAGAGCGCACGCGCTCGAACTGCACTTCGAGCGATTCATGCCCGAGTTGCTGGAGTTCACCGACACGTGGCGAGCCGGGCAGCAGGACGTCTAGCGCTGCACCACGAAGTTCTCGAAGAGCACGTCTTCGATGAGCGGGGCGCCTTCTTCGCGATTGAGTAACTCGCGCATGCGCTTGAGCGCCTCTTTGCGGATGCGCTCTTTGCCCTTCACCGTCCGGATGCCCTCTTCCGGGTGCGCGGACAGCAGCATGACCATGCTGTCCTGCAGTGCGGGCAGATGGTGCTCGACGACGTCGCTGGCCTCGGCATCCCCAACCCTCACCGACATCCCGACCTTGGCGTACTTCAACCGGTTGATACTGGGCGCGCCATAGTTGATGACGAACCCGGGTGTGATCTTGACGTAGAGCGCCTCTCCGCCCGACTCCTCCGCGGCAGAGGTATGCACGATGAAAACGGCGCAGACGGCGACGAGCAGACGGTACACTGGGGAACTCCTGATCCGGACGGTTGCCTATGGTGTCACTGGTGTCGGCCGGGAAACGCCCGTCGTTTGCCGACCCATTTGATTCATAATAGTCGTCCGCTCCGGAGGCGTGACCCGATGAACTCACTGCCGCTCCCCAACGCCCGTCAAACCAACCTGATCGTCGCGCTCGGCTGTGCGGCTCTGATGGCCGTCGCGCTGTACATGCAGCACTTCATGGGGCTCGAACCGTGCCATCTCTGCGTCATGCAGCGTGTCATGGTGATCAGCGCGGGCGTCATTACATTCGCGGCCGCGCTGCACGGACCGGGCGTACTGGGTACGCGGCTCTACGGCGGCCTGACCGTACTCACGGTCGGCGTCGGCGCGGGCCTTTCCATGCGTCAGCTCTGGCTGCAAAGCCTCCCCGAAGACGAAGTGCCCGCCTGCGGCGCAAGCCTCGACTACATGCTCGAGGTGTTTCCCCTCACCGAAGTGATTTCGATGGTCCTCGCCGGTGACGGAACCTGCGCCGAGGTGGTGTGGACGTTCCTCGGCATCAGCATTCCTGGCTGGACACTCGTCGCATTCGTCGGGATCGGCGCAATCGCGATCTGGCAGATCCTCGCACCCGGCCGTGAGAGTCGCCTGCCGTTCTGAACGTCCCATCGTCCGCTTGCTCATCGGTCGCCTTCAACTACGCTGAGAGACAGGACCTCCAGAGCAAGGAGACGGCATGGCGACAGCTGCGGCCAGCACACCGTACGCGACCCGGCCGGGTGGATCACCCCGGGTCGGATCACCCCGGATCGACGCGGTCATCCACAACTGGTTGCTGAAACGCCAGGAGCTCATTCGGCAACTCACCGCATTGGCAGGCCCAGGACCTTCGGGCAGCCTCGAAGCATTTCGCAACGTGCTGCTCGACTACATCTCCGCCAGCCACTTCGAGGTGTTCAGCAACTCGAGGCGGAAGCCAAAGCGTTCGACCTGAGCGGTATCCAGCTCCTGAACGCACTGTACCCATACATCCAGCAGTCGACGGACGCGGCGCTCGTGTTCAACGAACATTGCAGCACGATGGGTGATTCCGAGGCGCAGGCCACGTTGCTGCGCTCGGAGCTCTCCGAACTCGGGGAATTGCTGACCGATCGCTTCCAGTTGGAAGACCAGTTGATCGAGTTCGTGCACAACCCGGCAGCCAGGATTCCTACCAGTAACGGCTGTTCCGCCGGCCGGCAACTTCGATCCGAATGGACGGGGATCAATGGCCGGCGGTCCCGCCTTTGACACCGACGAAACCGCTGGCGTGCCACTCCTTCACGTTCTGACCCTGCTCATCCTCTTTGCGCTCGCGGCCTGCGGACCTGCCGCACCGGAACGCAAGTGGCAGCAGTCCGCGCACGGCAGCATGTCCGCGGCATGGTCTCCGGACGGCGCGCACGGCTTCATCGGCTCGCTGAAACACGGCGGCAGTCTCTGGCAGTCCAGGGATGGTGAGCGGCTGTATGACTGGAATCACCGCGAGGGCGAATTCTCCGCCATCCGCGCGGCCGCGTTCTCGGCTGACGGCCAGTTCGTAGCGACCAGCGCCGGCAACGAGATGGTCATCTGGAGCGTTGCGGACGGCGAGTCCGTCCGGCACTGGACCGCACCGTCCCGGATTCTTTCCCTTGCGCTGTCGGAGGACGGCAGCTTTGCATTCCTCGGTCTCGAAAGTCGGGCGGCGGTCATGTTTTACACCTTCGCCGGCGGCCTCGTTGGCCGGTTGCCCCCATTCCGCGCCGGTCCAGAGCGTCGCAATGGACGACGCAGCCAAAACCGCGGTCAGCACCGACGGCTCGCGGGTCATTGTCTGGTCGCTCGAAGCGGGGGCAGCACGCGCCGCGTGGGAAGTCAGCGCTCCGGTGGATTTCGTCGTCATCGCTCCGGACGGCAGTCAGGTTGTGTCGTCTGCCTACCTCGGTCCCGTCACGCTCTCGACCTTGCACGACGATCAACCCCCGACGCACGAGACGCTCTACACCCGGAACCCGGGCCTCTCCACCGGCCGCTTCGCCAAAGGCGGCACCGAGCTGCTCCTGGGAACAGCCCGGGAGGGCGTCATCCTGTGGGATCTCACGACGATGGAGCCGCGCCAGGAATGGCGCGTGCCGAAGGCAGGACAATGGAACAAGGCCGCCGTGCTCTCCGTCGCATTTGGCGCAGGGGGTCAGTACTTCGCCGCCGTCTCGTCGGGGCCCAGCTACGAATTCGCGGTGAACTGAGCGGCCGTTCGGATACGCCCACCCGAGCCGATGAACGCCGCCCGGATCAACGCCACGCGACAGGGCGCTACTGCTGACCGATCGCCTGGTCTATCTGCTGCTTGCGCAGCGCCGCCGTTTCCTCGATCTGCTGGGCCGCCTGGGTCAGCTCTTCAACCTTGTCCGGCGAGACGGTGGTCAGGCCGGGGGGCATACCCGCCAGAGACGGCACCTCGGGTGTGGATGTAGACGCGCGCCTCGGCTCTTTGAACGCCGGGACCGTATTGATATCTCCCGTCAGCTCCATCTTCTCGATCTGCGCAGCAGCGTCGACGCCGTCCACCGGTTCGGATGAGAACTGCCAGACGCCGTTTTCGTCCTTCCATTTGTAGACTGTGGTCGGCTCAGATGGCTCGGCACTCAGCCGCGGTGTATCCGGCTTCAGATCGCCAAGCGTGAGGAGCGGCTGTCCGTCCGGTCCCTTAATGAAGAATAGGCCGCCGACTGCCGCAATCAGCGCAAGCGACATGAATTTCACGAAGAGTTTCACCGACCGTTCCCCCCAACACCGATTCGCTCACCCATTTGCTCGATCACTGCTGACGCAGAAATCCGCAAAGCATTCGACGCCTTCAGTATGACGGCAGGGCGCATTGAGCGTTTAGAATCCGCATCCTCACCCAACCCGGCCGCAACAGTGCTCACTTTCGCCAACGTCACGCTGCGCCGCGGCACCAACGTGCTGATCGAGGGATTCTCCGCGACCGTGTACCAGGGGGCACGGATGGGCCTCGTCGGCGCCAACGGCACGGGCAAGTCGAGCCTGTTCAAGCTCATCAACGGTGAGCTCGAAACGGACGTCGGCAGCGTTGAACTTGCGGCGGACGTGCGCCTTGCCCATCTCGCGCAGGAGGTGCCTGAAACCCGGGATACCGCGCTCGATTTCGTGCTTCAGGGTGATGCCGGGTACACCAGCCTCGCGGCACAGCTCGAAACCGCCGAAGCCGAAGAAGCCTATATGGAAGTGGCGGACCTGCATGAACAGATGGCCGCCATCGACGGGTATTCCGCCCGTGCTCGGGCCGAGCAACTTCTGGTTGGCCTGGGTTTCGCTGAGTCCGACTTCGCCGAGCCGGTCGCGCACTTTTCCGGCGGCTGGCGCATCCGCCTGAATCTCGCGCAGTGCCTGATGGCCCCGTCCGACCTGCTGCTGCTCGACGAGCCCACCAACCACCTCGATATCGACGCGATCCTCTGGTTGTCCAATTATCTGCGGCACTATCAGGGCACCCTCGTGATGGTGTCGCACGACCGCGATTTCCTCGACGAGACCGTCTCCGAGATCGCGCATATTGAACGCCAGCGGGTGAAGCTCTACAAAGGCAACTACTCGCAGTTCGAACGACTGCGCGCCGAGCAGCTTGCCCTGCAGCAGGCGAACTTCGAGAAGCAGCAGACGAAGATCAAACACATGCAGGATTTCGTCCGGCGCTTCCGCGCGAAAGCGTCGAAAGCGCGCCAGGCGCAAAGCCGTATCAAGGCGCTCGAGCGCATGGAGCTGATCGCGCCCGCGCACATCGACTCCCCGTTTGAATTCCAGATCCCGGAAGCCGGCAAAACCTCCGATCCGCTGCTCCAGTTGCAGGACGCCGACCTCGGCTACGACCACCCGGTGCTCCACCGACTGCGCATGAACGTACACCCCGGGGACCGGATTGGCCTGCTCGGCGCCAATGGCACGGGCAAGTCGACCCTGCTGAAAAGCCTCGCCGGGGAGCTGACGCCACTGACCGGGAGCTACCTTACGGGGCAGAACCTCGCGATCGGCTACTTCTCGCAACACCAGGTCGACGATCTGGACCTGCAGACCGACGCACTCACGACGATTGCACGACTGTCCTCCGACGCGTCGGAGCAGCAGATTCGCGACTTCCTCGGCGGTTTCGACTTCCACGGTGACAAGGTGAAAGCGAAGGTTTCGACGTTCTCCGGAGGCGAGAAGGCGCGTCTCACGCTGGCGACGATCACCTGGCAGAAACCCAACCTGCTGCTGCTCGATGAGCCGACCAACCACCTCGACATCGATATGTGTCAGGCCCTGACGGTGGCGCTCCAGTCCTTTGGCGGCGCCATGGTGGTCATCTCGCACGACCGCCACCTGCTCAAGAACACGGTGGATGAGTTCCTGCTCGTAGCGGACGGCGCGGTCGCCCCCTACGACGGCGACCTGGACTCGTACCGCGACCGCGTGCTCGGACGCAGCGAAGCGGTGGCGCACGAAGACCGCGTGCCGAAGCAGGCGTCCAAACCGGTGGTCAGATCAGCTCCCGACAAACCCGCCCGAAAATCCCGCTCCAAGGCGGACCGGAAACGCCGCGCGCAGTTGAAGACCCGCGTCGCGACGATCGACAAACGGCTCGCGCGGATGGGGGAAAAGCTGAGCGAAGTCGAGTCACGCCTGCATGACCCCGGACTCTACGCGCAGGGCGGCGAGGACGTACAGCCGCTGCTGCGCGAGCAGGCGTCATTGAAGGAAGCAATCGAAGAACTCGAAGCCGAGTGGCTCGAAGCGTCGGAAGCGCTGGAAGGTCTGGAGTCGGAATAGCGTTCCCGGGCCCTCTGGGCCCGGGAACTGGAGAACGGCGTTTGCCGTGGCGGGGTTAACTGCCGCCGCCGCCCGCAATCTTCTCCTGCGCCTCTGCGACCTGACGACCGAGGGACACGAAGGACGGGATCTCATCATCCGACAACTGCGGCCGCGTTTGCTTGCGGGCAAGTGCTGCCTCGATGTACGGCGCGAGTTCTTCCTGCTTCTTCGCCTCGCGCTCGGCCTCGCGCTCCTTGAACTCCGGCATCACTTCGGCAGCGAACAGTTCGAGCGACTCGCAGATGTGCTCGTGCTTGTTCATGCCAGCCTGCTGGATGAAGGTGACCTGATCGACGCCTACGTCCTCGAACTTGCGGAGGTGCACACGCATGTCGTCGGGGGTGCCGATCCCGCCCCGCTCCGCGCCCAGAGCCTGATTCGCGTCGAGTGGATTCTCCGCCAGGCGCTTCTGGCGCGCCGTCTGGAACTGCTCGAAGAGGTTTGTGCGGCCGGGTTTGTGTATTCCCGTTGCGTACAGTTGCCCGAGCGCAAACCCGAAGAATTCGAACCCTTCGAGGCCGCGTTCGATCGCGACCGCACGATCCTGGTGCAGCGAGAAGCTCGTGACCATGCAGATGTTGGCATTCACCGCGTGGCCGATGGGCACGCACTCGTCGCTCTTGATGATCGAGTAGTACTCGTCGACCCAGTGTTTCGCATCCGCCGGATCGACAAACGCGAAGGTCAGCGCGCCGATGCCGAGGCGTGCCGCCATCTTGATCGTTTCCCGGTTGGAGCACGCGACCCAGAGCGGGGGGTGCGGGCGTTGCACGGGCTTGGGCACCACGTTGCGGCACGGCATCGAAAAGTACTTGCCGTCGTAGCCGGGGTAGGGGTCCATCGCCAACATGTTGGCAATCTCTTCCGTCGCCTCGAGGTACTGCTCACGCTTGCTCTCGACGGGGATATCGAACCCGCCGAGTTCGAGGATCGCCGACGATTCGCCCGTCCCGAACTCGACACGCCCGCCCGAGACGAGGTCCAGCGTCGCAATACACTCGGCGGTCCGCGCCGGGTGGTTGTAGTTCGTGATGACCTGGCGGATGCCGTGGCCCAGACGGATGTTCTTGGTCCGCTGGGACGCCGCCGCGAGGAAAATCTCCGGGGCGGACGAGTGCGAGTACTCTTCGAGGAAGTGGTGCTCGACTTCCCACGCATAGTCGATGCCGATGCGGTCCGCGAGCTCCACCTGCTCCAGCGCGTCCTGAAAGAGTTGGAGCTCGAGGCCCTCGTCCCAGGGTTTAGGGAGCTGGTGCTCGTAAAAAATGCCGAATTTCATTGCTGTTTCTCCGGTGATTGGCGCTCGCGCTCAAGCGGCGAGTCGTTCAAATTCTTCAATGGTCGACGGCGCGACGCCAGCCGTCTCGATTTTCCTGTGCAGCTCTTTGCGCCGAGTCTCACGATTGGCGTCGATCATTTCGACAGCGTGCCAGTGCACCATACGCTCCCAGACGGGATCAAGTATCTCCGCTCCGGACATGTGATCGCCGCCAACCGTCTTGATGGTGAAACTGCGGCAGATCGCTGGGCCACGCGAGCTTCCATCAGGCTGCCAGCCAAGCGTTTTGGGAACCCCTGCGGTACCCGGTCCGGGATTCTGTCCGGGACTGCAGAATGGCGCCCTGTCCCATTCCCCCTCCTGGGCCACCCGAACGGGGTGGCCGCTGAACTGACAAATTGTCAGCCATCACAGTCTGGCTTACACATCAGCGGATGCCAAGGCATGCCCCCAACGAACCCGGCTCCCGACTCCGTTAGAATCCGCTCGACCCAAGCCGAGATCCAAGCGATGCGCTCCTACCCGATGACCCGCATGCGCCGCATGCGCTCCCACGACTTCTCGCGACGCCTGATGCGCGAGAACCTCCTGACCGCGGACGATCTGATCTATCCCGTCTTCGTGATGGAAGGTGACAACGCAACCGAGTCGGTCCCGTCCATGCCAGGGGTCGAGCGGCTGACCGTCGACCTGCTGATCGAGGAGGCGAAGGCCATCCACGCACTGGGCATCCAGGTGATCTCCCTCTTTCCCGTTGTCCCGACCGACAAGAAGACCCCGCTTGGCGAAGAGAGCTACAACCCCGACGGGCTTGCCCAGCGCGCCATCGCGGCCATCAAGGACGCGGTGCCCGAACTCGGCGTGATGATCGACGTTGCGCTCGACCCGTTCACGTCCCACGGGCAGGACGGCATTCTCGACGACGACGGCTACGTGACGAACGATCTGTCCGTCGACACGCTGGTCCGACAGGCCGTGTCTCAGGCTGATCGGGGCGCCGATATCATTGCACCATCGGACATGATGGACGGACGGATCGGCGCGATCCGGGAAGCGCTGGAAAGTGAAGGGCACGTCAACGTCAAGATCATGGCTTACTCGGCCAAATACGCCTCCGCCTACTACGGTCCGTTTCGCGACGCAGTGGGCTCGTCGGGCAATCTCGGCAAAGGCGACAAGAAAACCTACCAGATGGACCCGGCCAACTCTGACGAGGCACTGCACGAGATCATGCTCGACCTCGAGGAAGGGGCTGACATGGTCATGGTCAAACCCGGCATGCCGTATCTGGACGTCGTCAATCGCGTCAAGACAGAGTTCGGTGTGCCGACGATGGTCTACCAGGTCAGCGGTGAGTACGCGATGCACATGGCCGCGATCGAGCGGGGCTGGCTCGATGAGGCGGTGATCACGGAGGGCCTGGTCGGCATCAAACGGTCCGGAGCCGACGGCATCCTGACGTACTTCGCAAAGCGCGTGGCCATCGGACTCGCCGGGTAGGCGGACCCGCGGGCAATACGTCCGGCCAGGGCCCGTGCGCGGGTCCCGGCCGGCCAGTCCTCCACTTTCTCCAGGAGCCGGGTCCCTGCGGCCGTTCCGCCGCGTGTCACAAAACGGCCGCAACCGGCGTCAGCAGGGCAACAGATGGGCGGCCCGGTGATTTGTTTGCTTCCCCGTATCAAGGGGCATACGATTAGCGCCAGCCAGAGGCACCCCACCACGACCCCTGATTTTGGAGACACGACCGAAATGACCGATATCAATCACGTATCCGACGAGAGTTTCGAAAGCGAAGTGCTGAATTCGGACATGCCGGTGCTGGTCGATTACTCGGCAGAGTGGTGTGGACCGTGCAAGGTGATCGCTCCCGTCCTCGAGGAGATCGCGGCGGAGTACGAAGGCAAGATCAAAGTCTGCAAGCTGGACATCGACGCCAACGAAGACACGCCGCCCAAGTACAGCATTCGCGGAATCCCGACTCTGATGCTGTTCAAGAACGGCAACGTGGAAGCAACCAAGGTTGGCGCACTGAACAAGTCCCAGCTGACCGCGTTCCTGGATTCCAATATCTGACCCACCTGCGCGCCCGGGAGTTCGGGCGCGCGACTCCGCTGTCCACGACCCGACGTCAGGCAACAGGTCAGCGCGGCCCACGGGCCGAGATCCTGGAGCCGGTCACCGGGCCGCTGAACGCGCGCATCCCCAGCTCCGCCTGCGACAACGAGATACCGTCATCGAACTCGTTCACGTCGTCTCCTTCACTTCACAAGGTCTGCCTCGAGGAGGTTCGGATACCCCCCTGCGCGTGATCGCCACAGGACATCGGGGCGGCTCCGATACGCGATCCGCCGTGGCCGAAAGAGGTTGACAAGCCCGGGAAAACACTTCATTTTTAGTGCCGAGTTCACCTGAAGCGTCACTCTCGCTTCGTCCCCGTTACTTTCTGCACCGCCATAGGTGCCGATATCGGCCGGACTCCCGGGGCTCGTCGACACACTACCTTCGACAACCAGGCCCACAGCTCACAAGGCACTGCTCACAAGGCACCGCTTACAAAGCAACAGGGCACACACAGTCCCTCCGTACATCTCTCTCGGCACAGCTCTGTGCCCGCATACCACATCACCTCGTTAAGTACGCTTATGAATCTGACTGACCTGAAGACGAAACCCATCCCCGAACTGCTCGAGATTGCCAAAGACAAGGGCATGGACAATCTCGGACGTTCGCGAAAACAGGAGATCATAGCGAGCGTCCTGCGCAAGCACGCCAAGAGCGGCGAGGCGATTTACGGTGACGGCACGCTGGAGATTCTCCAGGATGGTTTCGGGTTTCTTCGGTCACCCGACTCCTCATATCTCGCGGGCCCGGACGATATCTATGTCTCGCCCTCGCAGATTCGACGCTTCAACCTGCGCACCGGTGACACGGTCTCGGGCAAGATCCGACCGCCAAAGGACAACGAGCGCTACTTCGCGCTGCTGAAGGTCGACCAGATCAACTTCGCGGACCCTGCAGAGTCCAAGAACAAGATCCTCTTCGAGAACCTGACGCCACTCTTCCCGGACGAACCGCTCACCCTGGAGGCCGGCAACGGCAGCACGGAAGACCTGACCGCGCGGATCATCGACCTCACATCCCCGATCGGAAAAGGCCAGCGTGGCCTGGTCGTCTCGCCGCCAAAGGCCGGTAAAACGCTGATCCTGCAGAACATCGCGATGTCGATCATGCGCAACAACCCGGATTGCCACCTCATCGTGCTCCTGATCGACGAGCGACCGGAAGAAGTGACGGAAATGCAGCGCCGAATCCGCGGCGAAGTTGTCGCAAGCACGTTCGACGAGCCACCGTCGCGCCACGTGCAGGTTGCGGAAATGGTCATCGAGAAGGCCAAGCGCCTCGTCGAACACAAAACCGACGTTGTGATCCTCCTCGACTCCATGACCCGTCTCGCACGGGCCTACAACACCGTGATTCCCGCGTCTGGCAAGGTGCTCACGGGTGGCGTCGACGCACACGCGCTCGAGCGTCCGAAGCGTTTCTTCGGCGCCGCGCGGAACATCGAGGAGGGCGGCAGCCTGTCGATTATCGCAACCTGCCTGATCGACACCGGCTCGAAGATGGACGAGGTGATCTACGAAGAGTTCAAGGGCACCGGCAACATGGAGCTCCACCTCGAACGCAAGATCGCCGAGAAGCGGGTGTACCCCGCGATCAACATTCGGCGCTCGGGAACGCGTCGCGAAGATCTGCTGATGAGTGACGACGAACTGCAGAAGGTCTGGATCCTGCGCAAGATCCTCCACGAGATGGACGACCTCGCGGCAATCGAGTTCCTGCTCGATCGGATGAAGAAGAGCAAGACGAACGAAGAGTTCTTCCTTTCGATGAAACGGAACTGAGGGCGAGGCGAGCCGCGACATGGAGTATCAGTGTCCGATCGACTCGATCACCTATTTCAACGCAGACACCCGCAAGGTTGTCCTCGGATTTCCGGACGGGCGCCACCCACCGTTCAAGGCTGGCCAGTACCTCGAAGTTGTCCTGCCTGACAACGGCAAGAAATGCCCGTTTTCGATCGCAAGCGCCCCGGGGTTTAGGCCCGGGATCGAACTGCACGTTCGGCCGACGCCGGACTCCGATGACTCGGCGGTGATCGAACGGTTGCTGGATGAGCGGGCGACCCTGACGGTCCGCATACCGAAAGGTGACTGTTTCATCGAGTCCGCTCCGGACGGTCCCCTGCTCATGCTGGCCGCGAGTACCGGCATCACGCAGATGAAGAGCATCATCGAGCATCTGTTGCCGGCTGGCCTCGCGCACCAGGTGTACTTGTATTGGGGTGTGCTGACCGCCGACGATCTGTATCTCTCCGACTACATGTACGGGCTCACCGAAGCGCACTCGAACCTGCACTACATCCCCGTCGTTTCGGAGCCGGAGCGATCGCCGAGCTGGGAAGGGCGAACGGGGCTCGTCGGCGAGGCGGCGCTCGAAGACTTCGACGACCTGAGCAATCTGACGGTGTACGTGGGCGGCAGCCCAGGCATGGTCTACGCAACCCTCGACGCGTATGTCGAGCGCGGGATGCCTGAGTCGAATATGTACTCCGACGTCTTCTCATACGCGCCGCGCAAGTGACCCTTAACCGCGAGGGATCGGGAAGGGTACAAACAGCCCTGAGCCGGTTACAGGCCTGAGCCGAATACAGCCCTGAGCCCAATATAGCCCTGAGCGCTCCCGTGCTGACGGATCCGACTCGCCGGGCAGGATCGAGTCGATTCTGCCCTGCAGCTGTTTCACCGGCCCGCAGCCCGTACTCAGGCCAAGCCCAGCGCGCGCCGATAGTGTTCGGAACTCTTCGCGAAGTCCCCGTTGAACGCCCGAAGCTCGCCAAGGGCACGTTCGGCTTCGGCGTTGGACTCGTGCTGAAGGCTGCGTTCGAGGTAATCGGCGCCCGCCTCGTGGTCGCCGCCCGCTAACGCTGCGCGACCCGCGGCCCGAAGCAGCGCAGGGGATTCGGGCTCCTTTGCCAGCCACCCCTGGACCGCCTTCAGACGGGTTTTGGCGTCGGCCTTGCCGAGGCCCGCATAGGCTTCGAGCAGCGCGTCATCCATCCCCACCTTCAGGACCTTGCGAAGCACTTTCTCGGCCTCGTCCGGGGCCTCCAGCGCTTCCAGCGCCCGCGCATAGGCCAGCACGCTCTCGGGCTCCTGATTGAGTGGCCTGGGTGCAGCCTTCCAGGCTGCCCGCGCCGAGTCCAGCGTGACGCCACGTGCCCGCAATCGACCGAGCAGGACGGATCGTTGCACCGAGTCGAGTTCCTCCTTCGAATGCCGCTTCACCTCGGGCACGAGGGCCTCCAGGGCATCCCACTGCTCGAGTGTGCGATGTGCGTCCACGAGCATCCACACGACGTCCGGATTGAACGTGGCGGCCGCGAGCGATTCGATGACTGCCCGCGGATCACTGCGCCGGGAAGCCATCCGGGCGGAGGCGACCTTGACCGCCTGCGGACTGCAGCCGGCTTCTCCCGCCTGACGCAGAAAGCCGTCCCGTTGTTCGCCGTCACCCATCGCATCAGCCGCGCGAGCCGCCGACAGGTAGTTGACCGCCGCGCTCGGCGAGAACTTCGCGCCGCGCACCAGCAGTTGCAGAGCACCCTTGTGATCACCCTCTTCGAACCGGGTCAGTCCTTCGTGAGTCAGATCGGTCGAACGGGCCTCGCGGCGCTGCGAGCGCCACCGCCCGAAGGCTGCCGGACTCCGAATCAGCCAGCGCACTAACAGCGCTCCCCAATAGAGCGCAAGGCCCCCCAACAACATCGTTATGAGAGCGAACCAGATGCTCGTCTGCAGACTCGCGTCACGATAGGAGATCAACACGTAGCCCGGATCGTGCTGCATCGCGTTTCCGAGCCACAGCGCAACCACCGCGACGACCGCTGTGATGACCTGCCACGTCTTCACAGATCGCCTCCGCCAATCACGGGCTCAATCGTGACCGCCGTTTCGGCGTCAGGCCGCGCGCCAGCAGGCGTCAGTTGCTCCACAGCGGCTTGCTTCACAGCGGGCGTCTCCACCGCATCAGGACGCGGTCCGGCACGCCCCCTAGCAGCCTGGGGTGGCGGCCGCGATGACAGGTCACGCGACGGCGTATCTTCGAAGTTCACCATCGCGCCGCGAATCGCTTCGAGCGATCGGCCAATCCGCGGCACGTCTGCTGTGATACGCGCGCCCCGGAGTTCAAGCAGCGCCCCGGACAGGCTGACGGTCACCGGGTCATCCCGGTCGAAATACCCGGTCACCCACTCGGCCGCAGATTCGAGCGTGGCAACATAGACTTGCTGCTCCTGGCGGAGCAACGCAAGGCGCGCGGTCTGAAGTTTGAGGCGCAGGTTCTGTTCCAGGTAGTACCGTTCCACCTGTGGCATGAGCGGCTGAATCGGCGCGTGACCGCGTCGGAACTCGAACTGATCTCCGATGTACTCGCCAGCCCGGGACGCATACCCAAGCAACGCATCGGTCAGGCCGCCGCCCGCATCCGCCGCCGCGTCCGGTTCGGAGGCTGGCTGTGTCGACTCAAACGTCGGGTTCGTTTCCCTGAGTCGCCCGATCTGACCCTCCAGCGCGCTCAGGCGGAGGAAATACCCCGTGACATCCACCGTTGGGGCGAGCTCGAGGGCGGCCACGTCCTCGGCAATCGCCTGGCGTATCGCAAACCCGCTCGCAAGCTCCGCATCGCGGATGACATCGTCCGCAGCGGTGAGCAGCGCAATCGCACCAGCCGCATCGCTCTGCATCTGCAGTTTGTGATGGGCCATCCGCACGAGGAACTCGGCTTCAGCAAGGAGCCAGTCCTGAGAGGAGGTCCCCATCCGGCTCTCGATCGACTGCAGTGCCTTGCCCAACTCGTTTGTCATGCGCGACTGGGTCGACGTGAGTTCAGCCTTGAGCGAACGCTCGACCCGGGCCAGTTCACCCGACAGCTCCGGTCGCGCGCCAAGCTGACCGAGCCGCGCGTCGACGCCCGCCAGTCGCTCATCGAGTCCGGGCTGGCTCTGCTTCAGCTCCCAGGCGACGAACGCCGCGTAGCCCGCCATGCCGGTCGCAATGAGCGCTACGATGGTCGCGATCACGCCGACGGCGCTCCGACTCCCACCGGAGCCGTCGCGCCCGCCCGCGACCTCGCGCGCATCCTCTTGCGATTCCAACTGTCCGAACGCCTCTTCCAGACGCTCTTCCTGATCTGACTGATCGCTCATCTCTGTTTACAGCGCTCTTTGGAGTGGTTGGGCCAATGCGCCCGCATTCACGCACGCGTGACGGGTGATTTCAATACGATCGTCAATCTCATGCGTGCGAACCGTTCAATGCGTCGAGCGTTGCCGCGTTCGACGCGCGCCCTGCCACAACCGCCCGGTAGCCTCGCTCGCGGGCGATTCTGGCCACACGTTCGGTCGGCACGATGAGACAGACCGGGTGATCCGCGTCCGGCGGCAGCACGCCAGCGAGATGGCCAACCAGCTCGCCGCTCGTGACGACGGCAAACGCCGCCTCCGCGTCCAGTGCCTGGCGCCGCATCGGATCGGTGACGATCACCGGTTCGCGAACATAGAGCTCCAGCGTATCCACACGGGCGCCGCGGTGGACCAGCGACACCCTCAGATGATCGCGCCCGCCTTCACCACGGAGGATCAGGCACCGGCAGCCGCCGAGCGCCTGCAGCGCATCCAGCCCGAGCAGCCCCTCACTCGTCTCGCGCGCCGGCACGATCGCCTCGATGCCGTAACCGGCAAGGACCCGGGCGGTACGCTGCCCAACCGCGTACCAGGCGGGCGCGACGGGCAGCTG
This sequence comes from Gammaproteobacteria bacterium, assembly GCA_002728675.1. Lineage (GTDB taxonomy): Bacteria > Pseudomonadota > Gammaproteobacteria > Pseudomonadales > Azotimanducaceae. Next base: position 26,290 of record PBVL01000115.1, read on the forward strand.
AGGCCAGACGCGGTCGATGGCCTCCGCGGCCAGCCTGGCCGCATGCCCACTCGTGCAGATCACGACGTCGAACAGATCGAGGTCTGCGATCAGCTGTCGCGCGGCGGGGTCCAGCCCTTTCGGCGTAATCTGCATCAACGGCAGCGCCACCGGCGTGTAGCCCCCCTCGATGAGGGCCGCACACAGCAGCGCGTTGTCCGGCTCTGGTCGGGTCACGATGACCGTCGTCATTCGCCGAGCAACGCCTCGGCACCGGCGGCAAAAAACCGTTCCGCGAGCAGATCGGCAACGACGTTCGGTGTGCCCTGCACCGCGTCGCGGATCTGTCGATCCCCCGCAGCATCGGCAACAAACCCGTGCAGTACGAGGTCATCCGCCTCAACGACGGCGAACGCGCCGACCGGCTGATTGCACTCGGCATTGAGCCGCCGCGCAAACGCACGCTCCGCCGTGACGCACCGTGCCGTCACGGCATGGTTCAGCCGCGACACGACTTCGACTACATCGGTTCGTTCGGCCAGGCACTCGATTCCCACCGCGCCCTGACCGGCCGCGGGCACGGAGTGCTCCGTTTCGAGGTATTCCGTGATCTCGCCCTCGAGTTCGAGCCGCTTGAGTCCCGCCGCCGCGAGAATGACGACATCCACATCGCCCGCCCACAGCTTGCCGAGGCGCGTATCGACGTTGCCGCGGATATCCCGGTAGTCAAACGCGGGGAAGGTATGCTTCAACTGGTACCGTCTGCGCAGGCTGGAGGAGCCGACCCGCGTGCCTGCGCCGTGTTCGCTGAGCGACGCTCCGGATGCCGTCACGACCACGTCCCGCGGATCTTCCCGGGCCAGGATCGAAGCCAGCACGAACCCTTCGGGCAGGTTGCCGGGCACGTCTTTCATCGAATGGACGGCGAGATCCGCGCGGCCTTCCAGCATCGCGCTCTCGAGTTCCTTGATGAAGAGACCTTTCCCGCCAATTTCCGCGAGCGTTCGGTTCTGGATCCGGTCTCCGGTGGTTGTAACCCGCACCAACTCGACCTCGAGGCCCTGTTCTTCGCGCAGTCGCGCGGCAACATGATTGGCCTGCCAGAGTGCCAGTTTGCTCTGCCTGGTGGCGATGCGAATTGGGGTCACGTTGATTGCCCGCGGATAGGAAGGCCCATTGTCGCGAAGGCCGCGCCCCGAGCCAAGTCGGCGATTGCCCGCGCGCCGAACTGCGCCTCAACGGGTTCGTTTGCGTCAGTGCGTGAAAGTGGCGGCGGAGCCGGCAAAAGAAAGGCGACTCGTAAGTCGCCTTTTTGCGCACGCACTCAAGGGGTGTGAGGCTTTTAGGATGCTTCCTCGGGCTCGCAGAGAAGGGCAGGGCGCGAGTGCGTGAACCGCAGGGTTCGCGCCCCGGATTTTGTCACAGACTCTGAACGAGTCTCCGCAGACCGGACACGTGCCGGCGCGATACATCGAGGCGTTCCT
>PBVL01000116.1 GCA_002728675.1 Gammaproteobacteria bacterium
CTCATCTGACGCACCTCATTCGCTTCTTTTTGTAGGGCAAAGGCTGAGCTTTGCATTCGACGCTGCAAGCGTCACCTACACAATTGAGGAAAATCCCAGGAATCGCAAGCCCCCACACGGGAAACCGGGCTTCCAATGGCCGCGTCGTCATGGTGCTCGCCGTACGCCAGACCCGGGGCACACCGGCTGAGGAGCACCCGCACGGGCGCGTTGCGGCGCGGCACACGGTATGATTCAACAGGCTTCGCGCACCTGCCGGGTGCCGCGCGGGACCTCCGGGAGTCCGCAATCGCCTGCTCGTTGTGCGTCTCCCCCTGCGCCGTCGGGCCCGCGGTACTGCGACCAGTTGCGAACAGTTCCGAATCGCCAGCATCTGAACGAAACCGCCGACATGCGTGGCGCTCAACCCACTTCCCAGGCACGCGATCATGACCGACAGTCCATCCAGCACACCCCGCAGCCGCTTCGTCTGGAAGGCGGCAACGACGCTCGGCGCGGTCACCGGGATGCTCGCCTCGCAGTTGACCGGTTGCGCGTCGACGGTGGCCACCGAAGGCCGAGAGGGAGAGTCACAACCCTCCGGCACTCACGCCATGCCTGGCGGGGGTGAAGGCCACCCAGGACACGCGGTGCAGACAAGGGGTGAGGGCGAAGGCGCGCCGATCGAAGCCAGCGCGCTCGCGACCGACGACATTGGCTATCTGACACACCTCGGACTGATCCGGGGCCATCTGGCTGTCGGCTATTCGCTCTATGATGCCGGGCTGCCGGAGTTGGCGGAAACCCACATGAAGCATCCGCGTGCGGAGATCTACCGAACGGTGGAGCCGGCATTTGGCCCACGCGGCTGCGGCGGGTTTGGTGCCGAACTCACCGCACTCACGAATGCGGTGGTGTCCCGTCAACCGCAGTCACGGATGGCCGCCGTCTATACATCGCTGACTGACGCAATTGGCCAATGTGAGTCGAGGGCCGACTTCCGCGACCCCACCGTCGTCACCAGGGTAATCGAGAACCTGCTGCGAACCGGCGGCGTGGAGTATCAGATTGGCGTCATCGACGGAAGGATCGACAACCTGCACGAATACCAGGATGCGTGGGGTTTCACGCAGATTGCCGGCGCCTGGGCGCGTTCCGGCGCCTACGCCCGCTCGCCCGGGGCGCAAGCCGTCGGCGCGCAGATCGACGTGCTCGTCCAGAGTCTGCAACCGCTTTGGCCATCACTGAATCCCGGTCCGCGCGTCAACGGCGAGGCCGCACAGCTGTTCGGTGCCGCCGGCAGGACTGAGGTCATTGGCCTCGCGCTCAGTCGTTAGCCTCCGCGGCCCCATGTTCGTCCAGCCACCACGTCGCAGGGTGGTAGGCAAGCGTCCAGCGATTGTCCCAGCCCCAGATCCCGTCGGGTATGACGTTGCGCAACCGTTTCGAGACGACGACCGGGTGCGGCGCAAGGCCAACGGTACCTATCGTCCAGAGATTGTCCGCACCAATCTGTAGCAGCTCGCGGCCTGCCTGCAGTCTGTAGGCCGGATCGGTGGTCGTGCGCATCTCGTCGGTCAGGAACTGCGCCCGCTTGATGATGGGCGGCGGCTCTTCGCCGATCCGGCCGCCCGTCTGGTAGTACCGGGCCCAGTCGTTCCACATCGACGCCCACCAACCCGTGGTCCGCGGGACCCACCAGTCCGGCGTGAGCGGAAACAAAATGTCGGTCACGCGATCGGCATGCCACAGCGACATCTGCATCTCGCCGGCCTGCGCGCGGGCAGACTGCAAGCTCCGGTCCACGAGCTTGATCCGGAGGTCGATCCCGACCCTGCGCCAGTAGTTGGATATCAACTCCATCGAGATACCCTTCGGTGTCTCGAAGTCCAGGTACTCCATGGTGATGATCAGCGGCGTGCCGTCTGCGTATTCGCGGGTCCCGTCTCCGTTGACGTCCTCGAGCCCCATGTCGTCCAGCAGCTCGTTTGCATACCCGGGGTCGTAGCGCGTGTGGGCGAACGCGAGCTTCTCGTCGTACCAGATACTGGACGGGTGAACGCTCACCTGACGCGGCTGGCCGCGTCCGAAGTAGATGATGTCGTTCATCTCGTCACGGTTGATGGCGTGCGACAGGGCCTTGCGGAACCTGAGGTCCCAATAGAGGGCCCGCAGCTTCGGGTCGTCATAGTTGTAGTTGAACTGGATCGCGACGTCGCTTGCGTGCAGACGGTTCCAGACGTGCACGGTCACCAGGCCCGTGCTCTCTCCGAGCTTCAGCAGCGGAATGTCCTGCGTGCGCAGCGTGTATGCCGCGAAGTCCAGCTGACCCGTGGCAGCCTTGGCGGTGACAACCTCTGCGTTGTCCACGATCGCCTCGGCGTCGATGTAGTCGATATAGGGAAGCTGCCGGCCCTCCGGGTCGATCTTCGGGTAGTACGGGTTACGTTCGAACCGGACCATGGTCGGAGTCCGGCTGAGGAGCCGGTAGGCACGTAACGTGGGCAACCCGACCGCCTCCTCGATGATGCCACCACGCAACGCGCCGATCATTGCCATCCACGTAATGAACCCCGCTTCCTCCACCCGCTCCTCGACGAGTTTGCGTGCGGTGAATGCAGGGTGCAGATGCCGGTAGTAGTGAAGCGGATCCGCAAAATCATGACGCTGTGCAAGAAAGTTGACGAACAGCGGATTGGGTTCCGCGAAGACGTACCGGAACGTCAGATCATCAACCTTCTCGATGCGCCCGCCGCGGATCAGCCGCGAGGTCACGGGTGACATCTCTGGGTCCATCCAGATGTGATCGAACGTGAAGATGAAGTCGTCACTCGTCAACGGATGGCCGTCCGACCAACGTGTGCCCCGCCGCAACACGATGGTCGTCGTCCGGCCGTCCGCCGAGACCGACCAGGACTCAGCGAGATTCGGCAGCAGCGTGCGCATGTCGGCGGCGAACGTGAGCGACGGCTCCCAGTTGAAGAACTGCCAGCTATCGCCGAGGGTGATGATCGCTCTGCCGCCATGCCGGCCAACCGAGCGATAGGGCTTCAGCACCATCGGATCGTCGGGCAAACGGTCCTCGACGGGCGGCAGATCGAGATCGTCCAGCATAGGGCTCTGGCTGAACCGCTCGATCCCCGCCTCGCTGGCGGTAACGGCGGGCGCAAACCACTCGTTGGGCCACGAACGCTGCTGGTCGGCCGAGACGGCGAGGCTCGCGAGCATACACACCAGGGCGATGCGAATCTTCACGAACGTCCTTCTCTTCACGAACGAACCTTTTGGGGGGATACCGACTGCCAAGGCTAGTACGAGCGGGGCCCGCGTCGCAAAGGCCGAGCAGGCGGCCACGCGTAGTACCATGCGTCCGCCGCGGCGCGGCTCTTCTGAAGACACACCACTCGACGGGTCATGGCCTCGCCCAACACTGCCCACAATACCGAACCCTGCTGGCGCTTCTCGACCTTCGTCGGCAGGCTGTTTCTCTGCCTGATCGGCTGGCGGGTCGTTGGGGAACTGCCGGCCGACCGGCACATGGTCATCGTCGCCGCACCGCACACCAGCAACCTCGACGGTTTCATCATGCTGGCGGCGGACTGGCACCTTGGAGTGCACATGCGCTGGCTCGTCAAGGAGACGCTGTTCGTACCGGGTGTGGCCTGGGCACTCCGCGCCTCAGGCGCAATCCCGGTGGACCGTTCCGGGACTGGCGGAATGGCGCAGGCCCTCGTGAAGCGCTTCGCGGAGACATCCTGTCTGGCGCTGGTCATCCCGCCAACCGGGACCCGCTCATACCGCGATTACTGGCGGTCCGGCTTTTACCATGTGGCGAGGACCGCGAACGTTCCCGTTGTCCTCGCATTCGCCGACTACGGGACCCGGCAGACGGGCGTCGGGCCGACGATTCATCTGACCGGCGACGTCCGCGCGGACATGGAAGCGATCCGCGGGTTCTATACGCACATCCAGGCACGATACCCCGACCAGTGTGGTCCGGCCCGTCTCCGCGAGGAAGACGAATGAGCGAGGCGTGCGATCAGCGCGACGGACGGGGTTCACCCGGTCCGTCCGGGGGGTAGGATTGACGGATGGAACAGGACGACTTTCGACAGGTTGCGGGCGAACTCACGGTCGGCTTCCTGGACCCGGTGGCGGTCTTCCTCGCAACACCCGCACTGCTGTAAGCGGCACTTTGCGCCGCGGCCGCAACCCTCACGATTCCCGAAGAGTGGTTCCCGCTGAACGCCATGCTGATGGTGGCGCTCGCGTCCTTCTCCTTTGCACGCTACGCGCTCCCCGCAAGAGACGGCGCACTCGATGCCGACTGGATTTCAGACTACAACCCGCTCGACGCGTCGGGCCGCTTCTGTCTGCGCTACCTGACGGTCACCGCGGTGTGGACGATCCCCCTCGCGGTTGCCCTGGTTGCCGCGACCGGTCTCGAAGCGCCGTTCGGGCGTGAGGCACCTTTCACTGGCCTCGCGGGCGCGATCATGGTGTTCGCCGTCTTCATGGTCGTGACGGGTCCCGTGCTCGCCTGCCTGTTGGCAACCGCCAGCGACGACATGAGCGACCAGCTGCAACTGAACCTCTGGAAGGTGATCATCGAGTCGAGGGCGAGTGCGGTTGTCCTCGTCGCCGCATCGTTTGGCGGTATCGCGTGTTTTCTGCTCGTCTACGGCCTGCCTCTGATGCTCTTCGCCGTCGCGGGCTTCCATCTTGCGCCGCAGATGGAGAACGCGATGGTGATCTTCGCGATGGCGCTGCCGGTGGCCCTTGCCCCNGTCCTGGTCGGGCGCCTGTGCGGTGTGCTTNTCCGCAAGGAACTTGCGGACGCGCTCGGTCTCGAGCTCGCCGTTGCGCCGGACACCACCGACGGCGAAACCCCGGACACGCCACCCGCGATCATGCTGACCATTACCGAAGTGGGGCCGCTGCCAGAAGAGATCGAATCACAACCCGAGCCCGAACCTGAGCCCGGGACAGCGTCCCGGGAGCCGGCCGCGCCGGCGGACCCCGAACCCGTGGTGCAGGAGGAGGCTGCCGCCGAGCCTGCGGTCGACCGGGAACCCGCCCCGGACGAGGCGCCAGAGGCGGCACAGGAGGAGCTGTGGGAAGCCCCCGCACCCGGCTCGCCCGAGGCTGAAACCGCATTTGCAGACATGGTGAACAGGGCCGCCACGGTGTCGGCGGACGCCGTCGCCGAGGCACTGACCGAAGCTGAGCAGACGCGTGATGCGCGCGCGGGCGATCCCTACAGTGCGGGGGAAGTGGCACTGCTGTCTCTCAGGAGTGACGACAAGGATGCCGCCCGCGCGGCGGCCGACCTCGCCATCACACGTGCGGTCGCGCACGGCGCCGCGGACGTCGCCGACAAAATCTATGCTGCCGGGCGCAATCCCCTCCAGTTGGAGATCCAGCCCGCGCTTGTCAAAACACTGATCCCGCTGCTGACCCGCGGCGGCCATATCGAGAGCGCGCACGCGGTGCTCTCGCAGCAGGGCCTGCTCAGCGAGCAACGCTGCAAGTCCCTCGCGGTTGCGGCGTTCAGGCTGGGGCAGCGCGAGACCACGCTCAGGATTCTGGACGACGCTACGCACCGGTGGCCCAACGCAACGTTCGTCGACGCGCTGCTGGCCCGGATGCAGAAATCCTGATTCGGGGCAGATTGTTATGATCCGGCTCCTTCGCTGATCACTGCCAATCCCCATGCCGACCACCACAGTCCTTGAACTCGGCGGTCCCGCCGCTGGCTACGTCGGCAAGCTGTACCGCCGTTGGGGTGCGGAGGTCTGCCGGATCGATGACCCGGAAGATCCGCACACCGCCGGTCCCGAGTACGCTGCCGTGGACCTGTACCTGCACGCGGGCAAGCGGCGCCTGCTCGCGGACCTCGCCTCGGACGGAGCCCCGGCTCTGCTCGCGAGACTCGCGGAACGCGCGGACGTCATCGTCGCCGATCTGCCGCCGTCACGACTCGACACGCTCGGCTGGAGCAAGCTGGGCGGCACGGCGTGCATCCGCACGGCCATCACGCCCTTCGGTATGAACGGTCCGCGACGCGACTGGCACGGCAGCAGCAACGTGCTGCTCGCGCTCGGCGGAGAGACGTTCATCATGGGTGACCCAGGTCGCGCACCACTGACGATTCCCGGGCGGTACCTGCACTACCAGGCCGGCCAGTATGCCTATGCAGCAAGCGTGGCATGTCGCCGGCAGACGCCGGACTCGGTGCGTGACGTCGACGTCAGCGTCTACGAGACCGCGCAATCGCTGCACCAGTTCACGACTGTCATGTGGACACACAACGACACCGTTCGCGCACGTCACGGCAACGACTTCGGTGTGCTGCATCCCATCACGATGTATCCGTGCAAGGACGGCTGGTGGGCAACCAATGCTGACGTGATCTTCTGGGACGCGTTTACGGTGATGCTGGGACGCCCCGACCTCGCTGACGACCCCCGCTTCAACACCGTCGCCGGCCGGGTAACGAACGCGAAGGCACTCGATCAACTCGTGATGGAAGAACTCGGCGACAAGACGCGCGCCGAACTCATGGAACTCGGCCAGGTGACCTGCCGGGTTCCAACAGGGATCCTCAACACCCTCGATGAGTTGCTTGAAGACCCGCACCTCCGCGAGCGCAACTTCTGGCAGCCCATGGCGGCCGGCGGCCGGACGCTGAAGATGGCCGGGTCCGCCTTCACGTTCATGGGTGAGGGTCAGCCCGCGCAGCCAGCCCCGATCCCGGCGGCTTCCGCCGAGGAGGTGTTGGATGACTGACGGTCCACTCAAGGGGATTCGGGTACTCGACTTCACGCACGTGTGGGCAGGGCCCCTCGCGACACGCGTGCTTGGCGATCTTGGCGCCGACGTCATCAAGGTCGAGGCGCCGTGGGCACGCGGGCCAGCAGGACCGCGCCCGCCTGCCGACGAGGAACGGTACCGCGACACCTTCGGCGACGATCACTGGAACCGACAGGGCGTCACCAACAAGCTGAACCGAAACAAGCGCGGTCTGTGCCTCAACAGCAAGTCTGAACAGGGCCACACGGTCCTGACTGACCTGGTGAAGCAGTGCGACGTCGTCATAGAGAACTTCAGCGCCAACGCCATGCGCTCGATGGGGCTCGATTGGGAGACCCTGCACGCCGCCAACCCCCGGATCATCTACGTCGCCATGCCCGGTTTTGGTCACAGCGGACCGTACCGGGACTATGTCGCCTACGGCACCGTCGTCGAACCGATGTGCGGACTCACCGCACTCATGGGCTACGGTCCGGACGAACCCCGTGTGACCGCAACCGCGATCCCCGACCCGAGTGCCGGCCTTGCGGCCGCGGCCGCCGTGGTCACCGCGCTCGAACGACGCGACGAAGACGGCAAGGGCCGCTACGTTGAGATGTCCCTGCAGGAAGCAGCCATCGCGCTCTTCGGCGAGTATTTCCTGATGGAGCAGATGGGCGACACGCCCAAGCGTGAAGGCAATCGCGACCCGGCCGTCGCGCCCGCCTCGATCTATCCGTGCGTGGGGGAAGACAACTGGCTCGCGCTGCACGTCGACAGCGAGACGGCGTGGGAGGCTCTCGTTGGCGCAATCGACGAACCCTGGTGCAGCGACGCGCGCTTTGCGGACAACACCGCGCGCATGGCACACCGCGACGCGCTGGATGAGTGCATTGCCACGTGGACGGCACACCACGACGCACGCGCCCTGACCGAGCAACTGCAGACAGCGGGAATCGCCGCCGGCGCCGTACAGACCACGCCCGATTTCCTGGCCGATCCGCAGAACCACACCCGCGGCTTCTTTACCGAACTCGGCAATGACTCGGCGCCCGAAAGACCCTTCCCGGGCCTGCCCATCATGATCGACGGCGAACGCGGCGACGGCTGGCGCGCCGCACCAAAGCTGGGCGAACACAACCGCGAGATTCTCTCGGACCTGCTCGGAATGAGCACTTTGGAAATCGAAGAGCTCGAACGGGAAGGCGTACTGCATTCCCGACCACCCGGCTGATTGCCGCAGGAGTTCACCATGCGCCAACGACTGACCCGGGTTCGTGTTCGACGAGGCGCACTATCTGAAAAACCACCGCGCGCAGCGCAGCCGCTACTCACGCGCGCTGCTCCCCGAGGAA
>PBVL01000025.1 GCA_002728675.1 Gammaproteobacteria bacterium
AGCGACTCTGAGAAAACGGCGATGTTCAGCGGCACCGCTGCGCGGGCCTACCGGCTGACCGCGCCCTAGGCCGGAGGTTTTACATGCAACCCATGGCTTTGGACGGCATCAGGGTCGTCGATCTCGCGGGTACCGTAGCGACCGGTTACTGCGCCAAACTCTTCGCTGACTACGGCGCGAGCGTCACGAATCTCGAACCGGATGGCGGCTTCCCGACGCGTAGCCTCTCGCCGTTCATGCCTGGAGCTGGCGGCATGTCCGCCATGCACGCGTACCTGCACACGAACAAGCGCTCGGTCCTGCGCGGTGCGGATGACGCGCGGATCATCGGCGCGGCGGACCTTGTCCTGGACGACGGCAGCGATACGGACGCGGAACACATTCAGGGCGTCCGCTCAAGCATCAGCTGGTTTGGCCTGGATGGTCCGCTCGCGGGCGCAACAGGTTCGGACGCGCAGTGTTTCGCGATGAACGCAATGCTGCGCAACATCGGCCGGGTCGAAGGGCCGCCGATGATCCCGACCGGTTACCAGGCACAGGTGGTTGGCGGCGCGACCGCGTTCATCGGTTCCATGATTCAGGTCCTGGCGGGTGAACTGGGGAATCGCACGGAGCCCGTTCACATCGAGACGAGCATCTACGAGTCCGCGCTCTGCTTTACCGAAGTCGGCATGGTCGGCTTCCACAACAGCGGCGCGGAAGCCCCGCGCATGGGCATCAACCGCTATCCACCGACTTACCCGCTCGGGGTCTTCCCGTGCCGCGACGGGTGGCTCGGCGTGACCGTCCTGACACCCAGTCAGTGGCATTCGTTCTGCGACCTGCTCGGGATGCAGGAACTTGCTGACGTGCCACTCTTCCAAAGCGCGATCGGACGCCTGCAGGGTCTCGAGATCATCGAGCCGCAGATGTGCGCGGCGCTGCTCGAACAGTCTGCGGAGGAGTTGTTCTACAACGCTCAGAACCGCCGCGTCCCGCTGGCGCGCGTGCCGACGATGGAGGAACTGTTCGGAGTCGATCAGTTCCTCGAACGGCAGGCGTTTTCGGACGCCACACTGCCGGACGGCGCCACACTCAAGGTGCCGAGCGTCCCGTTTCGCCTGTTCGACACACCACCCAACTTCGGCGGGCCCGTCGCGGCGCTCGGCGAACACGGCGAATACGGCGGATAAAAGGAAGCCTGACTGATGGACGGCACACCACAGGCACTCAAGGACATTCGGATCATCGATCTGTCGATGGGTTGGGCCGGGCCGCTCGCCTGCCGGCACATGGCGGACATGGGCGCGGACGTCATCAAGGTCGAGAGTTGTGAACGGTTCGACTGGTGGCGCAGCTGGGAGGCGACACCCGAGTGGATCGAGGACGACGGCGCGGAGAAATCGACCGCCTTCAACACGGTCAACCGCAACAAGCGCAACATCACGCTGGATCTGGAAGACCCCGAAGGGCGCGACCTGCTGCTGCAGCTCGTCGCGACATCCAACGCGGTGGTCGAAAATTACTCGGGCAGCGTCCTGCCGAAGCTGAATCTCGGGTACGACGCGTTCCGCGAGGTCAACGACAGGATCATTCTGATGTCGATGCCCGCGTTCGGCTCGACGGGCCCCTGGGCCTCGTTCCGCGCATACGGCTCGACAGTCGAGCAGTCGTCGGGCCTGCCTCACCTCACCGGGCTCGCAGAAGACGCGCCGACCATGATGCACGTGGCCCTCGGTGACGCGAACGGCGGCCTGACCGGGGCATCGGCCCTGCTGGTGGCACTCCGCCATCAGGCGCGGACCGGCCAGGGGCAGTTCGTCGACCTGTCACAGGTCGAGGCGCTCTTCCCGCTCGCCGCACACGGCATCCTCGAACAATCGGCAACCGGGTCAGCGCCACCGCGCGACGGCAACATGAACCGCGACTACGCACCCCACGGCGTGTACCCGTGTGCAGGCGACGACAACTGGATCGTAATCGAGGCACGGGACGACGCTGAGTTCAGCGCGCTCCGTAGCGTGATCGGCGACTCGCTCGCGAAGTTTGGTGACGTCACCGATCGGCTGGAACTCCGCAGCGAACTGGATGCAGCGCTCGCCGAGTGGACAGGCACGCGGGACCCTCTCGATGCCGAGGCGTTGCTGCGGGCTGCGGGAGTCTCAGCCGCGCGTACACTCGGTCCCGGCGACGTGCTGCACTCCGAACATCTGCAGGCGCGCGGCTACTGGCAATGGCTCGAACGCGCGGTCGTCGGCAATCAGCCGAACCCGTCGTCGCCTTATCGTATTGCGCGCGAAGGCCCGTACCCCATCGCGACGCCGGCGCCAACGCTCGGGCAGCACAATGCAGAGGTTCTGGGTGGCGTACTGGGCTTGTCCGATACGGATCTCGCCCGACTGAACGAGCGCGGCATCATCGGCAACAAACCGCGCATGCCGGGAACAGGTCCCTCGTAGCGGTCCTCGCCGCGTTTCCTTTCCCTGTGGAGGGCCGGATCGATGCCGATCAAGGCCGTCCTGTTCGATCTGGACGACACGCTTGCGCCGGAAACGTCACTGACGCGAACAGCTCTGACACAGGCCGCCGACGCAGTTCGGGTCCAACACCTCAGCCCGGGCGGTCTCGCCCGTGGGCGCGCAGTTGGCAGCACGCCAGAGATGGCAGGACCTGCGGGTCCGCAGGGCGCCACGCGCAGTCGCCACCTGGATCGACAACGTGGGCATCGGTTCGCCTGAGTTGCTCTGGGCCACATTCGAGTCGGGCGCGCCAAACCCGGCACTCGCCTGGTTACGGGCACACAGGGGTGTATTGCGACGGGTGCCCTGCACCGAGGCCGCCGCCGCACTGGGCGTCATGCTGACGGTGGAGACAGCGGCGCGGCTCGCGGAGCAGTTCGTCATTGCACGGCGTGCGCTCCAGAAACCTGCTGAAGGTGCAGCGGACGTCCTCAGCACCCTCCGACAACGGGGTCTGCGCACTGCGATCGTCACGAACGGACTGCCTGACCTGCAGCGCCGCAAACTCGCGCTGACGGGCCTCGGCGATCTGGTCGATGCCGTGGTGATCAGCGGCGACCGGGGCCTTGGCAAGCCGCACCCCGCCCCGTTCGATGCGGCGCTCTCCCGTCTCGGCGTTCCCGCAAGCCATGCCGTCATGGTCGGCGACAGTCTTGCGAACGATATTCGCGGAGCACAGGCCGCGGGACTCGAAGCGGTCTGGCTGTCGACCGAAGCCCGTACCGAAATCCATACCCAGGCTCACGTGGGCGCACAAGACTACGCAACAATCACGTCGCTCCCCGAACTGCAGCATCTCCTCTGATACTGTTCATTCATACAGTATCCGCCTAGAATCGTCAGACGACTCCCAGGCGGAATCGCCCATGACCCGCTGGCCCCGCATTGTCCTGCACGCCGACATGGACGCCTTCTATGCGTCGGTCGAGCAGTTGGACAACCCCGAACTGCGCGGCCGCCCGGTGCTCATCGGGCCCAACAGCTATCGCGGCGTCGTCCTGACCGCGAGCTACGAAGCGCGCCCTTTCAAGGTCGGGAGCGCCATGCCGGTTGCCGAAGCGCGGCGCCGTTGCCCGCAGGCGATCATGGTAGAGCCGCGCTTCGAGCGGTACACCGAGGTCTCCGAGCAGGTCATGAACATCTTCGGGGACTTCTCCCCCCGGGTCGAAGCGGTGTCCCTCGACGAGGCATTCCTCGACATGACCGGCGCCGAAGGCATCTTCGGCGCACCGGAAGCCATGGGCCGGGAGCTGAAACGCCGGGTCAAAGAGGCGACCGGGCTCAACATTTCGGTCGGCGTGTCCGGGACCAAGTACGTCGCAAAAGTGGCGAGCGATCACGACAAGCCAAACAGCCTCACCATCGTTCCGCCGGAGACCGCCAAAGACTGGCTGGCACCCCAACCCGTCAACAAACTCTGGGGTGTTGGCGCGAAGACGACACCGCGCCTGAACGCCATCGGGCTCATGACGATTGGTGACATCGCGCGCGCGTCGCCCGAATGGCTCTCGGACAAACTCGGCTCGGCCGGTCGGCACTACTACGAGCTCGCGCATGCCCGGGACCCGCGCAAGGTCTCACGCGGCCGGAGTGCGCGCAGCATGGGTTCAGACCGCACGCTCTCGGAGGACATCTCGAAGCGCGAGGAAATCGTTGCCCACCTGCGGCGCAGTGCCGAACGGATCGCGCGCCGAATGCGGACCAAGGACTACGTGGCGCGCGGGGTCCGCGTGCGACTCAAGACCACCAACTTCGAGCTGTTGTCACGTCAGCGCACGTTGCCCCGGCCGGTCGACACGGCTGACGCCCTCCTGGCGGCTACCGTGCCGCTGCTCTCCGCGTTCGATCATCCTGGCCCCTTCCGGCTCGTCGGGATGGCCGCGTTCGATCTCTCCTGGGACGGTGACCCGACGCAACTCGACCTCTTCAACGCCTTCCAGGTGAAGAAGCCGGCCGAGCGGCGTGAACGCGATGCATCTGCAAGCAACGAGCGCCTCACCCGATCCGCCGCTCAGTCGGTGCGGGACGGGACGCGGCGGGACCTCGAGCAGACGCTCGACGCGCTCGCCGAGAAATTCGGGGGTGACGTGCTGGTACGGGCAAGCGATCTCGGGCGCAAGCGGACCGTCATGAAGGACGGCGTGAACCTCGACTATCTGGACTACCGGGACGGCGAGCGCGTTTCGAGCCCGAAGTCGGCGGGCGAGAAAGGCGACAACGGCTGGCTTGGAGACGACATCTAACGCGTCTCGCCGTGGCCGGGGTGGCCTGCCGGATCGAGCGGTGCCGAATCGTCGCCAGGCCGGTCCTCACACTGGGCCTCGACCGCGCCCATGGATGCCGGCAGGGCGTACGGCAATGTCCCCTCGGCAAGGTCCAGGTTGGCGATCACCCCGGCAACGTCGTCGGCGCTCACTCCGAAGGTGGCGATCACCCTAGCAGCCAAGGGCGCGCACGGGTGAGAATCGCGGGTCGATCCATCGCCACGACCGCGATTGTGGGGACCTTCGCCGCGACGGCCGCGAACTTCAGGAATTGTTCCTCGTCGGCGGCGAAATCGAGACGGGCCTCCTTCTGGCGGGAACCGAAGAAATGCCCTGGATGCAGGAGTTCGGCAGGCGTTTCGAGTCTTACGACGCCAAGTGTGGCCGTCTCGGGATCGTCGGCAAGCGCAAACCCGTGACGCCTGAACACCTCTGCCGGGAACCCGTCGATGAACAGGGACGCGCCCGGCGCTGGCGCTGCCTGACCGCACTCGAGCACCACGACCGACCGTCGCTGGGCGCTCCGGCCCTCATCGACAAATGCCGTCTGGCCGACGAGGGTTTCCGCGGCATCCTGGTCGACGAACGGGTCGTCGAACAGACCAAGCTCGAACTTCTGCAGGAGCACCCGACGCGCCGACTCTGCGACACGCCCCGTGTCGATCAGCCCCCGGGCCAGCGCATCGAGGATCGGCCGGGGATCATCCTCGCCACCAAACTGGTCCACCCCGGCGCGGATCGCCTTCGCGCAGCGTTCCGCGGCTTCGAGATCCTCGACACCCCACGGCATGCCGATGTCCTGCGGTCCCATCGGCGGCATACCGGTTCGGCAGGCATCGCGGAGGATCGCCCAGTCGGACAGGACTAGGCCCGCGAAGCCGTGTCCGTCGCGCAGCAGACCTGATACCAACTCCTGGCAATGCCCCACGCCAACCTCCTCGACGGGCACGCCATAGAGCACCAACCCATTGAGGATGTTGTACGTGGGCATGACACCAGCGGCGTTCCCCGCGAACGCGTCGAGGAACGCCTCGACATGATCCCGGAACGCGCCGCCCGGAAAGGACGAGAACCGGCCGTAATGGTTGTGACCGTCGAACCCCTCAGGCGAAGCGCCGTAGCCAACCCAGTGTTTTACGACCGCGGCGACGCTGTCTGCGCCAAGTCCGCTCCGTCCACCCTGGACGCCCTCGACATACGCGCCCACCAGGCGGCGCACAGCCGCGGGATCCTCACCAAAGGTGCCGTCGATTCGCGACCAGCGCGGGGAGGTTGCAAGATCCGCCTGCGGCGCGAGGGACATGTGCAGACCCGTTGCGCGGTACTCCTGGCGAACGACGTCTCCGAAACGTCTTACGAGCCCCGGGTCGCCGACCGCCGCCAACCCCAATGTTCCGGGCCACTCGCTGAAACCCGTCGCGTCTACTCCAGCTCCCAATGTCGCGCCCACGTGATGCGGCGGGTCGGTGCTGATCGTCACTGGGATGCCAAAGCGGGTCTTCGCGGGCAACTGCTGGATGGCGTTGTTCTGTGCGGCAAATTGCCGGGGGCTCGTCGTGAGCCGGCTGATCATGCACGTGACCCCTCGTCGGATCAGCATGTCTGCCGCTTCCAGGTCGTAGGACCGTCCGACGCCAAGCCCGGCCAGCGGACCGTCACTCGCGGGCAATGAGCCGTGCAGCAGCAGACCCACCTGCTCTTCGGTGGAGAGACGCCTGATCAGGTCGTCCGCACGCGCCGCCGGAGGCAGCCGCCAGTCTTCGAACGGCGACAACTGGCCGTCATGGTCCAGGTCGCGGAACTGCTCGCCGTCCACCAGGAATGGTTCCATATTTTGCACCGTCTCTCCGAAGCAACTGTAACCGTACACCCCGGCCGCGCCAGTTGGCATGCACCCCCCAGTCATCGAGAATGTCCTGCATCCACAAACAACAACGATTTCTTCAGACCGCCATGACCGACTCCAATCCCGCCCCTTCCACACCCCTCGACGTGCGCCTCGGGCTCACCTCCGCAGGGGATGTGCAACACAAGCTGCGCTGGGGGATCCTCGGCACGGGACGCATCTCCGCCCAATGGGTGCTGTCGCTCCGCGAGGTTCCGGGTGCCGAGATCGTGGCTGTCGCGGCGCGCGAGGAGGAGCGCGCGCGCACGTTCGCTGACACGTACGACATCCCCGATGCGTACGGCAGCTACGAAGCGATGTGTGCGTCGCCGGACGTGGACATCATCTACGTCGGCACGATCACACGTCTGCACAAGGAGCACAGCCTGCTGGCGATCGATGCGGGCAAACACGTGCTGTGCGAGAAGCCGCTCGCCGGGACCGGCGCGGACGCCCGCGAGATGTACACGGCCGCCGAGGCCAAAGGCGTACTCCTGCAGGACGCCATGTGGACCCGGTTCTTCCCCGCGGTCGAACATGCGCGCGCGTTGATCGAGTCAGGGGTAATCGGCGAAGTGGTCCTCACGCAGTCGGACTTCTTCGATCCGGTCTACGCGATTCAGGCCGCACCGCTTGCGTTCGGTGCGGACGCGAAGCCGACCAAAGTGACCGCGTCCGGCAAGCGCGGCGGTGCAGCGATCGTGGAGTACGGCGAAGAACAGACCGCCGTCCTGACTTTCCCGCCGTTTCTGTCCGAACTGACAGAGGTGACGGAGATCATCGGGACCAAAGGGCGCATCACGCTGCAGCAACCCGGGCACTGCCCGACCGGCATCACGGTAAGAATACCTCCGGAAAACGGCGTGCCCTCGCGCTACCGAACGCAGAACGCCCCCGCCCCCGCGCAACATTTCGAGTACCCGCTGCCGGGTCACGTCTCGATACCGGGCGCCTTCCCGAATCAGCACGGCTTCCTGTATCAGGCAGAAGCCGTCCACCGCTGTCTCGCGGCAGGCCTCACGGTATGCCCGCAGTACAACAAGAAAGAGTCCTTGCACGTGATGGATCTGCTGACCGAGATCACACAGGCACGGTATGGATAACTGTCCGGGCGCCACAGCGCCCGGCGAAGTTCAGGGTCACGCCCCGGCGCCCTGCGCAGCCTCGTCTTCCCCCCGGCGCTTCTCGAGCGCGGCACGGGTCTCCTCGTAGCTCTTGCGGCTGATCCGGAACTGCGCGTAGAAACACGCGGCGATGAGACCCGGGATGATCGTGATCGGCGAGTCGATGACCCCCATCCACCAGATCGTGTCCTCCGGTACCCGGCCCGGCTTGGCATCTTGCGGAAAGGAAATCAGCCAGAGCGAGAACGTCGCGAGCGCCTGGCCAATCGACGAATCGAGTTTGGCGAAGAATGTGCGCGCGGCGTAGAGCGTGCCCTCCTGGCGAATGCGGTGCCTGAGTTCGATCTGATCGGCAATATCCGCAAGCCCCGACATCACGCTGATATTGAGAACGCTGCCAGACAGCGCGCCAAACGCGTAGCAGATCATCAGTCCCCAGTAGACCCCTGCTTCGCCGTTCTCCGAGAAGACACCCATGAGGCGCAGCACGACGGGCAGCGCCGGGAATATCGACAATGCGACCGCCGTGACGACAATCGTCGCGCGCTTTTCGAACCAGCGGTGGAACTGGGCGGCAAGGGCGAATCCAAGCACATAGCCGATCAGACTCGGGTAGAAGCGTACGTCCGCCAGTTCGCCCGCGGAGAGTTCCCAGTAATAGATCTCCATGTACACGCCGATGCCGCCGCGGACGCCAAGCATCATCGACAGGCAGAAAAACGCGATCATCAGGAAAAGATAGTTGCGGTTGGAAAACGCCTTGATCAGGTCCCCCAGAAAGTCGCGCATGGAGAACGGCGGCGCGTCCGGGTCCGGCTGCGGCATGTGGACAATGCGGTCACGGGTAAACCAGGCGGACGAAAAAAGGACCACGACGATCGTGAGCGCCATGGCCGTCGAGAACGGCGTGTAGCCCGACTCGTTCAACAGCGCGTTCCCCGCGACCCCCGCGGTTGCGAAGAAGATCAGCTGGTTCACCTTGAACATCGCGGCGCCGCCGATCCAGTAGAAGAAGTTGTTGTAGCTCATCACGGCCGAGCGGCCCGTATAGGACTTTGCGAGCTCTCCGCCCATGGCGAGATGGGGCACGTGATAGATCGTCATCAACGTTCGAAGCACGATGGCCCAGAACGTCAGCCAACCGAACAGCTGATACTCGCTGAGCCCGTCCAGCGGGTTGAAGATGCACCAGAACGCGAGGGCGATGGGCAGCGGCGAGAACAGCATGAAGGGGTGCCTGCGGCCCCACTTATTCGAGCGAAATCGGTCGGAGAATGACCCCATGAACGGATCGCAGAACGCGTCTACGCGGATGGCAATCGTCGGCGCAATGCCCGCCATCCAGATCTCCATGCCGAGGACCTGGTTGTAGTAGATGGTCACCAGCGCGCCGTAGCTGTAGAGACAAATGGACTCCGCCGCGGACCCAATCCCGAAAACGAGTTTGGTGCGGTACGGCAGTTGGTCGTCCGCGCGATCCTCGGCTGCAGTCAATGTGGTTGGTCCCCGGTACCTGCGCCGACTATAGGCGCACCGCGGTCATGGGGCCAACGGTTACGCGCGGCGGTGGACCCGCGCCTGGCGCGGACCCGGCGCTGATCCAAAACTGCGGCTTCCGCGAGGCGATCGTGCACTGACACCCGGAGAACGACGCAATGGGCGCCGGTTACTCAGCCCCGGGGGGACGAACAGGGCGACACGATCGGAGCTGCGCTGCGCGACGCTGGTGACGCTCGAGTCAGCGTCTCTCGACGACGGACTGACGAGGACTCAGTAAAGCGGTAGCAACGCTTGCGCCCCCGGGATTTCTTTCTTCTCGTACGCATCGGTAATCCAGCGCGCCGCGGACGGTCGCCCCGGGTTCCGGTACGCATACACCACGCAGTAGCGGGTTGTACTGTCCGGCTTGCGCGCCACCACGCCGTGCGCCGCGTGCGTCCACATGATGATTACCGACCCCGTCGGGGCATCGAGGTGTTCGATCGCGAGTGGCTCCCCGGTGGCGGGATGCGTTTTGCCGGCCATCCAGCCTGCCCTCATGTCGCCATCGTCTTTCGCACGGATCGTCTTGTCCCGGTAGAGATGACTGCCCGGGATGACCTTCAGGCCGCCGTCATCCGCACCAAACCCCGAGATGTAGAAGAAGATCCTGATGAAGCCGAGCGACGCATCGTCTTCTGAGTATTCATGACTGTGCCAGCCCATGGCGGGGGAACCTTTAGGGCGGACCAGAGACACGCAGTGATCCCACCGGATCTCCTCCCCGAGCACCGCCCGGACCAAGGCGAGCATCTGCGGATGCGCGATCAGCGATTCGAGGTAGTCGTCGAACTCGGCCGAGAACCTTTGCGGCTCGTGACCTTTGACCGCGTGCTTCCCTTCCGCGATGACATGGCGCAGCGCTTCGATGAGTCGGGACTGTGCCTCGTCCGTCAGGAGCCCCGGGTACATGAGGTGCCCATCACGATCCAGACGCACGCGCTCCTCGTCACCGAAGGTGTAGTCGTGAAACAGCCTGCCAGTCATCCCGTCCTCTTACGAATGTTGCGATCGTATGCATGCCTTTTATACATTGCGCTCCATGGAAAAAGCCAAAGACGCATCATGAACGCAACGCCACGAACCCTTTCCGACGCCGAGAAACGGACCCTCTATCGAGACGGGTACATCATCCTGAAGGGTGCGGTAGCCCCGGATCTCGTCGAGACCGCGCTCCGTCGCATCAAGGCTGCGAAGAAGGGTGAACATCTCGGCACGACGCCCGAAATGACCAATCTCGTCAACGAATCGGACGTGACGCCGGTCCTGCACGAAGCGATGGGCCAGTTCGATCCGCCAACTAATTGCCAGGTCGCCGTCAACAAGGCGCGTCCGCCGGGCGACTACTTCAACAATCTCGGCTACCGCGACCGCGACATGCCTTACTACGGTGCCGAATCGCACATGGACGGCCTCTGCACCATCGGCGTCCCGCAGACGGTGCAGGAAGGGACCCCTGACGAGATCTACCTGCGCCATATCTCGAGCGGGCCCAAAGGTGACCTCGGCCGCCATCCCGAGGTCATCGGCCACAACACCGTGCCGCTCTTTCAGGATCCGGAGATGACCCTCGGCATGGGCAGTTTCACGGCGTTCGTCTTCGTCTGTCTGAACGATCAGACCCGCGAAGGGTGTGGGCAGACCTCACTGCTCAAGGGCGCCCATCACGCAACGGAGAAGTTCCTGCAGTGGCAGCGCGAGACGAACGGCCACATGGGGCCTGAAGGACCGGGGTGGCCGCGAATCAACTTCGACGCGCCAAACCGCTGTGGCCATGTTTATCTGCCGGAGTCCGTCCGCGAGCAGTTCCTCGACGATGACTCCGAAACAACCCCCGACGGCAAGCGCTGGCCGCGTCCGACGCAGGCGTTGATGGAGCCTGGCGACGCGTGTATCACCGTCTTCCACATGCCCCACTCCGGGACGCGCAACGAACACGGCACGGAGTCGCGCAAGAACATGATCTTTCGCATCCGCAACAAAAAGCGCCAGCCGGGGCATGTCGTCAGCGGCGTGACCGACCATCCGGATCGGGGGTCCATGGGCGCCTGGCTGGAGTATGAGGAGGGCAACGACCCCTGGGAGCGCTCCCGCGATGCACTGTGCAATCAGTGGGAGGAGTGGGAAGGCATGAGCCGGATCGTTGCCGAAGAATGGGCGGCGGCAATCACCTGATGACCAACGAAGACGCCTTCAACTCGACGATCCACCGGGTGTCACGCCCCGATCGCCACCACGTCCTGCTCGAAAGTGAACGGGGCGGGTATCTCGCCCGGGTGGGCGGCGAGTGCACGCTCCAGAATCACGTGGACGACGCGGCAATCTGGGACGTTGCCGACGGCGGCTTCCGCCACGTCACCTCGGGAGCCCTGGTGGCCGCCGGAAGCGTTGCGCTCAACGCGCCGACCACGGTTGACGGTGACGGCACGTCGGGGACGCCGTGTGTGCCCCGCCACGGCCCTGCCGAACTACCGTCCAGCTACCTCGCCACAATGCGTGAGCAGGGCTGGGTTGCGCTCCCGTCAGTCCTCTCACCCGAGACGGTCGAGGCGCTCGAACGGGTTGGCTGTACCGGCCCCTGGTCCGATCAGCAACAGACTTCCCGGCATTCGCTGAACCAGGACCCGGCAGTCGCGCGGGCCACCATCGAGCCCGTGTCGCTTTGGGTCACCCGGCAGTACATGGGGACCGACGACATTCGCTTCGGACACCCGCCTACGGTGTCGGCGATGACGCCCGACGACGGCGAGCGTTCGGTACAAGGCTGGCACAGCGACTTTCCCTACCTCTGGGGCATCCCCGATACCGTCGGCGGGAACAGGGTTCCGACCGGGTCGGGCGAGCTTGTCCTGGGCGTGCAGCGCAACATCTGCGTGTCGGACTTCCGCGCTGAAAACGGTGCGACCGTCTTCAAACTCGGCTCACACGCCCTGCAGCAGTGTCCGCCCGAGGAGTGGGGCCTGTTCTCGGCCACCTACAAGGCCGGCCATCGCGCCAAACACGGGTTGCCCTACGGTGGCCCGGAAACCGACGTGATCGAGGCGCCGGGCGGGTCGATCCTGCTCTACGACGCGCGCACCTGGCACCGGGCAGGCGTCAACCGCACGAACGAACGGCGCGGCGCGATCCTGCAGGTGCTGATCCCGAGCTACATCATCCCCTTTGTCGACAACAGCGAGCACCTGCTGGCGTTTCTCGAAACGGACGCTGCCGCCGAACTGAACGCGCGTGAACTTGGGGAGATCTCCCGGTTGATGACCCAGCAGATCGTGGGCCCGCAGGGCACGTTCGCGATTGGCATCAACGAAGCCGCAACCCGGCGAATGCGCGACGCGGTCACCGCTTCGGGATAGCGGTCAGGTCGGCAGCGGACCCGTCAGCGAGGCGCGCTGGCTGATCTCGATCCAGTTGCCGTCCGGATCGGTCACGAACGAAATCCGCGCCGTTGTTCCGAGCGTGACCGGCGGGCGACCTTCCGCGCCGCCACCTGCCACCACCCGGGCGTGTTCGGCGTCGACGTCCCAGACCTGCACGGTGATGTACCGAAACCCTTTGCCCGCCATCGCCCGGCACGTCGCGTGGCTCGGGTTTTCTTCGAGCAGCAACAGCGTCGAACCCCAGCGGAAGCAGTCCTCACCGGCCGGCTCCAGCCCCAGCGTATCGCCGTAGAACTGTCTGAACGCCGCGGCGGAACGCACCCGCATGCGCATTCCAACGGTGGTCACTCCAAGATGCCCTGGAGGCACCAGCGTGACCCGGTTGCCGTCGGGGTCAGCGAGGGACTTTGTCGCTGCGAGACCTTCACGCGCGATGAGCAATTCCGCGTATCCGGTCGCGCCGTTGTCCGGCAGCGGGTCGCGGACATGATTGAGCTTGAACACCGCGCCGTTCAGCCCGTGGCGCAGCTGGTGTGTGCCGCCGCCCACCTTGAGCAGTTCCTCGAACGGCAGCCCAACCTCATCACCCCAGAACGCGAGCATGGCTTCACGCTGGTTCGTCTGCACCCCGATGTCGATACAATCTTTAGCGAGTTTCATCCCGGCACAGTATCACCAGGGAGGCATCTCGCGCATGCAGGAAGTGCGACAGCAGCACGAGCAGCAATACGAAGAGAACGGCTATGCCATCATCCCGGACGTCATCGATCCGGCGCTGACAGAGGAGATGCGCGGCCACATCGCGTGGCTCACCGAACGACACCCGGAGCTCCGCCCCGAGCAGTTCCATCATCGACTGATCGTCGACGATCCGTTCTGGATCCGCCTCTGCACCGATCCGCGTCTGATCGATGTCGTCGAGCCGTTCATTGGCCCCGACGTGGCGCTGTTCGCGGCCCACTACATCGCAAAACCCCCGCGTATCGGGCAACCCGTGCTGTGGCATCAGGACGGCCATTACTGGCCGCTGGAGCCGATGGAGGTCATCACCATCTGGCTCGCGGCCGACGACTCGACGCCGGAGAACGGCTCCATGCGCGTCATTCCCGGTTCGCACAAAGGCCAGCGGATTCGCGAGCACGCTTCGAACACGCGAGAGCCGAACGTGTTGCGCTCCGAGATTGCGTCAACCGTTGAAGAGAACGACGCGGTGGATGTCGTCGTCCCGGCGGGCGGCGTGTCGATCCACGACCCGTTCCTCGTTCACGGTTCACTTGCGAACACGTCGGACAAGCCGCGAGGCGGGCTGACGCTCCGATACATCCCCACGACGACGCGAATCACGTGCGACGGTGCACCCGCCTATCTCTGTCGTGGCAACGCGGTACCCGGCGTCAACACGTACCCTGCGCTGCCCAGGTACCGGGCAGGAGAACACTATCCCTTCGCGGGCTGCGACGCGCCGCCCTGGGTGTGAACGCGCGCCTTTCGTGCATTGCGGGCCTGGTTTCCGGGTCAGGGATTGCGAGCATGCAGTTCGCGGAACCAGCGCGTCCCATCGGGATAATCAGGCGCGTCCTCGATGAAGTCCTGCTCCATCGTCTCGAGGGTCGAGTACAGGTCCGCCATCAGCCCCGAACCGTACTTCCCTGACCAGGCGTCTTCCGTATTGAGGAGCACCGCTGGGAACGCATCGCGAAACCGCCGTCCTTTGGGCGACAGGAACACACGGCGACGGGGTGTGCGAGCAGTACCGGGCTCCGCGACCGCGGTCAGGTGACGTTCGGGCGTACTGCGCGTCGTGCCGGTCACCGCTCCCAACTTGCGTGCCCTTGGCAACTCCATTCCCGCATCCGGAACATGTCGCAGGAACTGCATTGCCTCACCCAGCCCGCTGAAGCCCGCCGCCTGATAGTCGATGGCAAACGCGGTCAGCGCCTGCGACAGCAGCGACGGAACGGACAGACCTGCCGCGTTCCCCGGCGCCCGCAGTACTACCGGCCACTCCGCACCGTGCGCCGGTATTGGCGGCGGCCCCGGGTCCGCAGGTACAAAGCTGCCACCTGCCACGCTGCCATCGCCCGGCCCATAGCTGGTGAAGTGCGCCGGCAACTGCACGGCCACGCCTTCCACAACCTGCGCAAGCAGCCTCTCCAGCCGGCTCACGTCCGCCGCATCGAACCGCGCGCGACAGCGCTGCGAGGCAGCGCGTACCAATGCCGCACCGCGCCCGCGTTCCGCGATGCCCATCGAGGTCAACCGGAGGTACCGCCCTTTACCGCGGCCGCGCGTGGGAAGCACATCGAGCCAACCCTGCGCGGCAAGGTCGCGCACCACCACCCGTTCGGCACGGGTCGACAGAATCGAAGCGGCGCCAAAGTCCGCCTGATCCATGCCTGCCGCGTTGGACGGATCGAAGGACACGGGATCAAGAGATACGAGGCAGTTTGCCCACACCGGCAATGAGGGTGACACGTCACCGGATCTCACGTGATCATAGTCGGCTTCGAACGTCGCGAGCGCTCGGGACAGCAGCGCGACCAACGGTACCCGTTCGAGCCTGCGGGGGGATGGCAATTTCAGGAGCGGCAGCGTCGAGGCGTAGCGCATGCGGCGGAGGAAGTCCCCAGACGCCGCGCGCTCGAGACGATAGCGCCTTTCGGCCACCCGGCCGGAATCGAGCCTCTCGTGAAGACACGGCATCTTCAGCAGCCCTGCGATCTCCCGGGTGACAAGCTCCGCGGCATACCCATGAAGCGAGCCCACGAACGCACAGCGCACCTCAAAGGTATTGTCGGGCATCAGCGTCGCGCCGCTACGTCCGACGTCGAGACCGTCAAAGTGCTGAAGCATGTCGTGCAATGCCTGCGCATCCGGCATGGCCACGTCCTGGCGTCATTACCCCAGACGCTGCGGTGACCGTCAATCTGCATCCTGATACTCTTAGCGCTACCCGTTGTCCCGCGCACTCCATGCAAACCAGGGCCCTACACGTCGCTTTGTTGGCCATACTCGTGCTGTGCCCCGCGGCCTACGCCGAGATGGAAACGCTCACGGTCGTCGCACCCACACCGGTGGACGCCGGCCGGGCGCCAACCGACGCTCAGCCGGCCATCCAGATCACAACGCGGGAGATCATCGAACAGCAGCGGTCTGCGAGCATCGCCGACCTGTTGAACAGCGTTGCCGCAAACGTGACCGTCAACGAAGCGCAGGGCAATCCGCTGCAGGCGGACCTGCAATACCGTGGCTTTGTTGCGTCTCCATTGCTTGGACTGCCTCAGGGTCTTGCGGTGTATATGGACGGCGTACGGATCAACGAGCCGTTCGGAGACACGGTGAACTGGAGCCTCATTCCACAAGCGGCGCTGCGCTCGATTCTCCTGATGCCGGGTTCGAACCCGCTCTATGGTCTCAACACACTGGGCGGCGCCATCGCAGTGCAGACCCGCACGGGACTTGACGGCAACCGGGCGGATCTCGAAGTGGCCACAGGCAGCTTTGGTCGCAGGACGCTTGCAGTGAGCGCAGGCGGCGCCTCCGGCGCATGGCACGGCTTCGCCGCCGTCGAGCAGTTCGACGACGACGGCTGGCGGGACTTTTCGCCGAGCCACTCGGACAGCGTGTTCATGCGCGGTGGCTGGAGCGGCGCCGACACGCGCCTCAATCTGTCGCTGAGCCGGGCCGAGACGAACCTGATTGGCAACGGTGCCGCACCCGTCGAACTGCTCGCCCTCGACCGATCCGCCGTGTACACGACACCCGACCAGGCCGAGAACCGTCTCCGGCAGGCAACGCTGTGGGGAGAACACAGCGTCTCGGACCGCTGGCTGCTGCGCGGTAACGCGTACCTCCGTCACAGCGACGTTGATTCACTGAACGGCGACGACTCCGACTTCGAACCCTGCGACGACGACCCCGCGTTCATCTGCGAAGGGGAAGGCGACGTTGCCGAAGACCTTTCCGGCACCCCGATTCCCGCCATCGACCGGTTCATCGGCGCGACTGTGAACCGGACCGCAACCGCACAGAAGGGCGCCGGCTTTGGCGTCGAGAGTCTGTGGCATGTCGCCGGGGGGCGTGGCACGTTCATCCTAGGTTTCGCCCGTGACAAAGCCGACATCCGGTTCATCGCGGGTACCGAACTCGGCACCCTCGATGCAAACAGGAGCGCGACAGGCGGCGGCGTCTACCTCGGCGAGGCTGTGACGAACCTGACAACCGACGTCTCGAACAGCAGCGCCTACGCGGCGTTCAGCATTCCGTTCGGAGACGCGGTAGTGATGCACGCGGCGGGACGCTTCAACCGCACGGACGTCGTCCTTCGCGATCAACTCGGCACCGCGCTGAACGGCGATCATGCGTTCTCGCGCTTCAACCCATCGCTCGGCTTTACCTGGCAGGCAAGCAACGCACTGGCGTTCTTCGCGAGCTACGCGGAAAGCAATCGCGCGCCCTCCCCGGTCGAACTCACCTGTGCGGACGAAGACGACCCCTGCCGGCTGCCGAATGCGTTCCTGGCGGACCCGCCACTCTCCGATGTCGTCGCCCGCACCGCTGAATCCGGCCTCAGCTTCACCACCGATGTATTCAGACTGCGGGTCAGCGCATTCCGGACGATCAATGACGACGACATCCTGTTCATCAGCGCGGGCGCCCTGACGAACGAGGGCTTCTTCGACAACGTTGGCCGGACCAGGCGCGAAGGCCTGGAACTGGTTGCAGCCGGCGGCAACGAGACGTTGCGTTGGTCGCTTGGCTACGCCTGGCTCGACGCGACGTTTGACGACAGTTTCACCGTCGCGAGTGCGAACCACCCTCGGGCGATCGACGGTGAAGTCGACGTCGCGTCCGGTGACCGCATCCCACTCGTCCCACGCACGACTGCCAAAGCGACGCTCACCTGGGACATCGATCCGGTCAGCGTGTCGCTCGGACTGCGTCATTCGGGCGGCATCCACTATCGTGGCGACGAGGCGAACCTGCTTGGTGAATTTGGCTCGGTCACGCTCGCCTCACTTCGGGGCGAATGGCGTCTGCATCGTCACGTCACCCTTACGCTTGACGTCGACAACCTGCTCGACCGTGAGTTCGAAAGCTTCGGCGTATTCGGCGAGGCAGACGAAGTGCTGGGCGATGCGTTCGGGAATCCGGAGTTCCGGACACCGGGCGCGCCGCGTACTGTCTATGCAGGGGTCAGGCTGAGCCTGTAGCCGGTCGCTTGCGTGGGCGCCTCGTTGAGTCGCCGATCGGGAAACTGCTAGGGTGGCGGATGCCTCGAGAGCAAGCGCCATCGTCAACCGTCGTACCGAACAACGACGACACGGGCGCCACACCCCCCAAGCGCACCCCGGTTAGCGGAGCCTTTACCGAAGGACCCGTTCACCGCCACATCGTCAAACTCAGCGCCTACATGTCGCTGGGGTTTCTCTCCTGGGTGCTCGCCGCAACCATGGAAGTCGTGTATCTCGGGGTCCTCGGAACGCCGGCGCTCGCGGCGCTTGGATTCACCATACCCGTGACGATGGTCATGATGAGCGTCGCCAACGGGCTTGGCATCGGCGCGTCGTCAGTGATCGCGAGACGTCTGGGCGCGGGCGACCAGGAGTCGGTGCGCCGCCTCTGCACCCACGCGATCCTGTTGGGACTTGCCATCGTCGCGGTGCTCGCCGGGATCGGGGTCGCGTTTTCGTCCCATCTCTTCGTTTTGCTCGGTGCAGACGCGGAGATCCGCGTCTTGATCGACCAATACATGTTCATCTGGTTCGTGGGCATCCCCTTCTTCGCCACAACGACAGTGAATACCAACCTGATGCGCGCAACCGGCAATGCGTCAGTACCCGGCATTGTCATGGCCACAGGTTCGCTCATCCAGGTCGTGCTTGGTCCGATCCTCATCTTCGGTTGGTTCGGTGTGCCTGCGCTGGGCATTCAGGGTGCCGCGCTGGCGTTCGTCGCGAGCGGCATCGTGCCCTTCGCGATCACGATGTACTGGCTTGTCATCCGCGAACGGCTCATTCGCTGGTCGCTCGAGGATGTCTGGTCATCCTGGAAGGACATCCTGCACGTGGGTCTGCCGTCCATGGCCACCAGTCTTGTGAGCCCGGTCGTCTCCGGCATCATTACGCGATTGCTTGCCGGGCACGGCGCCGCCGTCGTCGCCGGCTACTCCATCGGCATGCGGGCTGACATGTTCATCATGATGGTGCTGATGGCGACCGCCTCTGCCCTCGGGCCGTTCATCGGCATGAACTGGGGCGCGCAACAATTCGACCGGGTGCTTGCGGCGTTGAAGATCGTCTACATCTTCTGCGTAGGATGGGGCGCCTTCTGCTTTCTGTTCATGCTGCTGTTCGGGGAGTCGATCGTCCTGCTGATCAACCAGGACCCGGAGGTCGTTCGTGCCGCATCGCTCTACCTGCTGATCGTCCCTGTCTCGATAGGCTTCATGGGTGTGATGAGCGTTGCCACGTCGACGTTCAACGCCCTCGGCAAGCCAATGCCGTCGCTCATCATCTCCATCTCGCGGATGGTCGTGATCTACCTGCCGATGGCCGTTGTCGCGGACTGGCTCTACGGCTACGTCGGCATTTTCATCGCAACCAGCGCCGCGAGTATCGTCGTCGGTATCTGGGCGTACGTTTGGCTCAGCCGCGTTATCAGGACAGAGATCGCGAAAGCCGCCATGCCCGGTTAGAGGGCCCCGTCATCATCCCGCACCAGCACACGCGCACCCGACGCAGCAGGGATGGGCACGAGACAGCCCACGCCGACGTTGGTTGCCTCCCCGACGCTCCGGACAATGTGATGCGACGACCGGGGGATCGCGCCTGGCGTGGCGCAAGTCAGCGGACGCTGGCGTCCCGCTTGCATGCGTCGTTCACGAGTTGACGCATTTCGACCAGTTCGGCGCGCACGGACTCCGGCAGGCTGACACCGTTCGACCCCACGTACGAGACCACCATCAGCAGCTCGTACTCATCGAGGCAGCGCGCCGCCGCGGGGTGCTCGGGGAACTGGCGTACACAGCGTTGCAGGTAGTGGCGGGACAGCGAGTCATAGAACCGGTACTGCAGGGACCGCTCGGCCACCGCAAGCCAGTAGACGGTCTCTGCCATGGCGTCCTCGCCGTCCGTGGCATCGAGCAGCCGGAGCAGTTCACCGCGGATGGCGACCCACCAGACCTGAGCGGCGTTCCAGCTGTTGCGCGCCTGAACTCCCGGCCACTCCAGCTCGAGCTAGGCTGACATTTCTTCGATATGGTTTTTTCCGTAGGGAGCCTGCCGCGAGTTCCGGTTTGCAGCGAGCCAGGTGAGCGCGTCCGCCCAGTCGCGCAGCCGGCCGGTCTCCTCGAGCGACGACGGACCCTCAGCCAGTTCGGCGAACAGTCTTGCGCCCGTGCCCGGCGCGTCGAGCAATTGCGCGGTGATCGTGAGCGTCCGATCCAAAGCCCGATCCCACTGATTGACCGTGGCGAACCCGCTGGCCGTCCGTTCACTTTCAACGAAGGCGCGATACCGCCGGAGTGCGGTGTCATAGTCGCGCGTGTGGTATGAGAATTCAGCCGCCTGAAACGGCGTCAGCCCTGAGGTCGCCTGCGCGGAGAACGCCCGCCTCGTGCGACGGTCACCGGAGTGGCAGTCGGCACACGCTTNGAACGCACGCTCCAGCGCGCCGCGAACGAAGAACAGATTTACCTGACGTGATTTGCCGCGACGCCTCCGCAAGACGCTCATCGATCAGGTCCATCGGTGCGGACTGGTGCACACGGTCATCGTCAAAATGCGACGCGGCGCTCCCAAGCTGCCGGCGGATGTCGTCAACACCCTGCTGAAGCGACTCCGGGTCGGAACTTGGCGAGTTGATGTCACGCAACACCGTCAGCATGCTCGCCGACAGCGACTACATGACCGGCGCAATCTCCGCCGTCCTTTCCGACGTGGCGGCGCCACCGGTCCCTGTCTCACCGATCGATGTTCAAGAGCAGACGAGGCAAGCCAGTCCGATGATTCGAAGTCGGCTTACGAATCTGCTTCGGGCATCGGGGTAGGGGTGGTCTGTCATTCCGGACTCCTTGACTTGGCGCCGTTCGGCGCTACAACAGACGCCTCGAGTACCATAGCGCGCAATGCAGGACCGTGCTTTGACCCATGTCAGGACATCTGCCGGCCTGCCACGCTGGCATCTCAGGGAGTGTGCCGGGGCAACTGGCGGGCGGGCGCCAGTTGCTCGATCGTGTAGGCCAGATTCAGGAGCTTCTGCTCCGCCCAGGGCTCAGCCAGAAGCTCGATCGCGACTGGCATCCCGTGTTCGCCAAACCCTGCCGGGACAGAAATTGCCGGCATTCCCGAGGCAGCGGCAAGTTTGCAGTTGAAGTGGGACTGCTCTGCCCTCAGCGCTACAGCCTCTTCGGTTGCAGTCGGGTACACCAGTGCGTCAATGTCGTGCTCGGCGAGCAGCCCCAGAATCTGCCGTCGAATGTCCTGCCCCTGGGCGTGCGCTTCCAGATACACCGCTCGTGAGCCGAGGCTCTTGTTGTCCCGCAGCCCCCGCCAAAGCTCCCCCACGTATCCTTCGAGCCGCCCGTCTTCGACCAGGTCCGCAAATGACCGGACCGGCAGTGACGGGTACTGCTGCAGGTACGCCGTCAGGTCGTGGATGAGGTCATGGTCATCGACGACATACGCGTGCGGAGGGAGCGTTGCCTCGTGCAGACGCTCGAGAGCGGGAGAGGCAAGACGTTCGATGCTCGCTCCTGATTCATCCAGTTTCGCGAGCACCCGTTCAATCTGCGCGTTTGTCTCACGATCGTCTCCGAACCAGCCGGACAGCACCCCGAGGCGCAGTTCCTTCGGGTCGAGCCTGCGAAGATTTGCGTGGTAACTTACCGGGATCTTCCCCACCGACTCCACGGTCTGGAGATCGGATGGATCGTAGCCGACAGTCGCGTCGAGCATGATCGCCAGGTCACGCGCACTTCGCGTGAGCGGGCCGCCGAGATCCCTCGAACTCGACAGCGGCACAATGCCGTGCCGACTGCTGAGTCCCTGCGTTCCGCGCAACCCGACGAGGTTGTTGTGCGCTGAGGGCACACGGATCGAGCCGCAGGTGTCGCTGCCCATGCCCGCGGCCGCGAAGTTTGCGGCAACGGCCGCTCCCGTTCCGCCACTCGATCCACCGGCATGTCGCTCCACATCGTAGGGGTTTCGCGTCATGCCAAATGCCGATCCCCGCGTCGTCCAGCCGTACGCAAACTCGTGCATCGTGGTCTTGGCGAGCATGATGGCGCCGGCAGCTTTCAGCCGGGCAACCTGGGTTGCATCACGTTTGGGCCAGTGCCCCTCGAGGATGACAGAGCCCGCAGTTGTCGGAGCATCGATCGTTTCGTAATTGTCCTTCACCACGACGGGGATGCCGTGGAGCAACGAGCGAGGACCGGACCGTTTGCGCTCCGCGTCGAGCGCCTCGGCCTGTTCAGCAGCCCGGACATTTCGATGCTGGATCGCGTTCAGCTTCGGACCTTGCTGGTCATAGGCGTCGATTCTCTCGAGATACCACTCGACCAGCTCGACCGACGTGACGTCGCCCGAGTCCAACGACGCCTGTATCTCCTCGATCGACGCTTCGATCAACTGCGGCCTGGCGCTCACGATGATCGGCACACAGAGGGCGACCAGAAAAGCCAACAATCGATACATCCGTCCATGCGCCTCACACGGCCGCTCCAACCCGCAGACCGCTTACACTAACGTTGCGACGCGCCCGCAGCAACGCATTGCCGCCCATCCCGCGTCGGCCAGCCGTTGGTTCTGCAGCATGCGTTGGCCCTCACCCGATGTCGCGCGGACGGCGTGCTCCGGAACGATCAGGACCGGTCGCTCGATGCCAACGGCCTGAAGCGCTCTCCCATCCGCTCGGACTCAGGCTCAGTCGAAAGCAACGAAACCGGTCCAGAACATCAGCCGGCCGGCGGTGTCGATGTCGTAGCGGCGGACGAAAGTGACGTGACCATCGCTCTGCACTCGGTAGAGCAGGATGGCCGCCGGCCGCAGCACCACGCCCTCGGGTGCCGTCACCGGGACCGGTTGAATGGAGGCGGCCGCAAGCAGCCGACCACTCGGCTCGAGCGACACGGTTCGAATGTGTCGACCCGGAACATGCTCGCGTTGAATGAGCACAGGCGCCCCGGTCGCCTGATCGAGGCGCCGTGTGACGAGGCTGTCCTCCCCTGTCCTGCCAACGGGCCACCCCGCCAGCGTGTTCCTGCCCTCGGTGCGATTCGCCTGATAGACGAACCGGCCCTCAGGGTGGATGCGCAACGTGCCCGCCATTTGCTGGGCGTCAGGGTCTTCCACCGCGACGGACGAGGCGGTGTACAACGCATCGTCGCTCAGGCGGCGATCCTGAAATCGATAAACGTGAAGCTCGCTCTGCCGTTCAACCGACACAACGACCCAGCCGTCGGGGTGCAGGTCGAGGTGCCGTGGACCGAAACCGTAGCCTCCGGAATCTCCCGGCGTCACTTTCTGACGGAGTCCGAGCCGGCCATCAACACACCCGAACACATGCAACGAACCGGGATCTTCCGCCCTCCCCTCCGCGGCATCGTTTCCCCGGGCGACGAGCAGCACATCCCCACTCTCCGTGACCCTCACCTGGTGCGCGTAGATGCCGCAGTCGAGCGCCGGGTCCTGGGGGACAGCATCACCAATTGCATTGCCGTCCAGGCGATGCACGGAGAGCGTGCTCGGCAGATTGTGCGCGGTGAACACGTAGCCGCCGGCGGGATCGACACAACAGTGAATCGGGCGGGACGGCAGCGGGACCCGGTTCACGAGTTCGAGAGCGCCGTCACCTTCCACGGTGAAGGCAGAGAGATGATGGGTGCCGCCGCGTCGGTCAGGCCCGCCGTCGCTCGACGCCACATACAGCACGCGCCTCTCAGGGTGAGGCCACGCATAGTGAACCTGCGCAGGCAGGTCGACCGAGGGGCCGCGGTTCAGTGACNCCGCCTCCACATCGGCCGCACAGACGGTGAGACGTCCGCCTACCGCGTAGTAGAAGAATGTGTTCAGGTGCNTCCACCCTGGTTGCGCACGANATTGAAGAACTCCCGACGGGTCTTCGGTCCGTAAGTGCGNTAGTGCGGGTCTGGCGCATTGCGGTAGTTGTCGCGCACACCGGCAAGGCGACCGGCGGNGNAATGCCGGGCTACCTCNTCNGCGCTGATTCGATAGGGGACCGTCGCGTTCAGCCCGAACACCCCGCGGCGGATCTCGGGCGTGATCGCGGAGTATCCGTACCGCTCCTGGAACTCGCGCGAGATCTGAAATGCGCGAAACGCCTGAATCTGATCCTGCGGCGATCCGTACCACAACGAGTCCGTTCCCCACAGCACGTTCCGGGTACCACAGTACTTCAGCAATTTGCCCATGACGTGTGCCGCGTCGTTCGGCTCGCGCATGAGAAAGCGCCAGGTCGAACCGAGCTCCGCATAAACGTTCGAGTTCGGCTGAATGCCGTTGTCGACGAGCGAGCGCACGAGCGTGTCCACGCCATCAGCCGCGCCGCGCCCGGTGAAGGGCTGCTCCGGCCGGCCCGCAACGTACCCCGAGTGGTACACGATGAAGGAGACGTCCGGGAACTGCTTTGCCACGACACCAATGTCATCGCACCTGGAATGCTCGTATGAATTGCGGCCGAGCGGCAGGCCCTTGTGGACACAGATGACCTTGACGCCGAGGGCGCGCGCTTTCTCGATGAACTCGAGGCCCACGTCGTCAGACAGATAGTAGCCTTTGCCACCGGGTCCAAACTGCGTATAGGTCTTCCAGGCGGACACCTTCCAGCGTTCCGCGAGCTCCTCCATGTTGTCGAGGTCGTGCAGCTGATTGGGATTGACCCGGCCGTGAAGCAGCAACCGCTGCTCGCCGGCGAGGTCATCGACGATCTGACGCGTTGCATCAGCCGCGTCGATCGTAACCGGTTCCGCATCCGCCGTGGAGGGCACGAACGACAGCACCATCAGATCGGTATCGGAATCGAGGAACACGTCTTTGACGAACTCCTCCGGCCCAAGGCACTGCAGATACGAATGCGGATCGTCACCTTCGCCCACCTCGCAATCGGCCTTGCTGGCGAAGGAAAAAGGTTTCGCAAAGTCCGGCACCTGCTCGAGCCACTTGCCGTTCGGGTCAACGTAGTGGCCCTGCACGTCGAAGATGAACTCATCACCCCCGATGCTCGCGTCCGCTGCCGCCACCTCGTAACCCCCCTCGCGCGGAACATCGAAAAAGCCTCCGGTCTTTCCGGCCGCCGCATTCACCTCGTTGTGCGCCAGCAGCGTGACCGCCGCACCGCACGTGGAGGTGAGGAAGGCGCGGCGCCCGAGCGCGACGCGGCGCGCATTGGCAGTCGCGATCTCGAGACCACGCTGGTTGGCAAGCTCGTTTGCCCGGGTCAACGGCACCGGCTCGAACTCGCCATTGGACGTTGTGTCGATTTTGATCGGGAGGCGCAGGCCATCGGGATCGTGCATAGCGTCCTCCAGGGACCGTATTTCACTGCGGGTGAA
Organism: Gammaproteobacteria bacterium; assembly: GCA_002728675.1. Lineage (GTDB taxonomy): Bacteria > Pseudomonadota > Gammaproteobacteria > Pseudomonadales > Azotimanducaceae. The sequence goes on from PBVL01000025.1 coordinate 25,262, forward strand.
GCCGACCCTATGTTCGCGCCCCGACGCACCGGGCGCAATCGGCGCGGTTGGCCTGACGCTCAGTCCCCGCCCAGCACCATGAATCGTGATGAGACCGCCCCAAGACGGGCGACATGGCCATTCGCGACGTCGGGCATCGTCCCGCTGACCGAGGGACGCACATCGTCGCGGGCAAGCGCCCGGTGGAACCTGTCCCGGAGGGTCGCAGTCCCGCAATCGGTACACGTTGCTGGTAGGCTCCCTGAACACCGTCATCCACAACTTGGGGGACCGAGATGGCCACAATCACCACAACCGCAGCCGTTCAAACAGAATTCGAAGCACCGCTTGTCGTCGACGAACTCGAACTCCCTGATCCGCGACCGGACCAGGTGCGAGTCAAGCTCCTGTCGAGCGGAGTCTGTCACTCGCAGCTGCACCAGATCCACAACCCGAATACCCCACGGCCGGGTCTGCTCGGTCACGAAGGCACCGGCATCGTGACCGACATCGGCGCGGGCGTCACGCATCTTCAGGAAGGCGACAAGTGCATCGTCACGTGGGTCCCGCGGACGCAGGTCGACCGACGCATGATGGGACAGCCCACGGGCGCCACCTTCCGGGGCGAGCCTGCGATGGGAGCGGTCTACACCTGGAGCAAAGATGTGCTGACGAGCGGCGCGCTAGTCGTGCCTATCCCTGATGAACACCCCGACGACGTGAGCTGCATCGTGGGCTGCGCCGTACTGACGGGCGCTGGCGCCGTGCTGAACACAGCCAAGGTCCGTCCCGGCGAATCCGTCGCGGTGTTTGGCGTCGGCGGCGTTGGCCTGTCTGCCATCAAGGCCGCCGCCCTCGTCAACGCGTACCCGATCATTGCCGTGGACCTTGCGGACGACAAGCTCGAGTTCGCCAAATCCTTTGGCGCGACTCATACGGTCAACGCGGGCGGCAACACCGATCCTGTCGAGGAAATCCGCGAGATCACGGGCGGCGGCGTCGACTATGCGTTTGATGCAATTGGGGTGCGCCAGACCGCAGAGCAAATCCTCCCCGCGACGCGGGGTGGGTCCGCCGGCGCCGGCAACGAAGGCGGTGTGGCCGTTCTGATCGGGATACCGCCCGACGAGATGACGGTCGACCCGCGTCTCTTCATGATGACTCAGCGGCAGTACCGCGGCAGCCTCGGGGCAACCTATCCGGACACCGACTTCCCGATGTTTCTGCGTTGGCACAAGGAAGGCAAGTTCCCGCTCGATCAGCTCATCACGAGACGCTACAAGCTCGAAGATATCAACCAGGCGTGTGACGACCTGCACGGCGGCAAGATTCTCGGCCGGGCCATCGTCGAGTACTGATTGACCCTCGTACACCGCTTCCCGCACACAAGAAGAAGAATCCAGTAGGCTGCGATTCGTTCGCAACCCCGCTGGCGGAACAGGCCGAACAGGGGACCCTCATGACTTCAGCCCGGACCATCGCGCTGTGTTGCGCGGCTTTACTCATTGCGGCATGCGGCAGCGACGAGGCGGCATCCCCCGCTGCACCGGCAACGCCTGTTCCGGACCTGGCGAACGTCGACTGGTCGACGTACCTCGGCGACGAAGGGCGCAGCCACTTCTCGCCGCTGACCCAGATCAATCGGGACAATGTGACGCAACTCGAACTCGCATGGTCGTACGATTCGGGCGAGAAGAGCGGCACGATGTACACGAGCCAGGTCGTCAGGGACGGCCGACTCTACGCCCTTTCACCCAAGCTGCACGCGTTTGCATTGAACGCCGCCACGGGCGAAGAGCTCTGGCGCTACGACCCCGAACTCCCCGGTGGCGCACAGCGCGGGCTTGATGTGGTGGGGTAGCGGCGCGGACCAGCGCATCTATTACACGGCGGGCCGCATCCTGATCGCACTGAATGCAGCGGACGGCACGCCGGTGACGACCTTCGGCGACAACGGCCGGGTTGACCTCACACCCAGGGATGTCGAGCGTACAGGCTACCTTGCTGTCACGGTCCCGGGAGTCGTCTTCGAGGACAAGCTCCTGCTTGGCTTCTCCACCACCGAAGGCAGCGACTCGTACCCGGGTTCGGTTCGCGCGTTCAGCGCGCAGGACGGCTCGCTCGTCTGGCAGTTCAACATGATCCCCAAACCCGGCGAACGTGGCTCGGAGACCTAGGCGGAAGGCTCTCTCGAACGCGCCGGCGGAGCGAACGTCTGGACCGGCATGGCGCTCGACGCCGAGCGCGGCATCCTGTTCGCGCCGACCGGCTCGACCACGCCAGATTTCTACGGCGCCAACCGCCACGGCGACAACCTCTACGGCAACAGTCTCGTCGCGATCAATGCGCGAACCGGCGAGTACCTCTGGCACCACCAGGTGGTGAAACACGACTTGTGGGACAAGGACAATCCCTCCCCTCCCACCCTCGTCACCTATCAGAAGAACGGCCAGTCCGTGGACGGGGTCGCGCTCACGACCAAGACGGGCCATCTCTTCGTGTTCAACCGGGAAACGGGCGAGCCCCTCTACGATCTTGTCGAAGTCAAAACGCCAATCCCGAGCACGCTGCCCAACGAGGCACCGTCACAAGTGCAGCACGTGTCGAACGTGGAGATTGCCCACCAGACCTTCGAAGTCACCCAACGCACGCCCGAGTCAACCGCGTTCGTGGAAGAACAGATCAAGGACGCTGACCTCCGCCCCTGGGCACCCCCTCGGGTTGGCACCGTCATCTTCTCGCCGTGGTACGACGGCGGTGCCGAGTGGGGTGGGTCGGCGTTCGATCACACGACCGGCAGCCTGATCCTGAACGCCAACGACGCGGCCGCGGTGCTGACGCTCTCCGAGATCCCCAAAGGCTTCAGCCGCTCCGGTACCTATCTGCGCCATTGTGGCGCCTGTCACGGGCCGGACCTCAAAGGGACCGATGCGGGCCCCACGCTGATCGACGTGGTGGAGCGGTTGGGCTGGGAGAAGATCGGCGAGGTGGTCGACAACAGCGCCGGCCGCATGCCGGCGTTCCAATCACTGAAGGACTACGAGCGTCGCGGGCTGTTCGCGTACCTCGCTTCGGACGAACGCGGGGAAGATCCCCCACCGACGAAGTCGACTATGTCCTGACCTCCGGCTACGTTTACCTGAAAGACCACGAAGGCCTGCCCACCAACACGCCCCCCTGGGGCACGCTGCAGTCGGTCGACGTCACGACCGGCAAACACAACTAGACGGTCAACTTCGGCAATTTCCTGTCACATCCGGATCTCGGGTACGGCGCGATCAACTACGGCGTCGACGGGCGACAGTACGTCGTGATCGCCGCCGATGGCGCGCGGCTCGGTCCGCCGAACGGCAGTGAGTATCTGGCCTTTGCGTTACCGAAGGCTGTCGCTACGCCCTGACCACGGCGCCGGCCACATGGGGACAGACGCGTTGGCGGGGCGGGGCATGCCCCATGTCCAGCATCATCCCCGATGCGGGACGCAAGTCACCTGAGTACCTGACGCCATGACGGGCGCGCTGTGCTAGAACGGTCATGGAGTTCGGCAGAGGCAACAGGGCCATGCAGATTCGAGTGGACAACTTCGAAGTCTTCGTTGACGGAGAGAGAATCGAGCAACCGCTACAGCGTGTACTGATCATTCTGCCCGCCCTGCTGTTTGGCGTCATCGTTGCGGCGGTTGCGCTGCTCGTCCTGCTCCCCGCCCTGAGCCTTGGTCTGCTGATATTGGCCGGTCTGGTCCTGCTGCTCCTCGCTTGGCTGGTGGCCTGGCTGTGTCTGCCTTTCATCCTGCCGACGCTCGTCGCGCTGGGACTGTTCAGGTGGCTGTCGCGCCGGTAGACACGCGCCGTCAGGGGAAGCCTACGCCGCGGCGCCTTCCTCCCCGAACATCGCCGACACGTGCTCCTCCGGCAGCCGTTGTGTCAGCTTGGACACGACCACGGTCACCGTCACGGACACGAACTCGCCCATGGCCGCACACGAGAACGGGTTGGGGCCTTCGCCGTGGAGCCAATGGACGACCGTCTGCAGGAGCCCTTGAGGCTCGCCGACGACCCCAAACCAGGCAGGGTCGATCGACTGCGTGTGCAGCAGCAGGAATGTGGAGAAGCCCGTCAGCAGGCCCGCGTACGCGCCTTTCGCCGTCACGCCGCGCCACAGCGCGCCAACGACGAGCGGGCCCGCAAAGGCCGCCATCATGCCGCCGGTGCCAATCCAGACGATGAGCGAAATGTTCTTCTCGATGAGCGCCCAGGCCAGCGCCATGCAGACCAGCAACACCCCGACGGTCGCGATGCGACTGATGTTCAGAACGCGTCTGTCCAACTCGTCTTCAGGAAGATCAGGTCGAAACTTCGGGACGAACGTCCGGCGGTAGAGATCGTTCGCGATGATCTGCGAGGACGACACCACGAGCCCGTCCGCCGTACTCATGATCGCCGCGAGCACACCCGCTCCGATCAGCGCTGCGAACCATGTCGGAAAAAGCTCAATGAACAGCCGTGGCAACGACTCGTTGGGGTTGTTTCCCTCCATGAACAGTATGTCCCCGAAGTGGGCGCGGGCAAGCAGACCGGCAAGTCCCATCATCGCGAGCGTCAATCCGATCATGAAGGCGAGCTTCACGAACGTCATCTGCTGGTTCGTGTCCTTGAGGGCCCACAGTTTGTTGCCCAGATGCGGGAGCAACCCCAGTGGGATGTGCGCAAAGAGCACCGCAATGATCGACCACCATGAGTGCGTGAGTGCACTCGACGGATTGAGCGGCGCAACGAGGTTTTCATCCTGCGCTTCGAGCTTGTCGACCATGCCCCCCAGACCGCCCTCAATGCCAAAGCCGGTCAAGGCAAGGCCGACCACCATGATCGCGACGCACAGCATCATGAATCCCTGCACACCGTCCGTCAGGATGTCCGCATGCGCGCCGCCCAGCACCACGTAGAAGAGCAGGACCACCGTGGTAATGACGAGTGCCCAGTGCGCCGGCAGACCGAGCATGATCTCGAACATGACGAGGCCCGATACCAGCTGCCCCGCAAGATAGAAAAAGAGCACCAGTGACAGCAACGCCACGATGACGCGGATACCGTCTGACTGATACCGGTCGCCGAGATACTCGGGGATCGACCGATTGCCGAACCGGTTACCCGACGTGGCGATGAGCCGCATCGAGATCAGAATCCCGAAGTACACCCCGATCGGATAGAGGAAGTTGCCGTAATTGGCGGCAAAGCCAATCTCGTAGGAGAGCCCTGGGCCGCCGAGGAAGGTCGCGCCCGACGCGGTCGAGGCAGCAAACGCGAGCGCCAGGAAGATCGGGCCGTACGAGCCGCGCGCTGTGGCAAAGTCATCGGCGTGCTTGATCTTGCGCTGCGCGACAATGCCAAAGCTCAGCATCACGCCGATGTAGAGCGCCAGGAACAACCACGACCAGGCTACCAGCGACATGCGCTCGCCTCTTCTTCTTTTGGCGACTCTACCGTGTCCGGTCGCGAGGGCCAAATCGGCGCTGGCGACGTTCGGCGTTATGATTCACGCATGCAGGACCCAACACTTCTCGACG
>PBVL01000117.1 GCA_002728675.1 Gammaproteobacteria bacterium
GCGAGATTCTCTCGGACCTGCTCGGGATGAGCACTTTGGAAATCGAAGCGCTCGAACGGGAAGGCGTACTGCATTCCCGACCACCCGGCTGATTGCCGCAGGAGTTCACCATGCGCCAACGACTGACCCGTGCCTCATCCCTCTTCTGGGTGGCGGCTCTGCTTGCCGCGCCAGCCGTCGCAGATCTGAGCCCCGTCGAGCGCGACATCGTCGCGGCGGTGGCCGCGGAAGCCCGGGCACACGTCGAACTGCTGGAACGCATCGTCAACATCAACAGCGGGACCATGAACGCCGACGGTGTGAAGGAGGTCGGGAGCGTCCTGTCCGGAGTCTTCGAGCGCCACGGCCTGCAGACGCATTGGGTCGACCTGCCGCCCTCCGCCGATCGCGCCGGGCATCTCGTGGCCAACGCGACGCCGCAAAACGGCAAAGACGTTCCGAACATCCTGCTGATCGGGCATCTCGACACGGTCTTCGAACTCGACAGTCCATTCCAGCGTTTCGAATACCTTCCGGGCAATCGCGCACGTGGCCCGGGCGTGACCGACATGAAGGGCGGCAATGTGGTCATCGTCGCGGCGGTGGCCGCGCTGGCGCACGCGGGCGCCTCCGGCGACGTCAATCTCTCGATCGTGATGACCGGCGATGAGGAACGTCCCGGTCGTCCGATCCCGGTCAGTCGCAAGGCCCTGCTCGACGCGGGCCGCAATGCGGACTACATCCTCGGACTCGAGAACAACATCAATCTGACGTCCGCGACGGTTGCCCGGCGCGGCTCGTCTGGATGGAAACTCGAGGTCAAAGGCGTCCGCGGTCATTCGAGTCAGGTGTTCTCCGACCGACTCGGCGCGGGTGCGATCTTCGAGGCGTCGCGCATTCTCGACGCGTTCTACGGGCAGGTCCGCGGCGAGCGGTATCTCACCTTCAATCCGGGGGTGATTCTCGGCGGGACGGCGGTCGAATACGACGCGCGCAACTCACGCGGTGACGCGTTCGGCAAGACCAACGTGGTCGCGCAGGACGTCGTCGTGCGCGGCGGGCTGCGCTTCATCACCGAGGATCAGAAAAAGCGTGCGAGGGAACGGATGCGTCAGATCGTCCGGACCAACCTGCCGCAAACCGAAGCCACCATCACGTTCACCGACGGCTACCCGGCCATGCCTCCGAGCGAAGGTAACCTCGCCCTGTTCGAACAACTCTCCGCCGTGTCGGTCGACCTCGGGGAGGGCCCCCTGAGTCAGGTCGACCCCGGACGCCGGGGTGCCGCCGACATCTCCTTCGTCGGGCGGCTCGCGCCATCACTCGCCGGCCTCGGACCGGTCCGGCAGCAATCTGCATGCTGAAGGCGAGACCGTCGATCTCGCCTCGATTCCACTCGTGACCAAACGGGTCGCAATCCTGATGCATCGCCTGAGCCAGCCGTAGCGCTACGTCCTGCGGTGACTCTGGTGAACCGATCTGTTCTAAGATGAGTCGACCGACCCCCGTTTCCGGATCGTATGGATCTGACCGCAGCAACGGAAAAGGCCCGCGCCCTGGCACAGGGCCTCTACCCGCACCAGGTTGAAGGTGTCGCGTTCCTGCTCGGCCGGGAGCGCGCAATCCTTGCTGACGACATGGGGCTCGGCAAAACCCGGCAGTCCATCGTCGCTCTGGCAGCGGCGTGCCGGTCAGGGCCGTACCTCGTCGTCTGCCCCGCTTCGGTCAAACTCAACTGGAAGCGCGAGATTCAAGCCGCGGGGAGAGCGGAACCCGTCCACGTTCTCGGACCGACGCGCCCCCCGCTGCAGGCTTCACCGGCTGGATCATCGTCAACTACGACCTGCTGAAGAAGCACGTCGACGCACTCAAAGCCTTCGCCTGCCCCGGGTTCGTGTTCGACGAGGCGCACTATCTGAAAAACCACCGCGCGCAGCGCAGCCGCTACTCACGCGCGCTGCTCCCCGAGGAAGGTCCGCCACCCATCGTGCACGTTCTCACCGGCACTCCGCTCACCAACCGGCCGCGTGACCTTTTTCCGCTGCTGCAGCTTGTCCGGCACTCGCTCGGCCGCAGCTTCCTCGCGTTCGCCAAACGCTACTGCGACGCCCACCAGAACGACTACGGTCACTGGCAGACGGGCGGGGCCAGCAACATCGAGGAACTGTCGGTGCAACTGCAGGGCATTATGTTGCGGCGTCGCAAGGACGAGGTGCTCAACCTGCCGCCAAAGCAACGCACCTGGATTGATACCGACGTCCCGGAGAGCGTGCGCGACGAGATCAATCGGGTCGCTGAATACCTGCTGGACGAAGACGCGAGAAACGTGCGCGGCAACCGGAACATCGGAATGATCTCCCGCGCCAGACGCAAGCTGGCCGTCGCGAAAACACCGCAGACGATCGAGTACGTGCAGGGCGCGATCGATCAGGGTGAGAAGGTCATCCTGTTTTCGCACTCGACCCACGCCATCCGACGCATGACACGCGCCTTCAAGGACGTGTGCGTCACAATCACCGGAGCCGTGCCGGCTTCGAGGCGACAGGCACTCGTGGATCGTTTTCAGGATAGAACTGGAACCCTTCATTGCATGCCGGAAACACTCGGGCACGAGCGCGAACACGGGCTGGAGCGCGGGCTCAACCTCAGACCTCGGAACCTGACGCAATCTGGGCATGGGAGCCTCCTCGTTGGATGTGCGGTCGATACGAACTGATACCATCCTGAACACCCGTCCGGGTCGGCGCCAATTCCATGCTCCTCGATCTGCTCAACGAAGCACGCCGCAGCCGCAAGCCTCTGCTGGCACCTGGTGTGTTCGACGGACTGAGCGCCCGCGCGGCTGCGCGTGCCGGTTTCCAGGCGCTCTATCTCTCCGGGTTCTGCGTTGCCGGCACACGACTGGGCCAGCCTGACATTGGCCTCGTGACCGCAACCGAAATGGCGGAAACCGCAGCCCGGATTGTCGACGCCGGCGGCGGGCTGCCACTGATCGCGGACGCTGACAACGGCTACGGCGGCCCGATGAACGTTGCGCGCACCGTTCGCGACTATGCGCGTGCGGGGGTCGCGGGCATTCAACTCGAAGACCAGGTCCACCCGAAAAAGTGCGGACACATGGAGAACAAGGCGATCGTGCCCCTCGCCGAAGCGACGCTGCGCATCCGGGTTGCGCGGGACACGACCGCGGATGTCGCGATCGTCGCACGCACCGACGCCATCGCGACAGACGGGCTCGACGAAGCGCTGCGCAGAGCCGATGCGTTTCTTGCGGCGGGCGCGGACGTGTTGTTCATCGAGGCGCCAACCAGCACCGACGAACTCGAAACAATCGCGACGCGGTTCGCAGGCGTCCCGTTGGTCGCAAACCTGGTGGAAGACGGCAAGACCCCGCTGCCCGCTATCGACGTGCTGGGCGAGCTTGGCTTTGCCCTCGTGCTCCGCCCCGTCTCCGCGTTGCTCCGGGTCACCGAGACACTGCGCGCGGTGTACCGGGAACTGGCGCAGGGCGGCGCACCGGACCCGGATGCACAACGCGTGCGGTTCGATGAGTTCAACCGTCTCGCCGGCCTCGACGAGATCGACGCGTACGTCGACCAGCTTTCAGGCGCTCAGGAATAAAAAAGGCCGCCAGGGGGGCTGGCGGCCTTGGGGGTGGGCTCAAGGAAGAGCCCGGGAAGTTGGATCGGCACCGTCCTGGCGCCGCAATCCAGATCGAACGCGGCGCACAGGCCGCTCAATATCAGTCGATCTGGATCGTGTACGAAGCAACGAAGGTCGGCTCCGGCTCCGTGCCCGTGAAGTCGAGCCAGGTGCTGAGCGTGAAGCCAAGGTTGTCGTTGTAGTTGTAGGTGATATCGAGGTGCGTCGCGTCACCACCGCCCGAACCGAAGTCGTGGTCACCGATCATGAAGGACCACTGTCCGGCATCCGCGCCAAGCGTGATGTAGCGATAGTCTTCGCTCGCTGCGTACCCGCCCGTGTCACCGGCGATGTTGTCGTAGTAGCTGAAGGAGATCGGCCCATAGCCAAGCGACACGATGACTTCCATGAAGTCGCCGATCGAGCCGTCTGTCGAAGAAAACGCGCCCGTCGGGTACACGTATGACGTCAGATTGATGTCGTAGCTGAAGTCACCCACTTCGCCGCCATAGCCGGCGAAGACATCGTATTCCGTGCCGGCCGTCGTGTCACCGGAAGACAGCCACAAACCTGCGTACAGCCCGGACTCGGAACTTGCGACGATGTCAGCGGATGCTGCGGGCGTCCCGGAACCGAGATCGAATCCGCGCCACAGGTAGCTGGACGCCACCGTCGCCGAACCCGACACCTCTGCGGCAGCTGGAAGCGCGGCAGCCGTCATCAGCGCGGCAGCGAGCGAGCCAGCAAGAAGCTTTTTGCTAGAAATCATGGTCTTTTCCTCGAATGAGTTCATTTGCTGGCCCCCAAGCGTTACCAGTCTGGCCCCTCTATAAGCAGATAGCGGGCCAACTTCTCTTTTTCCTTTTTTATCCGTATGTTATGGGAACGAATCGAGCAGAAAACCAGATCCATGCACCAACTTGGCACAAGGAAAGGTCCTCGGATTGCCGAGAACGCACCATAGTGGTGCGCCTATGCGGCGTCGGCGAGCATTCCTTCACGAACGAGGAAATCACGCACCGTTTCGAGGCCGGTTCCGGTCCTGAGGTTCGTGAATACAAAGGGTGCGTCACCACGCATGCGGCGCGCATCGGAGTCCATGATCTCGAGCGAGGCGCCTACATGCGGCGCCAGATCGGTCTTGTTGATCACCAGCAGGTCCGAGCGGGTAATGCCGGGACCGCCCTTCCTTGGCACCTTCTCGCCGGCGGCAACATCGATGACATAAACGGTCAGATCTACCAGTTCCGGACTGAACGTCGCGGACAGGTTGTCACCACCGCTCTCGACGATGACCATGTCGAGTTCGGGGAAGCGGGCGTCGAGTGACTCGATCGCCGCGATGTTCATCGAGGCGTCTTCGCGTATCGCCGTATGCGGGCAACCGCCGGTCTCGACCGCGACGATCCGCTCTTCCGGCAATGCCTGGGCGCGCAGCAGGATCTCCGCATCTTCTCGCGTGTAAATGTCGTTCGTCACAACGGCGAGTTCGTAGCTGCCTCGCATCGCTTTGCAGAGTGACTCGACGAGGGTCGTCTTGCCCGCACCCACGGGACCTCCGATGCCTACTCTCAATGTTTCGTTCATGGTGTCGCCCCTCAGGATCTGAATAAACGGGAGTACTGTGTCTCGTGGCGCGCAGACGCAACCGACCCGTGCGGGATGCACAGTCCGATCGACGCATCGTCACAACACAGGGCTTCGCCCACGAGGTTGTCAAGCCGCGCCGCGAGGTCTCCCAGCATCTGTTGTCCGGCAATCTGTCCGATCGGCAGGAGCTTCTGGGCCGCGACGATCTGGTTTTCGCACCATGCGAAGCCAAACCCCGCGAGAGCGCGTTCATCCGGTATGTTCCGGTTGGCCGCCATCACGCCGAAGGCGACCGAGTAGCAAAGCTCTGCGCCTGGATAAACATCACCAAGCCCGCGCGCCAGCCGACCGAGCGCGTGCCCCATTTGACGTTGCTCGTCGCGAAGTTCGCGCGTTTCCCGACAGGCCAGCGCAAGCGCGTCCCATTGGAGCAGACCTGCCGTATCCCTGACATTCCATGCGGCCATCGCGCGGCTGATCAGGGGCAGGTCGACACGCACGAGGACTCGTCCAAGGTGGGCGTGCAGCCACTTCCGCAGGCCGGCCGCGTCATCGACCCAGCCGTGCTCAACCGCAGCTTCGAGTCCCTGCGAGTAGTGAAACGCCCCCACGGGCGCGGCCGGGCTGATCAGCTGCCACAGCCGCGCCTCGGCCGCCGCGCTCACTGACGGCCTCCGTGTTCGTATTCATGTACGTGGCCATGGGATGCTGAAGCGTCTTCCCGTCCATGCTGGTGGTGTCCATGGCTGTAGGCCCCACCTTCCGGTTCAAAGGGCAACTGCGCGTGGAACACCGCGAGCCCAAAACCCACGATCATGGAGTCCAGAACGTGGTCCTGCAGCCAGCTCACCCGACCCGGACCGAGTTCCACCCAGACGTGGCGATTGCCGAGGTGATAGGCCGCCCGCGCAAGACCGTCGCCTGATCCGCACACGTACGAGACAGGCTCGTCTGCTGCAACAACCCTGACCGTGCCTCCACGGGTGCCCACCAAGCAGTCTCCGCCGCGCATGATTGTCCCCCGAGGCAGGACCACCGCAATCTCCGAGCCGTCATCCAGCACACCACGCTGCCGGGCTTTCTGCCGACGTTCGAACGGCAGCGTCATCGATCGGGTTGGCGCCTCATCAAGATCGTCAGGAGCTACACGGCGATCGAATCGTTCAAGATTTTCCACTGGGTCAGGCGTCCCCATCAGAAGAGGAAGTAGCGCTGAGCGAGCGGCAGTTCCACCGCCGGCTCGCAGGTCAGCAACTCGCCATCCGCACGAACCTCGTAGGTCTCAGGGCTGACCTCGACGACCGGTGTGTAAGTATTCAGCCGCATGTCGGCCTTTGTGACCGAACGCGTTCCCGCAACCGCGACGCCCTTCTTGCGGAGCCCCAACCGCTCGACGATGCCTGCTTCCATCGCGGCCTCTGACACAAACGTCACGGAGGTCGCGGCAAGCGCGCCGCCAAACGCGCCGAACATGGGTCGATAGTGCACCGGCTGCGGCGTTGGAATCGACGCGTTCGGATCGCCCATCGGCGCCGCCGCGATCATCCCGGCTTTGACGATCATCGAAGGTTTGGCGCCAAAAAACGCGGGCTTCCACAACACCAGGTCAGCCAGCTTGCCCACTTCGATGGAACCCACCTCGTGCGCGATGCCGTGGGCAAGCGCAGGATTGATGGTGTATTTCGCAATGAAGCGTTTCGCCCGATAGTTGTCGTTGCGATCCGAGTCCTCGGCGAGCGGGCCACGCTGCACCTTCATCTTGTGCGCTGTCTGCCACGTCCGCGTTATGACCTCACCCACTCGACCCATGGCCTGTGAGTCGGACGCAATCATCGAGAACGCGCCGAGGTCGTGCAGGATGTCTTCCGCGGCAATCGTCTCGCGGCGGATTCGCGACTCCGCGAAGGCAACGTCTTCCGGGATGTTCGGGTCAAGATGGTGGCACACCATCAGCATGTCGAGGTGTTCGTCCACGGTGTTGACCGTGTAGGGCCGGGTCGGATTGGTCGAGGAAGGCAGGACGTTCGGCAAGCCGCACGCCTTGATGATGTCGGGTGCATGCCCGCCGCCGGCACCTTCGGTGTGAAAGGTGTGAATTGTCCGGTCTCCGAACGCCGCGATTGTGTCCTCTACGAAGCCCGATTCATTGAGCGTGTCAGTGTGGATCGCCACCTGGACGTCGAACCGCTCCGCAACGGCGAGGCAGTTGTCGATCGCGGCAGGCGTGGTTCCCCAGTCCTCGTGCAGCTTGAGCCCCATTGCACCAGCTACGATCTGCTCATCAAGCGCCGCGGGCAGGCTCGCATTACCTTTCCCCATGAAGCCGAGATTCATCGGGAAGCCATCCGCGGCCTCAAGCATGCGGGCAAGGTGCCAGGGTCCCGGCGTACACGTAGTCGCGTTGGTGCCGGTCGCCGGACCTGTCCCACCCCCAAGCATGGTCGTGATCCCGGACATCAGCGCTTCTTCGACCTGTTGCGGACAGATGAAGTGAATGTGCGCATCGATGCCGCCGGCCGTAAGAATCTGCCCCTCGCCGGCGATCGCCTCCGTACCGGGTCCAACAACGATCGTGACATCCGGCTGCGTATCGGGGTTACCGGCTTTGCCGATTGCGGCAATACGACCATCCTTGATGCCCACGTCCGCTTTGACGATGCCCCAATAGTCCAGAATCAACGCGTTTGTGATGACAGTGTCGACCGTCTCGGCTGAGGGCCGCTGACTCTGGCCCATACCGTCACGGACTACCTTGCCGCCGCCAAATTTGACTTCGTCGCCGTACACCGCGTGATCGGCTTCCACCTCCACGATCAGTTCCGTATCGCCCAGCCGGACACGGTCTCCGGTGGTCGGGCCAAACATGTCGGCATAGGCCGCACGGGTCACCCTGCTCATGCTTGGGACTCCTCTATGGCACCCATGACTCGGGCGTGGAAACCGTAGACGACGCGATCTCCGGCAAACGCCACGAGCGCAACCTCGCGTGACTGACCGGGCTCAAAGCGCACGGCCGTACCCGACGGTATGTCGAGGCGAAACCCCTTCGCTGCGTCACGATCGAAATCGAGTGCCCCGTTGGTCTCGGCAAAGTGGTAGTGCGAACCCACCTGGATCGGGCGATCACCAGTGTTCGTGACGGACAGGCTCAGCGTCTCCCTGCCCGCATTCAGTTCGATCGAGCCCTCCTCAATGAGATAGGCCCCCGGTTTGGTTGTCATCGCTTTGGCCTCAATCAATCGGATTGTGGATGGTCACCAGCTTGGTACCGTCAGGAAAGGTCGCTTCGACCTGCACCTCACCCAGCATCTCGGGAATACCCTCCATCACCTCATCACGCGCAATGAGCTGAGTCCCCTCGACCATGAGTTCGGCTACCGTGCGCCCGTCCCTGGCACCCTCCATCACGGCCGCCGAAATGAGCGCAATGCACTCGGGATAGTTCAGCTTGACGCCCCGGTCCCGGCGCTGGGCGGCAAGCTGCGCTGCGACGAAGATGAGCAGCTTGTCCTTTTCGCGTGGGGTCAGATCCATCGCAGTTCTCCTTCACTCTGCATACCACTCTCAAAACTTCAGGTTGCCCAGATGCGGGGCGCGCAGGCCGGGAGACCAGCGAGCAACGGTCGGCACGCGGCCCAAATCCGTTCGAACGTCTGGCGGATGCGCACCGGGTCGTCACCGAGTGCCCGGATCACAAGCACATCGTCGACCAGGGAGGCGGCCACGGGGCCGGCATCCAGGGCTGACCGGGCGAGTTCCGTCAGGTCGGGATCACCTGGGTGGATGTAAACCGCTCCAAATACGCGGTGACCGGCCAATTGCCACCGTGCATCGTCCGCGTTGTCCCAACGCTGCCCTTCGACCAGCAGCGGCGTGCCGTCCCTGGTAATTGTCATTCGCGAGCCGAAATCACCCAACGCGTAGTCATCGCCTGCTGCGGGCCTGCCGAGCGAGACGACCTCCCACCCGAAAAAGACGGCGTCCCCGGCCAGATTCACACGGGTCTGCAGGCGGTGACGACTGCCGCCGAAGAGAATCGTGTCGGACGGCAACCACTCGAGGGCGCCGCCCGCCGCAACATCGAAAGACTGGATGACCTGACTCGATGCACCTGCGCTGCGGTACACCTTGGTCGCCGCGGGTGTCGTGAGCAGCGCGCCTGCACCCTGCGCAACACCAAGCTCCAGGGTCAGACCGTCCCCGCCAACAATGCCTCCCGGCGGATGCAGCAGGTACGTGTGACAGACGGGGCCTTCCGGGTAGAAGGGCTTCTGAACCGTGAGCGGACCGGACTGATGCAGGCGGCGCATGAGCGACCGTGAGCCGTCGGCGTCAAGCGGCTCGTAGCGCAGCCCAAGCCTCGCGGCCCATCCGCTGCTGACAGATTCATGCTGGCGCGCTGTCTGTCCCATGCCTGCAACCCCATACCTACAAAGCCGGCTACACCGAGAGGTGTTCCGCGACCAGAGTATCGTTCAGTTCACCCATCGCACCGTCAGCCACAACCGTCCCCTTCGTGACGATACAGAAGCGGTCCGCGACGCGCCTCACAAATGGCAGTTTCTGTTCGACAAGCAGGACGGTCAGGCCCAGTTCCTTGTTCAACCTGACGATCACGTCTCCAATCTGCTGCACGATATTCGGCTGAATCCCCTCAGTCGGCTCATCGAGAATCAGAAACCGGGGCTCGAGCACAAGCGCCCGCGCGATCGCGAGCTGTTGCTGTTGCCCGCCCGAGAGGTCACCTCCACGGCGGGTCAGCATGTCATGTAGCACGGGGAAGAGTTCCCACACGAGGTCCGGTATCCGGCGCTTCGCGGCAGGCAGCGCGCCCAGCCCGGTCTGGAGATTCTCCTGCACCGTCATGAGCGGAAACACCATGCGCCCCTGCGGCACATAGCCAATGCCCATCGACGCGCGACGCTCGGCCGGCAGCTTCAGTAGGTCGGAGTCTTCAAACAGCATGCGCCCAGACCGCACCGGAAGCAGCCCCATGAGGCACTTCAGCAAGGTCGTCTTGCCGACGCCATTGCGACCGATGAGCGCGGTACAGGTACCGGCCGGCACTTCCATGCTCAGATCCCACAGCGTGTGGCTCTGCCCGTAGTACTGATTGACGGTGTCCATGCGAATCATGAGCCGAGATACACCTCAATGACCCGCTGGTCATTCTGGACTTCGTCAAACGCGCCTTCGGCAAGCACGCTGCCCTCGTGCAGCACCGTGACACGGCGCGCAATCGACCGGACGAACTCCATGTCGTGCTCCACGACGAGAACCGAGTGTTCGCCCGCAAGCCGAGTCAGCAGTTCGGCGGTTGCCTCCGACTCCTGTTTGGTCATGCCCGCGACCGGCTCATCCACGAGCAACATGCGCGGGTTCTGCATCAGCAGCATCCCGATCTCGAGCCACTGCTTCTCGCCGTGGGACAGCAGCCCCGCCTGCGCGTGCGCGCGTTCCCTGAGTCCGATCGTCTCGAGCACCGAGCCGATCCTGTCGCGGTTTTCACCGCTCAGCGTTGCGACGAGGGTCGGCCAGACCCGTTTGTCCGCGGCCATGGCGAGTTCGAGGTTTTCGAAGACCGAGAGGTTCTCGAAGACCGTCGGCTTCTGGAACTTGCGGCCAATCCCCGCGCTCGCGATCTCCGGCTCGCTCATCGCGAGAAGATCGATCGTCTGGCCAAAGTACGCGGAGCCCTCATCGGGCCTAGTCTTGCCCGTGATGACATCCATCATCGTGGTCTTGCCGGCGCCGTTTGGCCCAATCACGCAACGAAGCTCGCCGGTCTCCACGTAGAGCGTCAGGTCGTTCAGCGCCCTGAAGCCGTCAAAGGTCACGCTGATCCCCTCGATGTACAGGATGTAGCCCTCTTCCCGGGCGATCAGTTGCTCGCGCTTGGGCTGGGGCGCAAGCCAACGGCGCGCGGCCGGCGCCGGCAGAACGCTGCGTGCAATCCTCGCGAGGTCGCTGCCCTGAACCACTTTAACCCTCCGCCGCCCGCGCAGATTCCGCTCCATCACCGCGCTCTCGCCGGGGAGACCAGCGACGCCAGAGCCCGACAACGCCGTCACGCAGGAGCAACGTCACGACGATGAACAGCGCTCCCAGCGCAAAGAGCCACACCTCTGGCAACGCACCCGTCAGAACCGTCTTGGCGTAGTTCACAAGCACGGCACCCAACGCTGCCCCGTAGAGCGTGCCGCGGCCGCCAACCGCAACCCACGCAACGAGCTCAATCGAGTTCAGCGGCTGGAACTCGCTGGGATTGATGATGCCGACTTGGGGTACGTAGAGTGCCCCGGCGATTCCAGCCAGTACCGCCGAGACCGTGAAGATCCACACCTGGTAGTACTCGACGCGATACCCGATGAATCGTGAGCGGTCTTCTGCGTCGCGCACGGCCATGACCACACGACCAAGCTTCGACGTCACGATGAACCGGCACAGCATGTACGTCGCCCCAAGCGCAATTGCGGATGCGAGGAACAGCCCGACCCGCGTGGCATCCGACTGCAGACTCGCACCCAGAATGTCCTTGAAGTCCGTAAGCCCGTTGTTGCCGCCAAAACCCATTTCATTGCGGAAAAACGCCAGCATCAGCGCGTACGTGAGTGCCTGGGTCATGATCGAGAGATAAACCCCGGAGACCCGTGAGCGGAACGCCAGCCAGCCGAAGACGAAGGCGAGCAGCCCGGGTACCAGCATCACCATCAGGGCTGCAAACCAGAACGCATCGAATCCGTACCAGTACCAGGGCAGCGACTCCCAGTTCAGAAATACCATGAAATCGGGCAGTTCCGGGTGACCGTAGACGCCTCGCGTTCCGATCTGACGCATGAGGTACATCCCCATCGCGTAGCCGCCAAGCGCAAAGAACGCGCCGTGGCCAAGGCTGAGAATGCCGCAATACCCCCACACGAGATCGAGCGCGATCGCGAGCATCGCGTAACAGAGGTATTTGCCGATCAGGGCGACAGTGTAGGTGGATACGTGGAAAGCCGACTCCGGCGGCACCGCAAGATTGAGAATCGGCACTGCGGCCGCGAGCACCACGAGAATGCCCATCAGGGCGATGCCGCCCCGTTCATGATTGAGAAGCAGACGGGACAACATCAGCCTTCCGCCGCCCGACCCTTCTGCGGGAACAGCCCGCGGGGTCGTTTCTGGATGAAAAGAATGATGAAGATGAGCACGAGTATCTTCGCAACCACCGCCCCGGCCATCGGCTCGAGGACCTTGTTGACGAGCCCAAGCGACAGGCCAGCGACGAGGGTCCCCCAGAGATTTCCGACCCCACCAAAGACGACAACCATGAATGAGTCAACAATGTAGCCCTGCCCAAGGTTCGGACCGACGTTGGTGAGCTGAGAAAGCGCAACTCCGGCAACGCCGGCGATTCCGGCGCCGAGGCCAAAGGTCAGTACATCGACCGTGGTGCAGTTGATGCCCATTGCGCGCGCCATTTCCCTGTTCTGAGTAACAGCGCGAACCTCGAGGCCCAGCCGCGTGCCGCGCAGGACCATCACGAGGGCCATGAACACCAGGATTGCGAACACGAAGATGTAGAGTCGGTTGTAGGTCACCGACAGCCCTTCGACGACCGTCAGCGAACCGCTCATCCACTCCGGGGTGGCCACGGAACGATTGAGCGGAGAGAAAATCGACCGGACTGCCTGCTGCAGGACCAGGCTGACGCCGAAGGTTGCGAGCAGCGTTTCGAGCGGCCGGCCGTAGAGGAAACGAATGATCGTGCGCTCGATAGCGATCCCTGTGAGCCCCGCAACTACGAAAGCGGCGGGCACCGCGACGAGCAGCGAGTACTCGATCGCATCAGGCAGCAGGAGTTGCACGACATACGTGGTATACGCGCCGATCATGATGAGCTCGCCGTGCGCCATGTTGATCACGCCCATGACGCCAAACGTGATCGACAGGCCAATCGCCGCCAGAACCAGAATCGAACCGAGCGACAGACCGAAGAAAAGTGTCTCGACGAGTTCGTAGCGACTCACCAGACGTTCGATGGCAGTGAGCGCCTCGCGAGCCGCCACCCGCAATGCGTCGGGTTCAGACTCGTCACCCGCGATAACCGTGAGCTTCTGACGAACCTGCGCCGAGAGATTCCTATCCGAGGCGCGGATCGCCGCGAGCCTCACGGTGTCGTCGTCGGAATCAAGCTCGAACACGATGATCGCATCGGCGAGCGCCCGCAGGACGTCCGCGTGCTGTTCGGTTTCCATACGCGCGGCAAGGACCTTGCGCATTGCCGAATCGCCTGCTGCGACAATGTCGTTGATTGCGGCAATCCGGGCTTCTGGGTCTGCGGTATACAGCCTGAGGCCTGCGATCAGTCCCCTGAGAGTGCGTCGCAGGCTGTTGTTGACGCTGACTTTCTTGACCCCCCGGCGCTTTACCTCGCCGGCGGGCTCACCCGTCATGAGATTGGTCAGAACGAAGCCGCGGCCTTCCTTCTCGGCAAAGACCAACTCGCCGCCTTGCCGCTTCGCATAGAGCTGCCCCGCAAGCATCCGTTCGAGGACCACAATGCCCCGCGGGTGCCCCAACTGCGCGAGGTGGGTCGCTGCCTCGCGCTTGAGTTCGAACGACCGCGCGTTCAGTGCACGCACGGCCTCGGCAAATACCTGATCGCCCGGTGACTCTGCCGCGCGCGCGGGTTCTGCAGCCAGAGCGCACATCGCGAGGACGAGCACGGTGACCGTGCGCATTGACGCACACGCCACTTCTGCCAGTCTGCCCGACAGCGTCGCCATGACTCTCCCCCCTGTCCTGAACCGGTCAATCGGGGCACGCCATCTGGCGCGCCCCTGATCTCCCGATCAAACGGAACGCTGCGCGTTCCGGTCCTTGGCTACTCGTAGTTCTGACCTGAACAACGGCCGGTCTTCACGTTGTAGTTGCCGCACGCAAGCGGAGGCATCCAGTCTGCGGTGATGTCGCGACTTCCCGGCAGATGATCCGACCAGGCATCCCCAATAACAGCCGGGGTGCGGGACACGATCTCGAACTGACCATCGTCCTGGATCTCGCCGATCAACACGGGCTTCGTGATGTGGTGGTTCGGCATCATGGTTGCAATACCGCCCGACAGGTTGGGCACGGAGACCCCGACAATCGACTGCTGTACAGCCGTGGGGTCGGTGGTTCCCGCTTTCTCAACGGCTTCAACCCACATCTTGAACCCGATGTAGTGTGCCTCCATCGGATCGTTCGTAACCCGATCATCGTCGCCAATGAAGCTCAGCCAGCTTTCGATGAAGTCATCGTTAATGCCAGCGTCGACGCTCATGAAGTAGTTCCAGGCGGCCAGGTGACCAACTAGAGGTCCTGTATCAAAGCCCGACAGTTCCTCTTCACCAACGGAGAAGGCGACAACCGGAATGTCTTCAGCAGAGACGCCCTGGTTGCCCAGTTCCTTGTAGAACGGCACGTTGGCGTCGCCGTTGATCGTCGATACGACCGCGGTTTTCTTGCCCGCCGAACCGAACTTCTTGATGTCCGACACGATCGACTGCCAGTCGCTGTGACCGAACGGCGTGTAGTTGATCATGATGTCCGCGTCTTTCACGCCTTTGGACTTGAGGTACGCCTCGAGAATCTTGTTCGTGGTGCGCGGATAGACGTAGTCGGTGCCGGCCAGAACCCAGCGCGTCGCGCCGACCTCGTCCATCAGGTAGTCGACAGCGGGGATGGCCTGTTGATTGGGCGCGGCTCCCGTGTAGAAGACATTCTTCGAGGACTCTTCACCCTCGTACTGGACCGGGTAGAACAGCAGCCCGTTCAGTTCCTCGAACACGGGCAGCACAGACTTCCGGGACACCGACGTCCAGCAACCGAACACGACGTCGACCTGCTCCTTCTCGATCAGTTCGCGGGCTTTCTCGGCAAAGAGCGGCCAATTGGAAGCCGGGTCCACTACAACCGGCTCGAGTTTCTTGCCCAGCAGGCCTCCCGCCTTGTTCTGCTCTTCAATGAGCATCAGCACGGTGTCTTTCAGCGTCGTCTCACTGATCGCCATCGTCCCGGACAGTGAGTGCAGGACTCCCACCTTGATCGTGTCCGCTCCCTGGGCAGCAGCCGCGACGATCAGCGCACAACTCGCCAGCACCGACCTCAGGACTTTAAAAAAGTTCATGTTTGTTCTCCATTGGTTTGCGCATCCGGCCTCTGCTCCATTCAGCCCCACTGGTGCACAGCGGCACGGTTCAGGTGNCTCACTGCAACATGCGTGANNGCAAGATGCGTGCCATCATGCTGCAGACNGCATTCCTTCAGGTTTTTCGNTCCAGTANGCCCGTCGACGCACCACAATCGACCTTTTNCCAAGAGAAGNGCACCNAAGTAGNGCGCTCAGCGATGGACCTGCAGCGCATGGTTCGGAGAGGCGCCCTGCAACCGGGCAGGCGATCTGCGATAGTCCAGCCCAAACTCGAAGGGAGCCACCCATGGCATGGACCAAAGACGATCAACGTGAATGGCTCGATCTGGTACAGGAAGAGATCCTCGATCCGGAGTTGCCCATCGTCGATCCCCACCACCACATGTGGAAAGCCGGGAGAGGCCTGCCGGAATACCTGCTGGAGGACCTGTGGGCCGACACGCAATCAGGTCACAACGTCATCCAGACCGTGTTCATGGAGTGTGGCGCGGAGTACCGCGAGGCGGGGCCCGAACACCTGAAGCCGATTGGCGAAACCGAGTTTGTCGCGGCCGCGTCCGCCGCAAGCCGGGGCACAGGCAAAGCCGAGATTGCCGGCATCATCGCGCACACGGACCTGACCCAGGACGACGCGATCCTGCGAGAGGTGCTGGCCGCGCACGAAGAAGCCAGCAACGGGCTCTTCCGCGGCATCCGCCACGGCGGCGCACACGATCCCGACAAGGTCATGCGCTGGGGAGATGCAACACCCCACCCTGATCTGTACGCGCGGGAAGGGTTCCGGAAGGGCGTACGCCTGCTGGGCACCCTCGGCCACAGCTACGATACGTGGCACTACCATCTCCAGAACGCACCCTATATCGAGCTTGCCAAAGCGGCGCCGGACACACAGATGGTGCTGGATCACTTCGGCACGCCCGTCTTCGTCGGCCCTTACGCGGATCAGCGCGAAGCGATCATCGCGCAATGGAAGAAGGAGATTGCCGCCATCGCCGAGTGCCCCAACGTTGTGGCAAAGATTGGCGGACTCGCCATGCCGGTCAACGGCTTCGGCTGGAACGGGCGCGAAACGCCTGCCACGTCGGATGAGCTTGTCGAAGCACAGCGCGACTTCTATCTCTACGCGATCGACTGTTTCGGGCCGGACCGCTGCATGTTCGAGAGCAACTTCCCGGTCGACAAGACGTCACTCTCGTATCACGTTTACTGGAATGCGATGAAGAAGATTGCCGCGGGCTTCTCGGATGCCGAGCGTACCGCGATGTTCAGCGGGACCGCGTCCAGGATCTACCGCCTCGCCGGGTGACGCTCAGCGGGGTTCGAAGGAGGGCCTGTCCGGGAACGGCAGGACAATCAGTTCCTGCCCCTGATCAACGTTGAGTTTGGCGTTGAACATCGGGTGAATGACGCAGAGCGAGTTGTAGCCAAGGGGCAGACGCTCCTCCAGCGAGTACTCGAAGTCCGCTTCGATGATCCTGCTCTTCTCGTTGACGGAGCGTTCGACACCAACGATGCCAAGTTCGGCCACCAGCCGTTTGAAGTTGGCGGGCGAGTAGTTCCCCTGCCACTCCGACGCGGTCTTGCGCGCCACCTTGTCCAGGAGGTTGCCCTGAAAGCGCATCGGCAGGCCCCGCAGCGCATCGATGATCAGCGCGACGTTCGGGTGAATCTCCGAGTACGAGTTCAGGACTTCGTCCGCGAGCCGCCGCTGGGCGCCGCGGATGGCCTCGACGACAAACTCGCCCATCTGCGGAAACCGCTTAGCGCGAAACGCAAGGCGCGCGATCTGATTACAGAGGATCACGAGCTGACGCGGCCGCATCTGGATTTGCCGCAGCACGTACGGGAACGTGCGTTCCTGTTTGCCGAACTCGTTCTTGAGCGACTCACCAAAATACGGCACCCAACGCTTCGCATACACGTCGTCAAAGTTGCGCCAGTCGATGTCGGGGTCGTAGCCGTCCGGCAACAGTTCGCGGTGGGTCAGGAAACTGTCGAGGCGCCAGCAGACCAGCCGCATCAGATCTTTCGGCCGCTAGGTCAGGTAGAGCTCGTTGCGGATGAACTTGCTCGTGTTGGAAACGGCCGAATCCTTGATGTGCGGAAAGATCTCCGCCGAGAGGAACGCCTTGATGTGGGCTCGGCAGCATAGCTGTCGCACGCGCGCCGCAGGGTCGTGTCGACATACACCGGGTTCGCCAATGTGATCGACTGCAGGAGGAGGAACAGGCAGGCGCCGACCCAACCGTTCAGCCAGCGTTCAGGTCGCCGCGA
>PBVL01000118.1 GCA_002728675.1 Gammaproteobacteria bacterium
GTACCGTATCCTCAGCTTCTTTGCCAAGCGCGCACGCGGACGGATGGCATCCCACATCATTCGCGAGCGGATCAACAAGCCCGACGACCTGAAGCGGTTCGATCTCGACGGCTATCGCTTTGCGGAGTCGCTGTCCGACGAGGACACCTGGGTGTTCACCCGGAAGGGCGTGTGACCCGCAAAGTCTGACCGGGGGCTGTCGTCATTTCCACACTCGGGGTCGTCATCAATCCCATGTCAGGGCGCGACGTGCGCCGCGTCGCGGCCCGTGCGGGTACAAGCACGCACGCGGACAAGTCGAACCAGTTGGCGCGCATCGTCATCGCGGCTGTCGCATCCGGAGTCGATCGGGTCGTCCTCACCAAAGATCCCTTCCGGATCGCCGAACACGCGGTCGAGAATCTGCCCTGTCGCGATCAGGTCTCGATCGTACCCATCGACATTACCCATACCGATGCCGATACAGAAAGCGCGGTCAGCGTCATGCGTGCCGAAGGCTGCACGTGCCTCGTGACGTTCGGAGGCGACGGCACCAACCGCATCGTTTCGCGAGCCTGGCCGGATGCGGTCATTCTGCCCCTCTCGACCGGGACCAATAACGTGTTTCCGTCAATGCTGGAGCCGACCGTCGTCGGCGCCGCGACCGCCCTGATGGCGCGCGGCGAGGTACCACTCGAGTCAGGAGCGCGGCGAGCCAAACAGATTCATGTCACCCAGGCGGATCGTCATGAACTGGCGCTTGTGGATGCGGTCCTGCTGCGCGACGACATTCTTGGCAGCCTGCTGCCCTTCGATGCGGGCCGGATCGATGCCGTGTTCCTGACGCGCGCAGAACCTGCCGCGGTGGGAATGTCGCCGATCGGCGGATTCATCGATCCGTGTTTCGAACCTGACGATTGGGGCCTGGCCGTGGAATGCGGCGCTCCCGCCCGCTACTCGCCCATGGTGCCGATCTCACCGGGGCTGTATGCCGAGGTCCGGGTGAAGCGCGCACGCCGCCTCGCATTCGGCGAGTCAGTGACCGTCACGCAGCCGGGCATCCTGGCGTTCGACGGCGACCGTACGCTCGCCGTCGACGATGCACATCCGGCGGTGATCGAGATCAGACGCTACGGCCCCTGGATCATCGACGCAAGACGGGTGATGGAGCGCGCATCTAGGGAGGGGCGCCTCGCTGGGACCGGGTGATAAGATGATCCCGTGACCCTGCTTCGCTCCATCTGCACCACAGCCCTGCTTGCATTCGGGCTCTGCTGGACGCCTCCGCCGCGGACGACTCCGCGACCCAGACTCTCATGTGGCCGGACGGAACCCGCTACGTCGGCGAAGTGCTCGACGGCAAACGATCCGGTCGCGGCACAATCTTCTGGCCTGACGGGACCCGTTTCGTGGGCTTGTTCAGGAACGACCTGCGCGACCATCAGGCACCATGATCCTGCCTGATGGTCGCATCTTCAACGGCACCTTCAAGGATGACGCGCTCATTGGCGCCACGACGGAGGGCAACCCGGAGGATGCCGATGCCCTCACCACCATCGAACTACGCGCGCCGGAGCCTGCCCCTCCGGTGGCAACTCCGCACGCCGCGGACACAGCGCCCGGACCGGCGACCGCACCGCTTGCGGAACCGACGCGCGAGACCGGTTTCGCACGCGCGCCAGTCGGCGGCATCACGAACGAAACCAAGGCGCAACTCACGGGCGCCATCGATGCCTGGGCTGCAGCCTGGTCCGCCCAGGATGTCAGTGGGTACCTCGCAGCGTATGCGGCGGACTTTACGGTGCCCGACAAGCAGAGCAGACGCGCGTGGGAAGGACTGCGGCGCTCGCGCCTGACGCGCCCGCGTTCGATCGAACTCAGGATCGCCTACGAGAAGTTCGAGATGGTCGAAGCCGACGTGGCCGAGGTGTGGTTTCGACAGACTTACCGTTCGAATCTCTACAACGACGTGACGGCCAGAGTCCTTCAGCTGAAGCGCGAGGAAGGACAATGGCGCATCCTGAGCGAGGGCTCGCGGTAACCCTGCGCGCGCCCACGTCCCCAAACTTTCCATGAGGTACGGGCGGCAGCTATGATCGCGGCACCTCCGTCCGGTCACTCCCGCATGCCAAGCTCACCCGAACCCGTCCCCGCCGCCACCATTCTGATGCTCCGTGACGGCCCCGAAGGTCTCGAGGTCTTCATGGTGGTCCGCCATCACCAGATCGATTTTGCATCAGGCGCACTTGTGTTCCCCGGCGGCAAGGTCGATCCGGGCGATGCTGTGGTACGCGATCACTGTGACGGCGCGGACGACCTGGACGAACGTGACCTCGCGATGCGCGTTGGCGCCATTCGGGAGGCGTTTGAGGAATGCGGAATACTCCTCGCGCGTCCCCGGGGTGACACTGCACTCGTGAGCGGGGCACGTCTCGAAGCACTCGACGCCTACCGGGACAAGCTGCACTCGGGAGAACTCAGCCTCGCCGACTTCCTCGAGCAGGAGCAACTGACGCTGGCGCTCGACACGCTCACCCGCTTCGCGCACTGGATCACGCCCGAGATGATGCCGAAACGTTTCGACACCGACTTCTTCGTCGCCGCCGCACCCGCTGACCATGTCGCCCTGCACGACGGCCACGAGTCCGTCGACTCCATCTGGATTCGCCCGGACGACGCACTCGCCGGAGCGGTCGATGGCACGTACACCGTCATCTTCCCGACCCGTCTCAATATCGAGATGCTCGCCGAATCAAAGGATGTCGCCGACGCCGTTGCGGCCTCGGTGGCTCGGCGGATCGTGTCGGTGCTTCCCGTCACAGAGAAGCGCGAAGACGGCAACTACATCGTGATTCCGGCGGATGCGGGCTATCGCATCAGCGAAGAGAAAATGGCCGCACCGGCGGGTAGCGGAAAAGGCGCGTGAGGACAGCACAATGAGTGACCAACCGCTTGCAGGAATCCGTGTCGTCGACCTGACGCAGATTTACCAGGGACCCTACGCCGCGTTTCTGATGGCGACGGCCGGTGCCGAAGTGATCAAGGTCGAACCGCCGGGAGGGGAACGTCTGCGCGGCGCCGGGGCCAAGCGTACCCCGATGTCCTTTGCGATGCTCAACTCCAACAAGCAGAGCATGACGCTCAACCTGAAGCACGAGCGCGGCAAGGCAATCCTGAAGGACCTGGTGGCGAAGGCGGACGTTCTGCTCGAGAACTTCGCACCCGGCGTCATGGACAAGCTGGGCGTCGGCTGGGAGGTCCTTCACGAGCTGAATCCGAAGCTCGTCTACGTGTCCGGATCCGGCTACGGATTGTCCGGGCCGGACCGGGACCGTCTCGCCATGGATCACACCATCCAGGCGGCAGCGGGCATCATGAGTGTCACGGGCGACGCCGACCGGCCGCCCGGCCGGGCAGGCGGCGCTCCCTGCGACATCATGGGCGGTATTCACATGTACGCCGGCGCGCTGTCAGCGCTGGTCGGCCGCAACACAAGCGGCAAAGGCACGCGTGTCGAGGTCTCGATGCTCGAATCCATGTACTTCACCCTCTGCTCGGAGCTCACGGTATACCAGTTCACGGGTGAACTGCCGCAGCGCAACAGCGCGCGTTCACCGGCGGGTTCGTGCCCCTACTCACGCTATCGCTGCAAGGATGGCTACATCGCGATCATCTGTGTCTCGGAAGCACACTGGAAATCGATTCTCGAGGTGATCGGGCGTAAGGACCTGATCGGCCACCCGGATTACGCTTCTCCGGGCGCCCGGCGCGCGATCGAAGACGAGGTCAACGGGATGATCGAGGCGTGGAGCAGCCAACTCCCCCGTGACGAGGCCTACGCGCGCATGCGCGACGCGCGCGTTGCCGTGTCACCAATTCGTGACCTGGAAGAAGTCCGCACCGACCCGCACATGCACGAGCGCAAGATGCTGAGCTGGGTCAATCACAAGGACCTCGGCGACATCGTGCTGCCAAACAGTCCGATCCGGTACTCAGACTACGACCTTGCCGACGTGAATGTCTATCCTGTTGTCGGCGAACACACCGAGTCGATTCTCCGGTCCTGGCTCGACCTTGATGCCGATACAGTCAGGGATCTGGCGGATGACGGCGTCGTCTGACGGCACCCGCGCCAAAGCCTGTCACAGCAGTCCATTGTGCCAACCGGAAGCCAAATGCACGATCCTGAACTTCACGAAGACCTGCGCGATCTGGACTCGGGTCCTTACCCTCAATGGTTCACTGAAGCCCTCGCCGTCCCCCGTCGGGAACGATCGACCATCGTCGACGGCTGCGACATTCACTTCTTCGAATGGGGGGCGCCCGACGAGGGCAAACCGCGACGACCCGGAGTCGTGATGACCCACGGCATGATGGCGCATGCGCGCTGCTGGGCGTTCATCGCGCCGCGGCTCGCCCAGCATTACTATGTTGTCGCATTCGATCTGTCCGGCATGGGCGACTCGGGACACCGTTCCGGAGGCTATACGCTCGAACAGCGTGCCGCCGAGGCCGTCGGGGTTGCGGAAGCCTGTGGCATGTACACGGACGATGCGCGTCCCGCACTTGTCTGCCACAGCTACGGAGGAACCGTCGGGCTGGCGTCTGCCGAGTTGTACCCGGACCGGTTCGCGGCGCTGATCGCCTGTGACATGTCCATGTCGAGGCCCGGCAATCGATCGGAGAGTTTCCAGGAGCGCGTGCGCAATCGACCCGCGCCGCGCCCCCACAGGATTCATCCGACACGGGAAGCGATTCTTGCGCGCTTCCGGCTCGCCCCCGATCAGCCGTGCGCAAACACCTATCTTTTCGACTATCTCGCCAACCACTCGATCCGCGAGGCCGACGGTGGATATTGCTGGAAGTTCGACCCGGGCATCTTCGCGATGGACGGGCAGCGGGACACGACCTGGTGGGATTCGATCGCCGGCCGTTTCGCCGGGCTGTCCCTACCCAGGGGCCTGATCTACGGCATGAACTCGGAACTGGTCAACGCCGACGCGACCGACTACGTTTGCGCGCTGACTGAAGACTTCATTCCGGTGCGTGGGATTGCCGACGCGTGGCACCACCTGATGCTCGACCAGCCGCTGCATCTGACACAGGCGATTCGGGATACGTTGTCGGACCTATCCGTGGGGACTCCGATCACCGGCTGAACGCACCGGGCATTGCGGGGAGCTGCGCGGGCCATCCGGCCCGCGACCGTGAGCCCTTCGATCAACCGCCGAAATCGTCGAGGAAGATGTTGTCCCGCTCGACGCCCATGTCTTCGAGCATCTGGATGACCGCCGCATTCATCATCGGTGGACCGCACATGTAGTACTCGCAGTCTTCGGGCGCCGGATGGGCCCCGAGGTACTCGTCATGCAGCACGTTGTGGATGAAGCCCGTGTAGCCTTCCCAACCCTCGATATTCTGGTCGGACAGCGCCACGTGCCACTCGAAGTTTTCGTGTTCCTCGGCAAGCTTGTCGAACTCATCGACGTAGAACAGCTCGCGCTGGTTCCGTCCCCCGTACCAGAACGTGATCTTGCGATCGGTCTTGATCCGGAGCAGCTGATCGAAGATATGCGCACGCATCGGGGCCATGCCCGCTCCACCGCCAATGAAGACCATCTCAGCGTCGGTTTCCTTCGCAAAGAACTCGCCGAACGGACCAAAGATCGTGACCTTGTCGCCCGGCTTACGAGCAAAGAGGTATGAGGACATTTTCCCGGGGGGGTAGTCGGTACCAGGCGGGGGCGACGCGACACGGATGTTGAACTTCATGATCCCTTTCTCTTCGGGATAGTTCGCCATCGAATACGCGCGAACGACGGTCTCATCCACCGTGGAGACGTTGTCGAAGACGCCGAACTTGTTCCAGTCCTCGTGGTACTCCTCTTCGACTTCGATGTCCCTGTAGTCGACGACGTGGGGTTCGATTTCGAACTGAACGTACCCGCCCGCGCGAAAGTCGACCTCTTCGCCCTCAGGCAGCTTGAGGACAAGCTCCTTGATGAAGGTGGCAACGTTGTGGTTCGAGATGACCTCGCACTCCCAACGCTTGACCCCGAAGAACTCTGCCGGCACTTCGATCTTGAGATCCTGCTTGACCGCAGTCTGGCAGGACAGTCGCCAGCCTTCGCGCGCCTCCCGGCGGGAAAAGTGGCCTTCCTCGGCGGGCAACATGGATCCACCGCCTTCCAGCACGCGGCAGCGGCATTGACCGCAGGTTCCACCGCCGCCGCACGCAGACGACAGGAAGATGCCCTGGTCCGCGAGGGTCTGCAGCAGTTTGCCGCCGGCCGCCGTCGCGATCGACTTCTCCGGATCGCCGTTGATCTCGATCGATACGTCACCCGTACTGACGAGCTGTTTGCGCGCGGCGAGGATGACGAACACGAGCACCATGATCGTGCCCGTGAACATCGTTACGCCCAGGATGATTTCAGTTGCCATGACCGCCGAATCTGGTTGGGTGTGATGAAGTGGGGTTTACAGTGCGATCCCGCCGAACGACATGAAACCAAGCGACATCAGGCCCACCGTGATGAACGTGATGCCGAGTCCACGAAGTCCCTGCGGGATGTCGGAGTACTTGAGCTTCTCCCGGATACCGGCAAGCATGACGATCGCAACCGCCCAGCCGACCCCGGAACCGAGCCCGTACACGACACTCTCGCCCAACGTGTAATCGCGTCCCATCATAAACAGCGAAGCGCCGAGGATGGCGCAGTTCACGGTGATGAGCGGAAGAAAAACGCCGAGCGCGTTGTAGAGTGCGGGGATGTACTTGTCGAGGAACATCTCGAGGATTTGCACCAGCGCCGCAATCACGCCGATGAAGGACAGATAGCTCAGGAAGGAAAGGTCCACCTCGGGATAGCCTGCCCAGGCGAGCGCCCCTTCGGCGAGCAGGTAGTTGTAGATGATGCTGTTCACCGGCACGGTGACGGCAAGCACGACGACGACCGCGATCCCCAGGCCGAGCGCCGTCTCGATCTTCTTCGAGATCGCGATGAACGTACACATGCCGAGAAAGAACACGAGGGCCATGTTCTCTATGAAGATGGCCTTGACGAAGAGACTGAGTAGCGCTTCCATCGTGTTCAGCCCCTCGACAGGGCGGTGTGCCCGCCAATTTCGTAATCGGGCTCTTCGACCTGATCGGTCTTCCACTCCCGCAACGCCCAGATCAGCAGTCCGATGATGAAGAACGCACTCGGCGGCAAAAGCATCAGGCCGTTGCCGTAATACCACCCGCCCTCGGTCACAGGCGGCAGCACCTGAATGCTGAAGAGCGAACCGGAGCCGAAGAACTCACGAATCGTCGCAACCGCCATCAGACACGTGCTGTAGCCCAACCCGTTGCCGAGACCGTCAATGAAGCTGAGGCCCGGAGGATTCTGCATCGCAAAAGCCTCTGCACGCCCCATTACGATGCAATTCGTGATGATCAGCCCGACGAAGACCGTCAGTTCCTTGCTGATGTCGTAGGCGACTGCCTGCAAAACCTGATCCACGACGATCACGAGTGACGCGATGACAGTCATCTGGACGATGATCCTGATGCTGCTCGGAATCTGATTGCGAATGATCGAAATGAACAGATTGGAAAACGAGATGACCGTCGTGAGCGCTATGCACATCACGAGCGCAACGCTCATCTTCGTCGTCACGGCCAACGCGGAACAGATCCCGAGTATCTGCAATCCAATCGGATTGTTGTTGAAGATCGGGTTGACCAGAATCTCTTTGACTTCAGACACGGCGTTCAACCTCGCTTGAGTACTTCGAGGACCGGGCCGAAGCCGTCGTCCCCCATCCAGAATGCCACCAGGTTCTGGACTCCCCTGCTCGTCAGGGTCGCCCCGGACAAGCCGTCAATGTCATGCGCGCTGCCCTGCATGGCCTTGCCCTTGACGACGCGCAGGGCAATGTCACCCGCATCGTCGAAGACCTGTTTGCCCCGCCAGCCGGCTTTCCACGCGGGATTCTCAACCTCGCCGCCAAGCCCCGCCGTCTCCTTTTGATCGTAGAACGTGATCCCACCGACGGTACTGCCGTCCGATTCGAGCGCGAGGAATCCGTACATGACCGACCACAGCCCGTAGCCGTGCACGGGAAGGACGATCTTCTCGA
Organism: Gammaproteobacteria bacterium; assembly: GCA_002728675.1. Classification (GTDB taxonomy): domain Bacteria; phylum Pseudomonadota; class Gammaproteobacteria; order Pseudomonadales; family Azotimanducaceae. The sequence continues at coordinate 8,107 of PBVL01000118.1, forward strand.
TCCCCGAGTCGTCCCTGAGCAGGTACACCACACTGTAGCGGGCGCGACGACTGATGGAGGCCACATCCTGTGAGTCGGTGAGTTCAATGGACAACGCCGCGTCCTTGGCCGCCTTCCGCTGGTCGTATCGGGCGGGATCGATTCCGACTGCCGCGGCTTCCTGCTGACTAAGGACGCGTCCTTCCTGGAAGTCCACGACGCGCGTCTCGATCCGCTCGAACAATTGCGGGATCTCGGAGAGGCTGGTCACGTCCTCCTCGAACAGACCTGCGGCGACCAGCACGTTTTTGTTCCGATCGAGTTCCTTGTTGATGCGCTGCTGCGGCTTCAACGACACGGACGTTGCCGACACGAACACCGCGCAAACGAAACACACGGATACCGCGACCGTGATGATGCTGCGCATGGAGTCTTTGCCGTCTGACATCAGGACCTCCTCAGGCGCGTGCGTCGCGGGCGCGACGGCGACGGATGTTGGACTGCACGACGCTCCAGTCAATGAGCGGCGAGAACAGGTTAGCGAACAGGATGGCGAGCATCACACCTTCGGGGAACGCCGGGTTCACGACCCGGATCAGCAGCGTCATGACTCCGATCAGGCCACCGAAGATCCACTTGCCGGTATTGGTCATCGAGGCCGACACGGGATCGGTCGCCATGTACACCATACCGAACGCGAATCCGCCCACCACGAGATGCCAATACCAGGGCACGCCGAACATCGGATTGGTACTCGACCCGATCGCGTTGAAGAGCATCGACGTGGCGACCATGCCGAGCATGACACCCGCCATGATCCTCCAGGACGCAACTTTGGTAACAAGGAGCACTCCCGCTCCCAGCAGAATGGCCAGCGTCGACGTTTCGCCAACGGAGCCCTGCATGTTGCCGATGAACGCCTGTCCCCAGGTGAGCCCGCTTTGCAGCAGCCCGTCGAGCCCGCCAATCGCGGCAACGCCGAGCGCGGTCGCACCGGAGAATCCGTCGACCGCGGTCCAGACGAGATCGCCCGAGATTTGCGCCGGATAGGCGAAATAGAGAAATGCGCGACCGGTGAGCGCCGGATTCAGGAAATTCTTCCCTGTTCCGCCAAATACCTCTTTGCCGATCACGACCCCAAACGAGATGCCGAGAGCAACCTGCCACAGGGGAATCGTGGCGGGCACCGTGAGAGAGAACAGGATGCTGGTGACAAAGAAGCCTTCGTTGATCTCGTGCCCGCGTTTGATCGAAAACAGCACTTCCCAGAAGCCGCCGACGATGAACGTGACCATGTAGATCGGCACGTAGAAGACCGCGCCATAGACGAGACAGTGCCAGATGTTGTCGGCGTCATACCCGGCGAGGAGTTCGACCAGGAATCCCCTCCAGCCCGCCAGCGCTTCGATCCCCATCTGGTCCATCGCAACGTTGGCCTGGTGGCCGACGAAGTACATGCCAGCAAACATCGGAATCCAGGCGGCGAGCCAGACCGTTGTCATGATCCGCTTCAGGTCGACGGAGTCCCGCACGTGGGATGCGCTCGCCGTCACCTTGCCAGGCGAATAGAGGATCGTGTCGACCGCTTCGAAGACTGCGTACCAGCGCTCGAACTTCGCGCCCGGCTGGAACTGGGGCTCGATCCGATCCAGGAAATCCCTTAACTGCTGCATCGTTAGCCTTCCGCTTCCAGGTTGGCCAGCATCTGTCTGAGGTATGGCCCGTATTCGTACTTGCCCGGGCACGCGAACGTGCAGAGCGCAAGGTCTTCTTCGTCGAGCTCGAGGCAGCCGAGGTCGATGGCGGTCTCGACGTCCTGCACAAGCAGCGCACGCAGCAACTGCGTCGGCAGAATGTCGAGCGGCATGACCTCTTCGTAGGTGCCTACGGGCACCATCGCACGTTCGCTGCCGCCCGTACTCGTCGTGAACGGGTGCTTCTTGCCCGGCGACATCCATGAGACGAACAACCGGGTGAGCGAGAATTTGTCAGCGCCCGGCGCGACGAACTGCAGCAGCTCGCGTCTACGCCCTTCCCCCAGGACTGACACCTGATTGGCGAAACGCCCCAGGTACCCGGTCGGACCCGCCGCGGTGCGACCATCGAGCACCGACCCCGATATCACGCGATTTTCCTCAGGGCTCAGCTCGCCTTCTGTGAGCTGGTCGATCGACGCGCCCAGGCGGGTCCGGATCAACCGTGGATTCGAGACGCCCGGACCGGCAAGCGAGACAACCCGCTCGAAGAACAGGCGTCCGTCGAGAAACAGGTGCCCGATCGCGATGACATCCTGGTAGCCGACCACCCACACTGCACGATCCGTGCTGACGGGGTCGAGAAAATGGATGTGTGTCCCGGCCAGTCCGGCCGGGTGCGGGCCTGAAAAGGACTCGACCCGCGCGGATTGCGCACTGACCCTGATCGCACTGTCCGCCGCGGTGCACACGTACACGGCGCCTTCTGTCAGGCGGGACAGCACCGTCACACCCGCATCGAACGCATCGGTCTGCTCGGCGATGAACCGCTCCGGCGATGGCGCCAGCGGACGTGTATCGATCGCAGTGACGAAAATCGACGCCGGAACCGCATCCGGACGCGGGACGCTGCTGTAGGGTCGCGTCCGCAGACTCGTCCACTGCCCCGAGTCGATGAGTTGGCGGACCACCTCGTCGCGTGGCAGCGACGCGAGGTCACCTGCGGCGTGGGAACCGAACTCAACCGCGTCGTCTCCATCAAGGTCAATGACCAGGGATTGAAACGCGCGGCGGGCTCCGCGATTGATGGACGCTACGGTCCCAGCACCGGGTGCCGTGTAGCGCACCCCCTCGTTTTTCTTGTCGGTAAAAACGAGATCCCCGGCCTTCACCCGATCGCCGACCTGAACTTCCATCGTCGGCTTGAGGCCCGGATAGTCTGCCCCCATGAGGGCCAAGCTGGTAACCGGCCTTTCGTCGAGTGCGTCGGACGGTTCGCCGCTAATCGGCAGGTCCAACCCTCGTCGAGTCTTGATCATGACTGTCCCGAAATGCCTGTTTTCGAAGCTCGCGCACGACGGTCGTGCACATCGGATCAACAAATCCGCTGCGCCGTTCTCTACCTTAGGAATCGATACCTGAGGAACTCTCGGGAACGGGTCTGATGACTCCCTCGACCCCGCACCCATGCGCGGCCGCAATTATAGTTGCGGTCCATCAATTCTGCCACTTGCCCGGGGCCGGAACCTGCATGTTCGGGGCAACTTTCTCTTCCGGATCGCGCAAAGCGTCGTGCAAAGGACAGAACACGAGCCCGCTCTGCCCTGTTTGCCCTGTTTGCCCTGTTTGCCCCCGGTCGCGCGGTCCGTCCCGTGCCGACGGCACGAACCGTGTCAACCCTCGGAATATCAGCCTACGCCGCTTCGGACGACTTCGGCTTGGAGGAATCCGTGACCGGCTGCTGCGGGATCATCGGATACTTGATGCCACCCATCTTCTGGGCTACCCGCACGACCTGGCACGAGTAGCCAAACTCATTGTCGTACCACACGTACAGAACGACATTCTTCCCGTCGGCGATGGTCGCATGCGAGTCGACGACGCCTGCGTGGCGATCGCCAATGAAGTCGCTCGACACAACTTCGGTGCTGATGGTAAAGCCGATCTGCCGTTGCATCGCGGAATGCAGGGACAGGTCGCGAAGGTACTCGTTGATCTCTTCCTTGGTGACCTCGCGCTCGAGACGCATGTGCAGGATCGCCATGGAGACGTTGGGAACCGGGACGCGGATACTGTTGCCCGTGAGCTTGCCAGTCAGCTCCGGAAGCAGCTTGCCAACCGAGCTTGTTGCATTCGACTCGGTCAGTACGAGGTTCAGAGCCGCACTGCGACCGCGCCGCTCCTTCGAGTGCGTGTTGTCGTGGAGGTTCTGATCGTCGGTATACGCGTGCACGGTCTCCATGTGACCGTGCTGAATGCCGAAACCGTCGTTCATCGCCTTGAGCACCGGGACAATCGCATTGGTCGTACAGGACGCAGCCGCGACGATCGTGTCTTCCGCGTCGAGCTGATCCGAGTTGACGCCCGACACGATGTTTTTCATCTCACCCTTGCCCGACGTTGTCAGGAGAACCTTCGACGCGCCGGGTGACTGCAGATGTTGCGAAAGCCCGTCCATGTCGCGCCACGCTCCGGTACTGTCGACGATCAACGCGTTGTCGATCCCGTAGGCGGTGTAGTCGATGGTAGCGGGGTCGTTGGAGTAGATGAAGCGAATCACGTTCCCGTTACAAATCAGCGCCTGGTTGTCCTCATCGACGCGAATCGTCCCCCGGAACGGTCCGTGAATGGAATCGCGGCGCAGGAGGCTGGCGCGCTTGTTCAGGTCTTTGATGGGGTCTTTGGGCGGCCGCAGAACCACGGCGCGCTGGACCAGATTCTTGCCGCCACCGGTCTTCTCGACGAGCAGCCGGGTCATCAGGCGACCGATCCGCCCAAACCCGTAGACGACGACGTCCGTGCCCCTGTCACGCGCCGAGTCGCCCGATCCGATGATCGACGTGCATTCCTGTTTGACGTAGCCGTCCGCTTTCGCGACGTACTCGCCCATCGAAATGCCTTCATTGGCGGCCATGAAGCTGCTGGTCAGCTTGCCGATGTCGATGTGCGCCGGCGCGAGATCGAGGCCGTGCAGAATCTTGAGAATCGGATGGGTCTCGAACTCGGACATCTCGTTGTGTTCGATCTGGCGCACGAAGCGGTGCGCTTTCATGATCTCGATGACCGACTGGTTATAGAGAGGGACGCCGTGGATAAAGATGACGATGTTTCGACGGTACAGGTCGCCAATCATCGGGATCATCGCTTCGGCCAGTGCCTCACGTTCCTTGAAATCGGCAAATACGCTGTCTAGGGATGGTTTCACCACGGCTGTCGTTCCTCAATCAGGCTTAAATGGACTGTCTGTTGCATTAATCCCCACGGCCACCCCGCCGCGGCATCTCGCCACGGGCTGTGCTCCGACAGGCGCCGACGGGCGCTCGCATTATTGCAAGAACCCGCGAGGCCACTCAACGCAGACTTACGGTATTTCGACAAAACGGTCACATTTCTTTACAAGGTGCACCCGGGCAGCGACCCGAAGCGCCACTTCACCCCGCTTGAATCACAACCCCGTTCCAATCAGCGTAGCCCCACCCCGGGCCCCTTCAGGCCAGTACCCGCCCCATCAGTCGTTCGTTGCCGCACCAGGACCGAGAATCAGCAGTTGCCGATCCTGGTCGATCGCAAACGGGTGCCTCGACAGAAAGTCCATTCCCAACAGCCCGGCAGCTTCAGCGGCCAGCGACATGTCGATTGCGCCAACCGGCCAGTCCCGACGGTCCTGCCACCGAGCTCGAACCGGTCAAGCCGGACCACCGGTCCTCTCACGACGCCGCCGGCGGTCGAGAAATACAGTTTGGGCGCCGCGTCCAGATCGTACCCGAGCATCAGCAGTCGCTGCGCGCCCAGGACGGTCATCGCCGCGCCGGTGTCGACCATCAGCGTGACGTCCATCGCTCCATCGAGATTGGCGCTCACACAGAACTGATTGCCGTTCGAGCGGCACGCCACCCGGCGTTGGGACGCTGCCCGCGCGAAGCTGGCGCGCACGCGCGCCGAATCGCGGATGATTCTCGATCTACGCCAGGACCCCGTCAGCACCCAACGGGTCACCTGCGCCCAGCATCAGTTCACCCAGCAGCAACTGAAAGCGCGGTGAAGAGATCAGGGCTCCGCGTCAGTTCCGGGAGCGGCGCCCGGGGCTCCTGAACGGCCTGCGGCGCCCTCAGATACCAACCAGCCGCAAAGGCGACGCCGAGCAATACCAGCCAGACGATTGAGAGCGGGAAGCGCATGGGCTCATGCTACCCTTTGGGAACTGATGGGAGTAATCTTTGCGCCCTTTTGCCGCGCCATCGCCCACGGTCATGCCGCTACTCGATCCAACGCCAAACCTCCCGGGAAAGCCTGGTGATCGCAGGCGCTGGGGTCCATTGCCGGGCGGCTCTCGCGGCCTCGCCATCGCCGAGACGGTCCAACGTGCCGGGAAGGTTTGCCTCGCGGTCACCCGCGACACGGCCGGCGCGGAACTGCTCGCGGACGAGATCGCGTACTTCGCGGGGACCGACCATCGCGTGGTGACGTTTCCCGACTGGGAAACCCTCATCTACGACGCATTCTCGCCGCACCACGACATCATCTCCGCGCGGCTGGCGGCGCTGAATCAATTGGTCGCGCTGTCAGGTCCCGCCGTGGTGGTGGTCCCGGCCAACACCCTGATGCATCGCCTGTCGCCACGGCAATTCGCCCTCGGGCGCAGCCTGCATCTCGACGTCGGTCAGACGCTCGACGTCAACGCGATGCGCAAGACGCTCACCGCTGCCGCGTATCGTTCGGTCGAGACCGTGTACGAACACGGCGAGTTTGCCCTGCGGGGATCGATTCTCGACGTGTTCCCCATGGGGTCGGACACACCGTTTCGGATCGATCTGTTCGACGATGAGATCGAATCCCTGCGCACCTTCGATCCCGAGACTCAACTGTCACTCGACCGCGTTGACCGGATCCGCCTGCTTCCGGCACGGGAGTTCCCGCTCGACGCGGATGGGATCAACATGTTCCGCGACCGCTGGAGCCAGCATTTCGACGTCGACGCGCGTCAGTGCCCTCTCTACCAGGACGTGATTCAGGGCGTATCTCCGGCGGGGATCGAGTACTACCTGTCACTCTTCTTCGAGCGCACCGACTCACTGTTCGACTACCTGCCGTCTGACGCACTGCTCCTCACCGAACCGCTCTCGGACGTCATCGAAGACTTCTGGAACCGCGCCGGCGCGCGCTACGAAAACCTGCGCTACGACATACAGCGCCCGGTCCTGGCACCCCAGGACATCCTGCTCCCGCCCGCGGAGATGTTCGATGCGCTTGGCAGATTCGCCCGGGTGGAACTGCACGACACAGAGCGCAGCGGGATGGACCTCATCGATGCGTCGGGCTTACCCAACGTGGTCCTGAACGACCGGCAGGCCAATCCACTTGCCGCGCTGACTACCCATCTGGATACGACGCGGGGCCGCGCGCTCATCATGGCCGAATCGACGGGCCGGCGCGAGGTCATCGACGAACTGCTTCGGCGCCATGGCGTGGCCCCGGCCGGCGTCACGGACTGGTCATCCTTCGTCGACGGCGACGCGCGTCTTGCAATTGGCGTCGCGCCACTCGAGCGCGGCTTTCGGATTGGCGATCTGTCCGTCGTGACGGAAATCGAACTGTTCGGCGACCACGTGCTGCAGAAACGCCGCCGGGCAGAAGCGCGTGAAACCAGTTCCGATCTCGTCGTCAAAAGCCTGAGCGAACTGCAAGTCGGCTCACCCGTTGTCCACATCGACCATGGTGTGGGCCGCTATCTTGGCCTGCAGACGCTGGCCGTTGACGGCGCCGAAGCCGAATTCCTTTGCCTTGGCTATCAGGACGACGCAAAGCTGTACGTTCCCGTCGCCTCCCTGCACCTCATCTCGAGGTACTCCGGTGCCGAAGAGGGTCTCGCGCCCCTACACCGACTGGGTGGTGAACAGTGGCAGAAGGCCAAGCGCAAGGCGGCTGAGCAGATTCGCGACGTGGCCGCCGAGTTGCTCAACATCTATGCCCGTCGCGAAGCCAAGCCCGGATTCCAGTTCCCCGAACCGGACGATGCCTACGACCGATTTGCCGCAGCGTTCCCCTTCGAGGAGACGCCCGATCAACGCCTCGCGATCGAGCAGGTGATTGCCGACATGACACGTCCCCAGGCGATGGATCGTCTGATCTGCGGCGATGTCGGATTCGGCAAGACGGAAGTTGCCATGCGCGCGGCGTTCATCGCCGTGCATTCGGGCAAGCAGGTGGCAGTGCTGGTGCCGACCACGCTGCTGGCCCAGCAACATAGCGAGACGTTCCGCGACCGGTTTGCCGACACGCCGGTCAACATCGACGTCATTTCGAGATTCCGGACCAAGACCGAAATCAACCGCATCGGCGACCGGCTGAAGGCGGGCACGCTCGATATCGTCATCGGGACGCATGCGCTCATCCAGGACGGACTGGACTACAAGGACCTCGGACTGCTGATCGTCGATGAGGAGCACCGGTTCGGCGTTCGCCAGAAGGAGCGCATCAAGTCGCTGCGCTCGGAAGTCGACATCCTCACGATGACGGCAACGCCCATCCCCAGGACGCTCAACCTGGCGCTCAACGGAATGCGCGATCTGACCATCATCTCCACGCCCCCCGCACGCAGGTTGTCGATCAAGACGTTTGTCCGGGAACACCAGAGCGGCCTCGTCAAAGAGGCCATCTCCCGCGAACTGATGCGCGGCGGGCAGGTCTATTACCTCCACAACGAGGTCAAAACGATCGAGCGCACCGCGCAGAAAATCCAGGAACTCGCACCCGAAGCGCGTATCGGGATCGGCCACGGCCAGATGCGCGAACGGGAACTGGAACAGGTCATGAGCGCGTTCTATCACAAGCGCACGAATGTCCTCGTCTGTACGACGATCATCGAGACCGGTATCGACATTCCCAACGCCAACACGGTCATCATGGACCGCGCCGACAAGTTCGGGCTGGCCCAGATCCATCAGCTTCGCGGCCGCGTGGGTCGCTCGCACCACCAGGCGTACGCGTATTTGCTGACACCCCATCCGAAAGCGATGACAAGTGACGCAGCCAAACGGCTTGACGCAATTGCCGACGCCCAGGACCTCGGTGCGGGCTTCATCCTCGCAACGCACGATCTCGAGATCCGTGGCGCAGGCGAGCTCCTCGGCGACGAGCAGAGCGGCAACATGCAGACCGTCGGCTTCACGCTGTACATGGAGATGCTGCGCCGCGCCGTGAGCGCCATTCGTGACGGCAAGACGCCAAACCTGGATCGCCCGCTCCGGGAGGGCACCGAGATCAACCTGCACGTCCCGGCGCTGCTACCCGAGTCGTACCTTCCGGATGTCCACAGCCGGCTGGTGCTTTACAAACGAATCTCCAATGCTGAAGACGAGACCACACTGAGCGACCTCCAGGCGGAGATGATCGACCGGTTCGGCCAGCTTCCCGACCCGGCCAGGGCACTCTTGCGCATCACCCGACTCAAGCTCTCGGCCGAGGCCCTGGGAATCACCCGGATCGACCTCGGGGAGGAAGGCGGCAAGTTGGAGTTCACCGAAGACACACCCGTCGACCCCGGCACAATCATCGCGCTCGTGCAGTCAGAACCGCATCGCTACCGTCTGCGCAATGGCAACCAGCTTGCCATCAACGAAGCCATGGTAAAGGGCGAAACCCGCTTCCAGAAGGCGACTGCCCTGTTGCAGCGAATCGCCGAAGCCGCGCCCGGCGTGCGAGCCACCGCGTGATGCCGCACTTGCTGGCCACCCTTCTCCTCGCGTGCCTCGCTTCCGGCGCGGCGGGCGCCGCGAGTGACGACCGCTGGTATCGAATCGAGGTCATCGTCTTCGCGTACACGGAAGCATCGACCAGTACAGAGACCTGGCTGCCGGATGCCCGCTCCTACCCATCGGACGTCATCGCGATCGGCCGTGCGAACCCGATCCCGACGAGCTATGCACAGATCGAGGACACCCTCCGGTACGACCGCCTTGTTGGCGAAGGCACGCCACCTGCAGGGAGTCGGCCCAGAAGCCGCAACACTTTTCTGTTCGAGACGGAGAGTCGCTTCTTCGATGAAGACAGTGGCACCCTGTTGCGCCAGACCGAAGTCATGGAGCGGGAACTGGCGAGCGCGGACGACACCTTGGCAACAGATGAAACAGGGCCTGCGGACAACGCTGATGCAACGCCGATCGACGACCTCATGGCGATCGAGGAGATACTGACCACGCCAGGCCCGGTGCCCTACCGTCGGTTGCCGGAGGAGGCGCGTGAACTGCGCCGCACGGCTCGGTCGATCAACCGTTCGAAACGTTATCGCCTGCTGGATCATCTGTTGTGGACCCAGCCCATCACGCCACAGTCACGCGATGCCCGGGTGCCCGCGGCAATCCTGATCGAGGCCGGGTCCCGCTACGACGACATCTGGGAACTGGCGGGAACGCTCACATTCACCCGGTCACGCTACCTGCACGTGGACGCCGATCTGACGTTTACCGCGTTCACGCAGACAGGCGAAGGCAGGGCGCACCCGGTGCCAGCAGGTCTGGCTGAGGAAGATCTGGACGACTTCGCCTCTGTCGTCGCCTGGGAATCTTCCCGGGGCGCCTTCGAACCCGACGGGTTTGCGCGAATGCAGCGCAGCCAGCGCCTGCCCAAAGGCGAGGTGCACTACGTCGATCATCCGTATTTCGGACTGCTGATTCGGATTGACGACTACGCGTTCAAGATCGACGCCAACAACTGATTTCAGTGGGTTGCGACGCAGCGCTGGATCAGCGTGCGCGCACGTTCGATACCGAGCTTCAGCGCCGCGCCAATCCCGTCGATGTCGATCGCTTCACCATCGAGGCCGGCCGCCTTGTTCACGATGACAGACAGCCCGGCGTACTCGAGATCGCGCTCCCGTGCCAGGGCGGCTTCGGGCATCGCGGTCATGCCGACGACAGTACAGCCATCCTGAGCCAAACGACGGATTTCTGAGGCTGTTTCGAGACGTGGCCCCTGCGTGCAGCCATACACACCCGCCGCATGCAGAACGCCGGGTTCGAGGCAGTCCGCATTGCCGATCACGTGCTGCCGCAGCGATTCGCTGAACGGAAACGTGAACTCGATGTGATGGATGGAGTCATCGTAGAACGTGTGCGAACGTCCCCACGTGTAGTCGATGATCTGATCCGGTATCACGAGATCCGCGAGGCCAAGTGCGGGATCGATACCGCCGACAGCGTTGACGGCATAGATTCGGGTGACGCCAAGGCTCGCNAGAGCATCGACGATCGCCCGGTAGTTGATGCTGTGCGGCGGCAGGGTCGGTGGATCACCATGGCGGCAGACGAACANCACGTCGGTCCCCTCGAGGACACCGTGTGTGGTGTTGACGTCACCGTACGGCGTTCTCACCGTTTCGGTCCGAACGTCGGTGAGCGCGGGGAAGTCGGCAAAGCCCGTCCCGCCAATGAGCCCGATCAAGCCTCTGCCCTCACTTCGACAGACGGCTCTTNATCCTGGACACGCGCAATGCGATCGACCATTCCGGCCATGCACCCCAGCGACATCAGGTGGCAGTAGACCCACGCCAGTTCACCGGACTTGAAGAACTCCAGCGCCTTCTCGTCGCTGAGTTGCAGCAGCTTCTTCTCGTCCACAGCGAGCACTCCGGTCAGGGCAAACTGCTTGCCATCCACAAGGTCGACCCGCGCGTTGAGNGACATGAGGAGGTCATTGTCCTGCAGACGTTTCACGAACGTTTCGGTTCGCACGTATTGCCGCNGGTACTCTTCGAGGAAGTCCATCGCCTGTTTGAGGATCGCGGTTGGTTCCCCCCCGTCTTCGAACAGCGACTCGCCGTCACCCTCGCCGAATCCGGCGTAGCTCTCATCAATGCAGACCGCCCGCTGATTCCACTCACCGCCAGTCTCGGCAAGCACGAAGGGGTATCTGCGCACGAACGCAGGAACATAGCGCGCATCCCACCCACCATCTTCCTTGATGAAGAGGTTTTCCTCGTTGCGCAGCCCCAGTAGCGCCACGGGAACGACGGTGTCGCCGGCCTGCGCGAAGACGATCGGATATTCCTTAGCCGCCTCTGTGAACTCAACGCCGGCAAGGATGACCGAGTTGGTGTTCCTGGCGAACCCAAAGTCATTCCGCAGAGGCGCAATCTTGCTGTCCTTGTGCGTGACTTTGTTGAGCGCAACGGGCTTATCGTAGAAAAGGAGATTGACCATGGGCAGGTCTTGATCCTCTGCAATGTCTCAGATGTATGGTTTCGGTAAAGGCCAGCGGTTGTACGAACCGCGCGACGTGACGTGACGTGACGTGACGTCGGGAACGCTACCGATGGGTCACGTTCCCTGTCAATCACNGTCTGCCGGAACGATCCGGCGCGGCGTCCGGAGGCCCCGCAACCCGGACTATCTTCCGCCCAGCTTCAGCTTCGACAGCTCTTCCCTGACCCGGTTGTCGATCCAGCCATCGAAGGACGTGCTGGACAGCGGACTGGTCAGGATGTCCTCAACCGTGAGGATGTCCGTCTCGGTCTCTCCGTAGCTGATCTCGTTCAGCACGTTGTCGGTGCCGTAGAACTCAGCCGCAANGCTCTCGAACTGGAAGGCCGTCGTGTAGAAGCCCCGCGTCTCGATCAGCCGCAGGTCACTACCGACCGCACCAAGCGACTCGAACAGGTTGAAGCCGCCGATGATTCTCGAGTTCGGACCAACGCCGTCCTGAAGACCCAGGCGATGCCGGACCTCCGCCGTGGCCACGAACCCCGTGTCTGCGAGCCCCTCGCCGCTGACGAAAGACCGCACACCGGCAGGACCGCCGAGCGAGAACTGCTCGGACGAGATGAGTGCNTCTTCGGAGAACTGTCCGGACAGCCTGACCACTGCGCTCGTGTTGGGCGTCAGGTACTGGAGTCGCGAGTACGACATGCCCAGCTTGACGAACGACCCTTTGGCGCCCANCCGCGACGGNTCCAGGCTGCCGAGGCGGTCAACGCNGGTCTGAATGGCGAGTCCAACCGTGGAGACGCCGCCGGCAAGGANGGTGTCACGGTAGTCANCTGTCGCNCCGAGCGTCACGACCAGCACCTTGTCCTCCGAGTCGGACTCGGAGAGTGGTCCGCCGAACTTCTGCTGGACATGCCTACGCTCGACACCGAACTGGCCCACCACGTTCGCATCCCGGGAACGGGTGAACGGNTGGGTGATGAACATGCCTCAGGTGTCGGCTTCACTTTCCAGATCAAGGATGGCGAACTCATCGCCGACGTCTGCCGCCAGATTCGAGTAGTTCACGCCGACCCGGGTCCCGTTACCGCCAGCAGCGACGCTGTAGGAGACGTTGCCGTAGAGCGTGTCGNACTGTTCGGACGTCAGTACACGCAGGCNAGCGCGTCGCCGCGCCCCAGCGACTGATTCACATATAAAGAGGCACCAATCCGTGCCTCACCCGTGAACTCNCTGCCGAAATTGTTGAGATCGACCGACCCGGCGTNTTTGCTGGTCTGCTGAATGTCCACGTCGAGATCGGNCGTGCCTTCCTCGTCGCCAACNTTGAACGTTGCCNTGGCCTCGACGCCGGGAAGATCGTTGAGCAGCAGCATGGCGNGCTCGACGTTCTTACGGCTCACGACCGTGCCGCTCCGTACTCTGTCCGTGTANCTCGCTACAAGCCGCGGCGATACGTCGCTNAGGTTCTGCACATCCACATCACCCACGAGCCCTTCGAGGATGACGATCTCGACGACCCCCGCCTGGATCTCCTGCTCGGGCACNTAGGCCCGGGCNANCAGGTACCCCGCGTCACGATAGAAGTTGGTGATCTTGTTCGCCGCGCGGAGCAGGTCGGCAAAGCNNACGCGGCTCCCCANGACACCTGAGAGCAGATGGTTGAGCGATTGGGTACTGAAGACCGTGTTACCGGACAACTCGAAGCGATCGAGCTGCAGTTTGAGGGACCCGACCGGCGCGTTCATCGGCGGCCGCGTCGGCATCGAGAAGCGCGGCTCGTCCTTGCGGACCGTGCGCGGCGCCGTGGTCTAGACCCCTTTCAGAGTCACCCCGGGATTGACCACCCCCGACACGCCGGTGTCCGCCCAGACGGCGCATGCCAAAGTCGACAAGCCGATGGCGGCCATCCTCGATCCTAGATTGATGAGGCGCATAGTGGTCTGCCATACGAACTAAGGTAGGTCTGTGTGATGAACTTCAGAGCGGGGCCCCCATCTGAACCGATGAACGCGCGCGGCAGGGGGTCGGTTGCCGATCCTTCGTCAAATCCCGTCTCTCCATAGGCCCGAAGGGGCGAGACGTGGCGCGGTTTTAGCTCGTTCGCGCGGACCCGTTCAAGCGACAGACGACAGAGTGTGGACCAAAACTTGACTTTAGGTAAGTAATCATTGCTAACTATCTGAAATAAAACAATTCTTGGCTCTGCGTACCTTCCAGAAAGCCCGGAGAGGGCCATCAGGCCTTCCGGACGGGCGTTCAGGCCGGATCGAGCGCGCGGATATGGTCCAGATTGCGCCAGAGTCCGCGCAGGTCCATGCCGTAGCCGAACACGTACCGGTCAGGGCATGTGAGGCCCACAAAGTCCGGCCTGACGGCGCTCGCTCTGGCAATCTCCTTCTCGAGCAGCACGCAGCTCACCACGTCGGCGGCTCCTTCGTCCCTCAGCCAGGCGTCGATCGCCACGAGCGTCTCGCCTGCGTCGAAGATATCGTCGACCAGCAGCACGTTGCGACCTTCGACGGGCTCCCGCGGTCGGGCGAGCCACTCGAGGGTACCGCCCGATTCGTTCCTGTACCGAGCTACCCGCAGCGTCTCGAACCGCAGCGGCACGCGGAGCAGGCGCATGAGATCACAGGCGAACGGAGCGCCACCGTTCAGTACGGTGACGAGCAACCATTCGCCGTCCCCCAGGCGCTCGTTCAGGTCCGCGGCCACGCGCATCGTCGCGCGGGCGATGTCGACCCGCGTGAAGACAACCTCCCCCGGCGCGCGCATCGCTGACGGCTCGACGTCCGGCACCGTCACTCAGGCTCCGGGAGTGTCCGGGGATGCTCGTCCACCAGGTGGACGGTCGACGTGGGGAAGGCAATTTCTGCCCCGTGGCCGAGAATGATGTCCATCACCCTCAGCAGCACATCCTCCTTGATTTCATGAAAGCGCACCCATTCGGTCGTCCTGGTGAAAGTGTAGATGAAGAAATCGAGTGAAGACGGCCCGTACGCGTCGAAATTCACGATCAGCGTGCGCCCGGTGTCGATTTCCGGATGTTCGCGCAGCATGGTCCGCACATCCGCCACGATCGCCCTGACTTTGGCGGCATCGTCGTAGCGGAGCCCGATCGTCTCGTAGATTCGCCGATTGCGCATCCGCGAGGGGTTTTCGACGGCAATCGTGGCGAAAACCGAGTTCGGTACGTAGAGCGGGCGCTGATCAAAGGTGCGAATCTGGGTCAGCCGCCAGCCGATGCTCTCGACGGTACCCTCGATTTCCCGGTCGGGGGACCGAACCCAGTTGCCAACCACGAAGGGCCGGTCCAGGTAGAGCATCAGACCGCCGAAGAAGTTCGCAAGCAGGTCTTTCGCCGCGAAACCGACCGCGATGCCACCAATGCCGCCGAAGGCCAGGATGCCCGATACCGACAGCCCGAGCGTCTGCATGATCGTCAGCGCCCCGGATATGGCAATCGAGACGCGCAGGAGCCTGCCGATCGCATTGGCCGTCGTGACATCCGCGCCCGTGTGAATGAAGCCAGCCTCGGCCTCACGAACGAACTGCCAGAGACAGAGCGTGGCAATCGCGACGATCGCGACGTACCGGACGGGGTCGATCAGCCGCGCGAGTTCCGTGTCGGTCCCGAAACTCATGACTTCGGCAGCCCAGGCAAGCCCGATGACCCAGACCAGCAGCGCGACCGGGCGCCGCACCGCGTTCAGCAAGGCGTCGTCCCAGATCGTTCGGGTCTGCTGCACCTTTTTCTCGAGGCGCTTGAAGAAGCGCCGTGCGAGGTAGCTCGTCAGCAGTGTCGCGAAGACGATGCTGAACACCGTGATGACCACGGGGTCCTTGAAGATGTCGAACCAATCCTGAGACATGCAAGCCGTGCCTGTGTTGGGTAGCGCTCTAGAAATACCGGGTGACTTCGATCCGCAGAAAATCTTCGTCCTGCAGGATGCCGGTCTTGTGCGACGAATCACGCATCGCGGCCAGAAGGTCGGCGACGCTCGCGGAGCGCGGGGCCTGCGCGCCGCCGAAGGCCGCACCTTCCAAGACGACCCGCCAGTGCTCGCCCATGCGGGTTGCCCCTTCGAGCAGAAGCGATCCTTCGTCCGTCTCCACATCACCGACGTACACGAGCAGCAGCGTCGACTCCATCACGTCGTTCGGAGTGAGCCGCAACCCCACCGCCACGTCATCTTCGAACACAGATGGGGAACCCCGTCTTCCCTCCCGCACACAACACCACAAGCGCCACACCGCGGAAAAGAGCGCGCACGTTCACACCTGACCCTCTGCAAGTGGGCTTCGCATCTTACAACAGCCGCAACCGCGGTCCAGTGGCATTCCCGCGTCCGGATATGCCGTCAACCCCCGCGCTGCACCGTTGCCATGCCGCCTGGACTGTATATAATCCCACTACTGTATATCCAACCAGTTAGAGCCAACGAGCGATCCGGCAGTGCAAGACCTGCCCCCAACCAGAACCAGCCACCAGCGAAGCCCTGCCCCGGCAGAATCCTCCGAACCCGCCAACCGGCGCCTTCGGAGCATGGGCAGAGACGGACCGTAACGACGCGCCAGACAAGCGAGCACAGGACGATGAACAAACTCACGAACCGCCAGAGCCAGGTGCTCGACTTCATCAGGTCACACATCGAAGCGACCGGCTATCCGCCTACACGCGCTGATATTGCGAATGAACTGGGATTCAGGAGTCCCAACGCGTCGGAAGAGCATCTCAAGGCGCTCGCCCGCAAGGGCGCTATCGAAATGATTCCAGGGACATCGCGGGGCATCAAACTCCCGGACCCACTCGGCATCCCCATTGTTGGTCGCGTTGCGGCGGGCAACCCGATTCTCGCCGAGGAGCACATCGAGGATCGATGCGAGATTCCGCCGTCCCTGTTCAGCCCCAGCGCGGACTACTTCCTTCGGGTCAAGGGCGACAGCATGGTCGAGTGCGGCATCCTCGATGGCGATCTGCTCGCGGTGCACCGCACAACGGAGGCGAACAACGGCGACATCGTCGTCGCACGAATCGAGGATGAGGTCACGGTCAAGCGCCTGCGCAGGCAGCGCTCCCGTCACCTCGTGACGCTGTTGCCGGAAAACCGGGACTTCGCGCCAATCGAAGTTGACCTGCGCACATCGGAATTTGCCATCGAAGGACTGGGCGTCGGCGTACTGCGACGCTAGATTGCGCGACGTGAGCCGAGGTCCGGGCAAGGGAATCGTGCTTCAAGTGCGCAGGGTTCCGGACCGTCGCCGACCCGGCCCGCTCTTTCCAGGGTCAGGGACCTCGCGCAGTTCTGAGGCCCGCGTGATCTCGTGAATCAGAATCCGCGGCTTGTGTTCGCGGTCCGCCCCCCTGGTCAGCACAACAGGCGGCAGGAATCGCAGCGACGGCGCTTCGCACTATCTCCCTGGGTCGGGTCTTCCGGCAGGGGTCAAACGGCCGCCTTGGCGCGCGACTTCCGCTTCGCCTTGGGTTTCGCTTTCTTCTTCGCCTTGGGTTTCGTCTCCGACGCCTGCCACTCACCGCTCACGTAGTCCGCACGCCAACCGGACTGCTTGCCGTCCACCTCTGTCGTTACGTAGTGCTCTTTGGTCTTGCGCGCGAACCGGACCATCGTCCGACGCCCCGCAGAGTCCTGGGTCGGCGCCGTGGTGAGGAACTTGTACTTCGGGTCGATCTCGTTTTGGTGAGGAATCAGCTCATCGACAAACGGCGCGCGCGTTTCCCGGTTCTTCGGGAACTGGCTGGCCGCAAGGAAGATCCCTGCCGCGCCGTCGCGGAGCACGTAGGTGTCGTCCACCTTCGCGCATTGCAGTTCCGGCATCGCAACGGGATCCATCTTGGGAGGGGCAACCTCGCCATTGCGCAGCAGCTTGCGGGTGTTCTTGCAGTCGTCGGCAGTGCAGCCCATGTACTTGCCGAACCGGCCCGTCTTGAGTTGCATCTCCGCGCCGCATTTGTCGCACTCGACGGTCGGGCCGTCATAGCCCTTGATCTTGAACTCGCCGCGTTCGATCTCGAAGCCTTCACAGTCAGGGTTGTTACCGCATACATGCAGCTTGCGCTCGGTGTCGATGAGGAAACTCTCCATCGCCGTTTCGCACTTGCCGCAGCGGTGTTTGGTCCGAAGAATACGTGACTCTTCTTCATCGTCCCCGTCGACGCTCACCACCTCATCGCCGGGCACCAGGTTGATCGTCGACTTGCAGCGCTCCTTGGGCGGCAGGGCATAGCCGGAGCAGCCAAGGAACACCCCGGTACTC
The DNA here is from genome assembly GCA_002728675.1 of Gammaproteobacteria bacterium. Classification (GTDB taxonomy): domain Bacteria; phylum Pseudomonadota; class Gammaproteobacteria; order Pseudomonadales; family Azotimanducaceae. The sequence goes on from PBVL01000118.1 coordinate 26,258, forward strand.
GCAGTCCGCAACTGCATGTCGCGCCCGCATTGGGGACACTTGATGTCCGTCATGGTCGGCTCGTTGGCCCGCATGCCGTCGTCAGCCTGTGCGCGTTCGAGCTTGGTTTCGAACTTGCCGTAGAACTCGTTGAGCAATGATGTCCAGTTGACATCGCCCTCCGAGACCTCGTCGAGCGACTCTTCGAGACCGGCGGTAAAGCCGTAGTCCATCAGGTCATCGAAGCTTTCCATCAGTCGGTCAGTGACGATGTCACCAATCTTCTCGGCGTAGAACCGACGGTTGCGCAGCGTGACATACCCCCGGTCCTGGATTGTCGTGATGATCGCGGCGTACGTCGACGGGCGACCGATTCCGCGCTTCTCCAGTTCACGTACGAGGCTGGCCTCCCCGTATCGGGCAGGCGGCTTGGTGAAGTGCTGCGACGGCAGCAGTTCTTCGAGGTTCAACACCTGGCCGGAGGTGTAATCCGGAAGCGGCGTGTCATCCTCACCCCGACCGCTCGAAGGCTGCACACGGGTGTAGCCGTCGAAGCGCAGGATTCGGCCACGAACACGCAGTTCGAGATCCGCGGCGCTGACGAGCACGGTCGTCGACGTGTATTGCGCGGGCGGCATCTGGCATGCCACGAACTGACGCCAGATCATCTCGTACAGGCGTTGTGCATCCGCTTCCATGCTGCCAAGCGAGCCCGGCTCGACCGACACGTCGGACGGTCGAATCGCCTCGTGCGCTTCCTGCGCGCCTTCCTTGCTTGTGTAGACCCGCGGCGCCTCCGGCAGGTACTTGTCGCCGTAGTGGTCGAGTATGAGGTCCCGGCATGCGGTGACGGCATCCTGCGACAGATTGGTCGAGTCCGTTCGCATGTAGGTGATGTGCCCGGCCTCGTAGAGGCGCTGAGCCATCATCATGGTCTTCTTGACGCCGAAGCCAAGGCGCGTGCTGGCCGCCTGCTGCAGCGTCGACGTGATGTAGGGCGCACCCGGCCGCGTTGACGTGGCGCGGTCGTCCCGGCTCAGCACCGTATACGTCGCGTCCTCGAGCTTCGCGAGCGCCGCCTGAGTCTGCTCTTCGTTGACGGGGCGGAAATTCTCCCCCGCCTGCTTGGTGACCTGAAACCGCACTCGCGGCGCGCCGGCAGCCTCCGTGAGGTCTGCAAACACATCCCAGTATTCCTCGGGGATGAACGCGCGAATCTCGCGTTCACGTTCGACCAGTAGTCTCACTGCAACCGACTGCACACGACCAGCCGAGAGGCCCCGTGCAATCTTGGACCAAAGCAGGGGTGAGACCATGTAGCCCACCACGCGATCGAGAAATCGCCGCGCCTGCTGTGCGTTGACCATGTCCATGTCAATCTCGCCGGGAGCGGCGAACGCTTCGTTGATCGCCTTGCGGGTGATCTCGTTGAAGACCACTCGGCGATACCGCTCCGGGTCACCACCAATCGCTTCACGGAGATGCCATGCGATCGCCTCACCTTCACGATCGAGGTCGGTCGCGAGATAGATCTCGTCTGCGTTCCGCGCCAGTTTGCGCAGTTCGGTGACGACCTTCTCCTTGCCGGGCAGCACCTCGTAGTTGGCTTTCCAATCCTTGGCAGGATCGATGCCCATGCGGTTGACGAGCTGTTCGCGTGCCTTCTTCCGCCGATGCTCCGCCTTCTTCGCGGGCGACATCTTCCGGGTGCGCGCCGCTTCCTTCGCTCTCGCCTTGGGATCAACCGGCTTTGCATTACCACTGGTCGGCAGGTCGCGAATGTGACCAACGCTCGACTTCACGATGAAGTCGTTGCCCAGATACCGGTTGATCGTCTTCGCCTTGGCAGGCGACTCGACGATGACGAGCGATTTACCCATGTGCGTGCTGCTTCCCTGAAACGACAGCGCCCCGGGCGGGAGCGCCGAACAATGCCAACTTAGATTAGCCGACCCGCCTCAACTGTTGTCAATAGTCATCGGTCGAAGCGTCGCCGGGCGGTGTGTAGACACCGACGCCGGCCGCATCCTGCAGGAAACCTGCGACCGTGTCGAAGGTTTCTTCATCTTTCTCACGCCAGTACACCGAGACGACGAAACCTTCTTCACCAACCTGCACAACGTCTTCCGGCAGCCCGGCCAGCGCGTCCGTAACGAGTTCCCGCAGCGCGGCTATGTCCTCACCGTCAACGCTGACCACCTCGCTCCATCCCGGCGGCAGGCCCGCTTCGGCAGCGCCGCTGACCCGGGCAAACGCCCAGATCGGCTGCGGCCGCGATCGCCAGTCCCGCGGACGTTTGCGCGGCCTGCCCCATGCGGTCACAGGCAGTTTCCGCTCGACCAATCGGCCGCTTGCGGTGACGTAACGTTCGGGGTCGGGATCCGGATCCTCGATATTCGTGATCGAGACATTGATGCCGGCTGCACGTGCCGCGGCCCGCATCCGTGCCTGCTGGCGCTGGCGCTCGTTGGGCAGGATCGCAAGCAACGGTCCTATGACGATGAGCAACACCACGCCGATGATGAGATAGGACATCGTTCCCCCAGATTGTGACGGACGGGATATTGGGCGCTGGCCACTGTATTGCAACCCTGCAATCGTCAGGTCAGGGCTACCGTCCGTCTTGCCCGGCGCCTCGCCAGTGGTAACATCCGTCAAGGAACCGACCACCGGGTACGCTCATGGCCGAATACTCCCACATCCTCGTTGCTCTCGATCTGACGGACGAGTCCAGACAGGTTGCCCAGCGGGCCAGCGCGCTGGCCCAAGCCTTCGATTCACGACTCAGTTGCGTGCACGCGATCGAGCCACTCAGCTTTGCCTACGGCGGCGACATTCCGATGGATCTGTCCACGATTCAGGAACAGATTCAGCAGACCGCCAAGAATCATCTGGCGGAGTTCGCCAGGGAGCTCGGCATCGACGAGGCCGACCGGCACCTCATTTTTGGCAGACCGGAAACTGAGGTGGACGCAGTCGCGAAGCAGATCGAAGCAGATCTCATCGTGGTCGGAAGTCACGGCCGCCACGGCATCGCACTGATCCTCGGATCCACGGCCAACGGAGTCCTGCACGGCGCACCATGCGACGTGCTTGCGGTGCGCGTCGGGGCCTGATCGGACGCTCGGGAGCGGCGCGACCCGCCGGACGCTGTAAACCGTGAAAACACTCTTGATCGTGCTGTTGCTTGCGCTCTCCGCGGCTCCGTTCGCCAGGGCCGACGATGCCGTGCAGTTCGGACTCGAGCCGGGCGCCCCCGTCGCGCACGAACAGTTCGAAGCCCGCAAACGATACCGGGAGCTCAAGCGACTGATCGAGTCCGGGCAGCACAGCCGCTACGCGGATCGACGCGGCGAGCTCTCCGACTACCCCCTCTTCGCCTACCTCGAATACACCTGGCACGCCTACCGGATGTCGCGGATGACCCCGCAGGCACTGGAGGCGTTCGCCGCAACCTACCCGGACACACCGCTCCCCGGTCTGCTGAGGAGTGCGTGGCTCCGCCACCTCGGCCAGCGCGGCCAATGGCGGCAACTCGCCACGCACTACACCCCGGGTTCCGGGGACGACAAGCTGGCCTGCCACTACGCGAACGCCCTCTACAGAACAGGTCAGGACCAGGCTGCCCACGCGGCGACGCGGGAACTCTGGCTGGTCGGCGCGTCGCAGCCGGATGCCTGCGACGCGGCATTCAAGCTCTGGCGGGATGCGGGTCAGCTGAGCGGCACCCTCGCATGGGAACGGTTTGAGCTGGCGCTCGCCAGAAATCGGTACAAGCTCGCGAGCTACCTCGTGCGTTTTATCCCGAACGAAGAGCGCGCCCTCGCCAACAAGTTCAGAGAGGTGCACCAGCGCCCGCAGAGAATCAGCGCGCATTCGAGGTACCGTGCGGACGGCCCCCGCGAACGTCGGCTGATCCTGCACGGCGTGAGAAGGCTCGCGCGACGGAGCGCAGCCGATGCATATGCCGCGCTGCGCACCTACGAGACATCACACGACTTCACGCCGGATGAACTGCGTGAAACATACGTCTACGTGGGCAAGCGGCTCGCATCAGACTACTCGGGCGACCCGCTGATCTACGACGTGCCGATCGATGCCGAGACCAGTCACGAGCTGCTCGAAGCCCGGCTCCGCTACGCGCTCCGCAAGCAGGACTGGAGCGAGGTGCTCGTCGGGCTGCATCGCCTCCCCGAGGCTCGCGCGAACTCCAACCGCTGGCGCTACTGGCGGGCGCGTGCGCTGCTGGAGTCGTCGGATGCGATCGATCTCGGGACGGGACGAACACTGCTGGAGGCGTTGGCGACCACACGGTCGTTCTACGGCTTCCTTGCGGCGGACATCCTCGGCCAGGAGTACAACTTCCGCCACGAACCCAAGTACTTCACGGCCGATGAGGTCCGCCGCGTCGAGGAGATTCCCGGCGTGCACCGCGCATACGAACTCCTCGCCCTCGACGAGGTCGTGCATGCCCGACGCGAGTGGCGTTTCACGACCACGCGCCTGACCCCCCGCCAACAGGAGATCGCCGCCAAAACGGCGCGGCGCTGGGGCTGGCACGAGCGGGCGATCAGCTCGATGATCGATGCCGAGGCCTGGAATGATCTGGACGTACGCTTTCCCCTTGCACACCAGGACGAGTTCACGCAACACGCCATGCGGGAGAACATCCCATTGACCTGGGCCTATGCGATCACCCGGCAGGAGTCGGCGTTCATGACGGACGCGAAGTCGGGGGCCGGCGCACGCGGGCTGATGCAGCTGATGCCGGCAACCGCCCGCCTCGTTGCCGGTCGCACGGGAATCAGGATCGCGGACGAAGCCACGCTCTACGAACCGGAGGTCAATATCAGGCTCGGAACCGCATACCTTGGGGAGATGTTGCGGCGCTTCGATCAGAACCGCCTGGTCGCGTCGGCTGCCTACAACGCGGGCCCAACGCGGGCCGCACGGTGGATGGATGCCTCCCTGCCGCTGGACATCTGGGTCGAGACCATCCCCTTCGTCGAGACCCGCGACTACGTGCAGAACGTCGCAATGTTCGCGGCCATCTACGCGACCCGCATGGGGCTCTCCCAACCCCTGATCTACCCGCATGAATACCAGGGATTCGGGCGTCTCCGCGCCCCTGTCCGGAGGCCGGTGAACGGGGACGCTGGCAAATCGTGACGCTCGTCTATGCTGAACGGGAGGAGACGCCAAAGCGTCGCCGCCCGCGCAGGAGCCCCGATGCAAGAACCCGTATTGATGGCACGCCAACCCATCTTCGACAACGAGGTGGGGGTAGTCGCGTACGAACTGCTGTTCAGACAGTCAGAGAACAACGAAGCGCGCGTCACGGACGGCGACTCGGCAACGTCTGAACTGCTCATCAATGCATTCACGCACTTCAACATCGATGACGTCGTCGGCAACAAGCGCGCCTACGTCAACTTCACGCGCAAATTGCTGGACGAGCCGATCCCCTTCGACAAGCGTCGCTTCGTCATCGAGGTACTCGAAGACGTGGTGATCGACAGCGAACTCGTCGCCTGTGTACGCCGCCTGGTGGACGAGGGCTACACTATCGCCCTCGACGATTTCATCATGCAGCCTGGCACCGAGGCGCTTCTCGAACTCGCCGACATCGTGAAGATCGACGTTCTGGAGTACACCGACGAGGAGCTGGGCGAATGCGTCCGCAGGCTTGCGCCGTACAACCTCACCCTGCTGGCCGAGAAGGTCGAAACCCACGAAATGTATGACCGGTGCCGGAAGCTCGGCTTCGAACTGTTCCAGGGCTATTTCCTGTCGCGCCCGCAATGCTCACCGGCAAGCGGATTCCCGACAGCGAGCTGGCCGTGAGGGAGTTGCTCGGACGCCTCCAGGATCCCGACATCTCAACCCAGGCACTGGAAGAAGTGATCGCGCGGGACCCCGTGCTCGGCATCCGGACGCTCCGCCTGGTCAACTCCACGTTCCACCGTCGACTGAACAAGATCGAATCACTGCAATGAGCGATCTCCTACCTGGGGATTCGCCAGATCCGCAGCCTCACCAGCCTGCTTTCACTCACCAACCTCTCGGACAAGCCCAGCGCGTTGCGGAGCCAGATCATCATCCAGGCAAAGATGTGCGAAGAACTCGCGTTCCGCTTTGACGAGGACAACCCGTCGGGCTACTTCTCGGTCGGTCTGCTGTCGACACTGACCCGTACTTCGACCAGCCGCTGAGCGACATTCTGGATGCCATGTCGCTGCACGAAGACCTGGTCGTCGCCCTGACCGGCTACGAGGGCAGCTACGGCAAGGTGCTGCAGGCAGTCATCTGCCACGAGCAGGCACAGTGGACGCAGGTGGACTGGGACGCCCTCGCGGAGCTGAACATCCACGTCGACGAACTGAACGAAGCCTATCGTTCCGCGATCACCTGGACCGACGCCTCCGGACTCGCATCCGGCTCCGTGAACTAGCGTTCGCGGACCCCATAGCCCGGCCCAGCCTTCGCGTTGACTGACTCGCCGGACCGGTATTGCGGCGCGGCGGTCGGCCCTTATACTCCGCCCCCTCATTCCAGCGGCGGTCCAGCAGTGAGCCTGATCGACATTGGCGCCAACCTGACGCACGAGAGTTTCGCCGACGACCTGCCTGACGTGCTCGGCCGCGCCACCGCTGCCGGCGTGACCCGGCTCATCGTCACGGGCGCAGACCTCGCAAGCAGTCGCGCCGCCCGCGAACTCGCTCACGCACACGACGTACTCTACGCAACCGCAGGCATTCACCCGCACCACGCGGGCGACGCGACACCGCATGCCCTGCGGGAACTCGAAGCGCTGCTGGATGACGAGCGCGTTGTCGCGGTCGGCGAGACCGGGCTCGACTTCTTCCGTGACTTCTCCCCGAGAGACGTGCAGGCAAGGTCGTTCGAAGCCCACATGGAGATCGCGGCACGCAACCAAATGCCGCTGTTCCTGCACGAACGGGACGCGTATCCGAGATTTGCAGACATGCTCCGCGTGCACCGTGCCGACCTTGGCAAGGTTGTCGTGCACTGCTTTACGGGAGAAAGATCGGCTCTGCACGCCTATCTCGACCTGGACTGTCACATTGGTATCACGGGCTGGATCTGTGACGAACGGCGGGGCTCTCATCTCCTAGAATTAGTGCAGGACATACCGGCGGAGCGCTTGATGATCGAGACTGACGCCCCGTATCTCATGCCCCGGACCCTGCGTCCCAAGCCGCGCACGCGGCGGAACGAACCGTGCCATCTTGCGCATATTGCGGCCTTCGTCGCCGAACGGCGCGGCATCGATGCCGCCAGTCTAGCGGCGCAGACGACCGGCAATGCAGCGGACTTTTTTGGTCTGCCCGCGCCGTGATTCGCTTCTACACGACGCTCGGCTGTCACCTGTGTGAGGACGCGTGGGCGCTGCTTACCGCCTGGCTTGCCGAGCACGCGCCCGGGACCGAGGTGGCGGGTATCGAAATCTCGGACGACCCCGAACTCGTGAGCCGGTACGGCATCCGGATCCCCGTGGTCTCGGTGGGCGAGGACGAACTGGAGTGCCCCTTCGGCGCCGCGGAGCTCGACACGTTTCTGAGTCCTCGCCTGCGGCGGTAGAATTTGCCCGAATCACGAGGGCTCTCTTCCATGGTGGACATCGCTCCTTACGGCACCTGGCCGTCACCGATCACGACCGACCTGCTGGTTTCCCAGAGCATCTCGCTGGGTGGGGCCACAATCCGCCCGGAGGGACTGTACTGGCTCGAAGGCCGACCGACCGAAGCCGGGCGCCTCGTGCTTGTCCACGAACCGAACGGCGGTACGCCGGTTGATCTCACACCCGCACCCTTCAACGCCCGCTCGCGCGTGCACGAGTACGGCGGCGGCGCGTGGCTGGTCGACGATGCCGGCATCTTTTTCGTCAACTTTGCCGACCAGCAGGTCTACCGGCTGGAGGACGGCAATCCGGTGCCGGTCACGCACGCTCCCGATCGCCGCTTCGCCGACATGGTCGTCGACTCGCGACGGAACCGCCTGATTGCGGTTGCGGAAACGCACTCCGACGATGCCGCGGAACCAGTCAACTCCATTGTCGCCATCAGTCTCGACGACGGTGACATCGAAACGCTGATCGAAGGGCACGACTTTTTCGCCGCACCGCGTCTCGATCCGGCCGGAGAGCAGCTTGCGTGGCTGTCGTGGGACCACCCGAACATGCCGTGGGACGGCACCGAACTGCATCTGGGCACGCTCGCGTCCGACGGTCGCCTGGCGGATGTCTCGACGATCGCAGGTGACGCGGCAACGTCGGTGCAGCAGCCCACCTTCTCGCCTTCCGGACGACTCTGTTTCGTGTCGGACGTGAGCGGCTGGTGGAACCTTTACGCCTGGGACGCTGGCACGGCAAAACCGCTCTGCCCCGCGGCGGCGGAGTTCGGCGGACCCCAGTGGGCCCTTGGCCTCAGGACCTGGTGCTTCCGCTCGGACCGGGAGATCGCCTGCGTCATCAACACCGCGAACACCGATCGGATTGCCCTGCTCGACGTGGAGACCGGTCAGCTGACCGAACTCAGTATCGACGTCAACTCGGTCGGGTCCGTCGCGGCAGACGCAACCCGCCTCGTCTATACAGGCGCCAACGCACTCAGCTTCCCTGCCCTTTGCAGCCGGAACTGGAGCGACGGTGCCACACGACAGGTGCGGACGACGACGGATCTCACGTTCGACGCAGGGACGCTGTCCGCGCCCGAGGCGATCAGCTTTGCCACCGGGAACGGTGAGACCGCCCACGGTTTCTACTACGCACCCGCGAATGCGGCGTGCAACGCGCCGGCCGGCGAATTGCCGCCTCTGCTCGTCACGACGCATGGCGGACCGACCGCCGCAGCCCACGGCAGTCTGTCTCTCGCGATTCAGTTCTGGACCTCACGCGGCATCGCCGTGCTCGACGTGAACTACCGGGGAAGCACAGGCTACGGACGTGCATACCGCGACAGCCTGAAGCTCAGCTGGGGTGTCAAAGACGTCGAGGATGCTGCCGCCGGTGCCCGACATCTGGCGGATGCCGGCCTTGTCGACGCGGAACGGCTGATCATTCGCGGTGGCAGCGCGGGCGGCTACACCACCCTCGCCGCGCTGGCCTTCACCGATACCTTCAGGGCAGGCGCCAGCCTCTACGGCATCGGCGACCTCGAGGCGCTGGCGCGTGACACGCACAAATTCGAGTCAAGGTACCTCGACACGCTGATCGGACCCTACCCCGAGAGCCGCGAACGCTACGTCGAGCGGTCTCCGATCCACCACCTGGACGGGCTCGATTGCCCGACCATTTTCCTGCAGGGACTGGAAGACCGCATTGTGCCTCCGAACCAGGCGGAGGCGATGGTCGAGGCCCTGGAACGTAAGGGCATCCCGGTCGCCTACGTGCCTTTCGAAGGTGAACAACACGGCTTTCGGCAGGCGGCCAACATCAAGCGCGCACTGGACGCGGAACTCTACTTCTACGGCCGCGTCTTCGGCTTCGAGCCTGCTGATTCGATCGAGCCGGTACCGATCTCCAACCTCCCGTCCCCGGGGTAAACGTGTCGACACTGCTGCAGGGCCGAGCACCGCACGTGGAAACCGCCACCCGGTCACTCTTCGACGAGATCGACCTCACGATCCTCGGAGGAGATCGTATTGGTCTCATCGGGGAGAACGGTGGGGTAAGTCGACGCTCCTGTCCATCCTCTCCTGCCAGCGTCAGCCGGACTCCGGCGAGGTGATCTGGCGTTCGTCCCGGCGGCTCGCAGGCGTCGAACAGCTCCTCAAACCTGCCCTTGCGGCTCCGACGACGCGTGACACGACCCTCGCTGGCACGGGCCCGGTTGCCCAACACTCCGCAGAGGCCCTGCTCCCTCGTCTCGGCTTCACAACCTGGGAGCTCGCGTATCGTGCCGGCGATCTTTCGGGGGTCAGAGCGCTAGCTGGAGGAGCGGGAAGTTGTCCACTTTCGCCGTGGGCCGGAAGGCGCGCACAAGCTGAGCAATCCGACGAGGGACGTGGTCCGTTACTTGTTCGTGAGCAACATCGCTTCGCCTGAAGCCGTCGAGTATCCCGATACTGGCCAGCTTTCGGTCATGGCGATGACAAACTCGCAGCCCGGCAAGCCGCTGTGGGACATGCGTGACCTGCCGACTACCGACGATGATGATCCGTCGGGACATGCGCGCGCCCAGGGCATCAGCGCTTCGTGACGCCGGAAGCGCCCGCTGTCAGGCTCGCCCGACTCGCAGCCATTTCGGGCCATCCGCGCGATCTTGAACCTCGACACCCATCGCCGTGAGTTCGTCGCGAATCCGGTCCGCGGTGGCGAAGTCGCGGGCGGTCCGCGCCGCGTATCTTGCCTCGACGAGAGCTTCGATTTCCGCAATGTCGCTAGAGTCGCCGGCCTGCTCTTCGAACCAGGTTGCGGGGTCCTGTTGCAGCAAACCCAGCAGACTGCCCGCCTCCACCAGCACAGCCTTGGCAATTCCGCGCTCTTCGTCTGAGGTTGCGCGGCGGGCGACTTTTGCTGCCGCGTAGAGATCCGCGATTGCGCGCGGGAAGTTCAGATCGTCTTCAAGTGCGGTCACGAACCCTTCGATCCGTTCGGGGGGGCAGGTGGCCTCCGGCGCGTCGCTGAGGTCGCGGAGCACGCCGTAGAGTCGGTCGAGCCCGCGTCTCGCCTGAACAAGCCCGTCCTCGCTCCAATCGAGGGATTGACGATAATGTGCGCCAAGCAGCGCGAAGCGGATGGCTTCGCCCGACGCGTCGTCGAGCAGATCACGCACCAGCAGCACGTTGCCCAGCGACTTCGACATCTTTCGGCCCTCGACGGTCACGAAACCGTTGTGGACCCAGTAGCGGCAGTAGGGGCGTCCGTCGTGTGCGCAGGTTCCCTGGGCAATCTCGTTTTCGTGATGCGGGAAGATCAGGTCCTGACCGCCGCCATGGATGTCGATCGAAACACCGAGGTGCTCTTCGATCATTGCCGAACACTCGATGTGCCACCCCGGACGCACTCGGCCCCAGGGACTGTCCCAACCGGGCAGGTCCAGCGTCGAGGGTTTCCAAAGGACAAAGTCCGCCGGGTCCCGCTTGTACGGGGCAACCTCTACCCTCGCGACAGAGATCATCTCGTCCCGATTACGGCCGGACAGAGCCCCGTAGGCTGGATACGAAGGTACGTGGAACAGAACGTGTCCGTCGGCCACATACGCGTGGTCCCGTTCGATCAGCCGTTCCACCATGTCGATGATCTCATCGACGTGCTGCGTGACGCAGGGTTCCATTTCCGGCGTCAGGACGCCGAGGGCGTGCATGTCTTCATGGTATGCGGCGATGAAGCGACCGGTGATGGCGGAGATCGGTTGGCCGGTCTCTTTCGCGGCGGCGTTGATCTTGTCGTCGACATCCGTGAAGTTGCGGGCGTAGACGACGCTGCCAAAGCGCCGCTTCAGCAGCCGATAGAGCACGTCGAAAACTACCGCAGGTCGCGCGTTGCCGATATGCGCAAAGTTATAGACCGTCGGCCCACACACATACATGGTGACGTGACCCGGGTCCGCAGGGACAAACGCCTCTTTGGTGCGCGTCAATGTGTTCGTCAGATAGAGCATCATGTCGCCTCTTCAATGGACACGTCCGTGTCGACAGGTGTGTCGGTGGAAGCCGCCTCGGGCCCGCCGAACCCTGTGACTACCCTCAGTGTGTCGCGGAGCACCGACTCCGCCAGGTCTCGGGTGATGAAGACGATTCGGGAGCGACGGTCACTGCTGGGCCACCTTTCCAGCGTGACCGGGGGGTGAAAGATGTGCTGGACGCCGTGGATGACCACCGGTCCATCGAGCTCGGCCACGTTGATGATGCCCTTGATCCGTAGAAGGTTCGGCCCCTGAAAAGCGAGCAGCAGATCCAGCCAGGCCTCGAATTTATCCGCGGGCAAGGGCGCATCGATTGTCAGGCAGAGTGCCTTGATGTGTGCGTCGTGACGGTTGACCTCATGATGATGGTGCTCGTGCTCATGTGAGCCGTCGTAGGCTTCCGCCTTCAGCCAGTTCTGCACGTCCAGGGATTTCGTCGCTGGGTTGTAGAGACCGGCGTCAAACAGCAATGCCGGATCCACCAACCCGCCCACCGCGAGAACCTTTGGAGCGGCGGGATTCAGCGAGTGCAGGAGTGCCTGCAGTGTGCTCATCTGATCGAGCGTCGCGAGATCGGCTTTGGTCAGCAGCAGCCGGTCGGCGACCGCCGCCTGCCTGACCGACTCGACCTGTCGATCAAGCGTGTCCGCGCCGTTGACGGCATCGACCGTCGTGATCACGCCATCCAGTCGATAGCGGCGCACTAACGCCGGGTCGGTCATCAGGGTATGCAGAATCGGGGCAGGGTCCGCGAGTCCAGTCGTTTCGATCACCACCCGATCGAACATCGGTTTGCCGTCTCGGGCAAAACGCCCGGGAGCCTCGCGCAGGGTCGTGACAAGGTCTTCCCGAATCGTGCAGCAGAGACAACCGCTCGACATCTCGATGACGACCTCATCCGTGTTCGCAGCCATCAGGTCATGATCCAGGCCAATCTCGCCGAACTCGTTGACGATCACGAGGGTCCGGTGCAGGACGCGCTGACGGATGAGATGGTTAAGTAGCGTCGTCTTGCCGCTGCCGAGGAATCCGGTCAGCACCGAAACAGGCACGAGACGTGACACGCCGCTCTCCATTTGCTCAGGCATCAGCTGCAGTGCAGAGTCTGCAGGTGCCCTGCACTTCCACCACGCGACGCGTCACGCTGAACCCGAGACGGTCTGTCGCGTCTTCTACGAGCAAATCGGCAACCCGCTGATCCTCCAGCTCGACAGACACACCACAATCACCACAAATGAAGAATATGCAGTCGTGACGGTGTTCAGGATGCTCGCACACGACATAGGCACTGCGGCTCTCGATCTTATGCACAAATCCCTGCGCTATCAGGAATTCCAGTGCACGGTAGACGGTGGGTGTAGTGACGGGGCGAGCGACCCACTGCTTCAACGCCTCGATCAGTTCGTAGGCGCCGGTCGGTCGACTTCTCTCCAACAGCAGCTGCAGAACCTGCCGGCGCACTGTTGTCAGCCTGACTCCGCGTTCGTTGCACAGGTCGATGGCGAAAGCGATACCGTCGGCGGGTGAGTCTGTCATGCGACGGTCGGAGCTTGCGCCGGCATCGGGGGGGTTCGAACGATTCAACTGTCCTGCTGCCTAATTCTCAAGCGTTTGATTATAATGTGGTATGTTATAACATCCTTTTTAGACGCAAGAAGCTTGGCCGCAGGCACGCATGCGGGACCGGAGCGGTTTCTCTCGTTCGAGTAGACCTGCTGAGCCGGCGCGCACTCTAGGGCCGGCCTTTGAAAGCGGTGCAAAACCGGTAGCTACCGTTATTGTTATGTTGTAACGTTATCCTACATGTATTTTGAGACTCCCCTCATGACTAACCAGCAAGCTGGTCCCACGACGTTCTTCGCGTCGCGCACTTCGGTCGAGGAAGTCGAAGAGGGGTTCACACTTGCCCCAAGGTTTGACGACGCCGGGCTGATCCCGTGTGTCACAACTGCCGACGACACAGGCGAAGTCCTGATGCTTGGCTACATGAACGACGAGGCTCTGCAG